>NZ_JBIWLW010000008.1:15346-128619 GCF_044766385.1 Streptomyces sp. NPDC102274 | reverse complement strand
GGTTTGGGGGGGGGGCGGCGCGCGGGGGGGGGGGGGGGGCGCGGGGGGGGGGGGGGGGGGGGTGGGGGGGGGGGTGTGGGTGGGGGGGGGGGGGGGGGGGGGGCCCCCCCCCCCCCCCCACTCCCCCGGTTCCTGCTCAACCGCTCACTCCACGCTCAACTGCTCAGAGCTGCTCGGCTGCTCGGCTGCTCGGCTGCTCGGCTGCTCAGCCATTGAAGACCGTGAGGTCGTCGATGTACGCGTGGAAACCGCCGGACGTCCCCTGGCGGTCGAAGCCCACCAGGATCCTGTCGATCGTCCTGCCGGCCAGCGCGGGACCGACATTGCTCTGGATCTTCGTCCAGGCGCCGACACCGCCCTTCGGCGCCGCCGGGTGCATGTCCGTGCCGTCCGTCGTGGTCGCGGCACTGTCGCGCAGTGTGGAGCCGTCGGACATCACGAAGTCCACCGCGACGTTCCGTCCGCCCGCGTCCTTCGGCAGGAACTCGTACGACAGCTTCGTCGCCGCGGTCACCGGGATGTCGACGTCGAACGCCTGGAAGTACGCGTAGGCGTGCGCGGTCGTCGTGGTACTTCCCTGGATGCGCAGCGCCGACTGCCCGAGCCGGTGGTCCTCCCCGGTCACCACGCCGAGGACGGGCGATCCGCTGCCGCCGGGACCGGTCACATTCGACGTGCCGCCGGGTACCGGGGTGTTGGTCCAGGTCGGTGTGGCGTCGGTGTCCTTCTCCACACTGGTACGGAAGAAGGTGGGGCCGGTCGCCAGCGGGATCGGTACCTGCGTGACCAGCGGGTCCAGGCCCGTGATCATACGCGTCGCCTTGCCGGCGAGCCGCAGGTAGAAGTCCGAGGACACATACTTCCCGTCGGAACTGGTCGTCTGGAAGTACTGGTTGGTCGGGATCATCGAGGAGTCCTCGGCGGCGGGCGCGAGCGCCGTGCCCTCGTCGTACTCGTCGAACATGGCGATGAACGCCTGCGGCACCCCGGCCTTGCGGACGTTGGCGGCCTGCTGCCAGAGGTAGTCGCCGTTCTTGCGCGGGATCTCGTTGCGCGGACCGTCCTTCCAGTTGGACCAGGCGAAGCCGGGATAGATGACGGGCTGGTAGTCCTGGCCGGTCGCCTTGAGCGCGTCACGGTCGGCCGTCAGCTGGGGAGTGGTGTCGGCCGTGCTGCCGACCATCCAGGGCGAGAGCATGTCGAACGCCCGGTAGACCGGGGCGAATCCGGGCTTGGCGTCGGCGTCGGTGCGCCAGCCGCGCGGCACGCCGCCGATGACGTACAGGCCCTGGTCCTTGAACCAGTTCACGACGCGCTCCGCCTGGGCGGCGGTGCCCGGCCGGTTGAGGAAGCCGAGGCCCCACAGCTCGACGACGGGCTTGCCGCCCTCCTTGGCGTAGGCCGGGGAGTCGGTGAGGCCCAGCGTGCCGGTGATGACGTCGGTCCAGTCGCTCGTGAGGACCTGCTCAAGGTTGGCGTCGGTCAGGCCGCTGACGTCGTACTCGACGTAGAAGCCGCGGCCGTACTTCTCGGCGGCGTCACGGGCCTTGTCCGCGATGGAGTTGCGGTTCGCCGCTCGCGGCGCGGCGGGATCGGAGATGTCGCTGCCGAAGCGCTGGAGAGCGGCGCCGTCGATGCCGTACTGCTTCATCCAGCTGAAGTGCTGGTCGACGACGGCGGTCGGGTAGGACGAGAAGAGTGTGGAGCTCTGTCCATTGCCCAGCGGCGCGTATCCCGTGGCGTAGCGGGCCGATGCCGGGTACTTGCTCATGTCGGGATAGAGCTCGAAGGACTGGTTGCCCGGCGAGGGCTGCGAACCGGCCCAGTGCCGCCAGGCGTTGAGCGGTGAGCCGTCACCGGGCGCGTTGAACCAGCCCTGGTAGCCGGTGTACACCCGGTTCTTCACGGTCGGGTTCGCGGCGGCCTGTGCCGTGGGGGTCAGGGCGGTCGCCGACCACCACAGGCCCGCCGTCAGGAGGGAGAGGACGAGGGTCAGTCTCAGGACGAGATTTCGGCGTCTGTGCATGAGGCACCCTTGGGTTGGGGGGCCGCCTATGTAAATCCATTGGATTGCCATACGTCAATGGCTCCGACTCAGCCGCGAGTTGACGCTCCACGTGCCGAACGGCCGTGCGGGCTCAGGCGGGGAGTGAACGCCGAGTGGAAAACACCGGCCGCGGCGCCGACCGCCGCCGCCTGGTTCGGGCGTGACTGGGCGACATGCACATCGCGTACCCGCCGCGCGACCGGGAAGCGGTTGACGGCGGCGGCGATCTGGCCCAGATAGAGGTCGGCGACGGACGGCAGGACGGCCGGTCCGCCCACGACGAGCAGTTCCACGTCAAGGAGGTCGATGATGCCGACGGCTCCCAGGGCCACCGTCCTGGCCACGCTCTCCAGCACCGTGACGGCCCGGTCGTCACCGCGCGCCGCCGCTTCGCAGACCCAGTCGTAGGCGCCGTCCCCCTGCGGCACCATCAGGCCAGCCGCCCTGGCCTGCTCGACGACCGCCGAGATCGGGGCACACTCCGCGACCATGCGGGGGCCGCCCTCGTCGGTGAGCAACCCGGTTCTGATGGCGCAGAGTTCGCCCATCTCGCCCGCGTTGCCCGTCGTGCCGCGGTACACATCGCCGTTGAGGAAGGCACCGCTGCCGGCGCCGGCGCCCAGGTAGAGATAGACGAAGTCCCCGGCGCGGTCGGCGGCGCCCAGCCAGCGTTCGCCGATCGCCGCGGCGGTGGCGTCCTTCTCCACGATCACCGCCGTGCCCAGCCGCTCGATCAGTTCCGCCTTGAGCTCCACCTGTTCCCAGCCGTCGAACAGCGGCGGGTCGAGGACGATCCCGGCGCGCGCGTCGACCGGGCCCGGCACGGCGACACCCACCCCGAGCAGGGCCTCCGACGCCTGACGGGCCACCGCCGCGGACTCCAGGGCCAGCCGTGTCATGTGCTCCAGGCACCAGCCGGGGTCGCGCCGTTCGAACAGGTGCATCTGCCGACGGTCGAGGATGCCTCCGCACAGGTCGACGGCCACCACGCTGATCATCTCGGGGTCGAGATGGACCCCGATGGCGGACGCGGCATCGGGCCGCAGCCGGAGCGGCACCCTCGGTTTGCCGGCGCCCGCGGACTGCCTTCCGTCCTCGGCGAGCAGCCCGGCGGTCAGCAGATTGCGGGTGATACGGGACACCGCCTGGGGCGTGAGCCCGGTCTGCTCGGCGATCTCGACCCGGCTGAGCGCCCCCGCCTCCCGGATGCTCTCGATCACCAGCTTCTCGTTGTACGAGCCGAGCGCGAGCTGGTTGAAGGCGCGCGGGACGGGGCGGGGCGGGGTCCGCCGCACCCGGGTCTCCGACCGCTGCCAGCTGAAGGCACAGTCGCCGCGCGCGTCCGCGTGGGCCCGCGCGGCCTCGGTCAGCGCGTGCAGGACCGGTCTGAACCGGCCGGGGAACTGGGCGAGTTCGGCGAGGGCGATCGTACAGGCGGTGGCGGACCAGCTCATGGTGGAGTCGGCCCGGTGCCAGCTGGCCTCACGGAGAGCGTCATGGTCCGGGTGGCCGTCCGGGGTCGCGCGGTACGCCGCTTCGTCGCCCCAGGCGATGAGGTGCAGCGTACGGCGGGGATGACGCGCGGCGATGGTGGCGATCAGGGCGTCGGGCTCCTGATCACGCGGCGCGGGGACGCCACCCGGGGCAACCGCGTGGGCACCGGTCGCGGACGGACCGGCCGGCGGCGGTTCCGCGTCCCGTACGCGGTCGAGCTGCGCGGCGAGGGCGGCGTGCCGCGAGCGTCGCTCGTCGGCGTCGGTGGCCCGGCCCCGCTGCCCCTCGGGCGCGGGAGCCTCGCCGATGACCAGTACCGCCCTGTCGGCCCTGGCCCACACACCGAGCAGTTCGGCACGCGCGCAGGGCAGGGCGGGATCGACGGGCACGGTCGGCAGGCTGCCTTCGCCGGGACCGACCTGCCACCGGCGCCACACCCCGGTCAGTGTGGTGTGCGAGACGCCGATACGGTCCGCGAGTGCGCGGGCCGACCAGGTACGCGCCGGGGCGGGCGGTCCCGCGAGCGTCGCGGCGACGACATCGGCCTCGTCGACCTGCGGCGGGCGGCCGCTGCGCGGGCGGTGCTCAAGACCGGCCAGCCCCTCGGCGGCGTACCGCTTGCGCCATGTGGTCACCGTGGGGCGGGAGATGCCCAGGGCGCGCGCGCTGCCGGAGACGCTGAGACCCGCCGCGGCGTCCAGCACGATGCGCGCGCGAACGGAACGCTCCGGCCCACCACGGGCCCAGGCGCGCAGAGCCTCGTGGTCCCGGTCACTGAGCACCGGCTTGCTCGCCTCGTCCATGTCACGCATGGCAGACATCCAAACACCCGCCCCCTCAACTGCAAAAGTACTAAGTTGCCAATTTTTGGAGCCGACAGAGAGCGTCCCGAGGCACCCCGCGCGACGAGAACCCGCAGCCAGAGGGCCAAAAAGAAACCGCTTCCTACTGGCTGAGCTGCACCGTAACAACGTCCATCGAACCCCGGTGCGACAGATTTTTACGCGCACGAAGCATTGACGTAAGACAAATCAATGGACTGTCATGGTCGGCACATCGCTCCATCCACCCTGGCGAAGGGCAGCCCATGTCCACACGGTCCGCACGTCGCGACCGGTCGCTGTTCTGGTTCACGGTGCCTGGCATTCTCGTCGTCCTCCTCTTTCACTATGTGCCGCTGCTCGGCAATGTGATCGCGTTCCAGGACTACCAGCCGTTCATCGGGATCTGGCACAGCAGTTGGACGGGACTGGACAACTTCGGCGTCCTCGTCAACGGTGACGCCGCGTTCCTCCACGCACTGAACAACACCCTCCAACTGCTGCTGATCCAGGTGGTGTTCGTCTTCCCCGCGCCCATCCTGCTCGCGCTGGCGCTCAACAGCCTGGTGAGCGAGCGGGTCAAGAAGGCCGTACAGAACATCCTGTATCTACCGCACTTCCTGTCGTGGGTGGTCGTCGTCGCCGTGTTCCAGCAGATGCTCGGCAACGGCGGTCTCCTCAATGTCTTTCTGCGCGCCCAGGAACTGGGCACCTGGAACATCATCGGCGACCCCGAGCTGTTCAAGACGCTGCTCACGTCCCAGGTGATCTGGAAGGACACCGGCTGGGGGACGATCCTGTTCCTCGCCGCGCTCTCCCGCGTCGACAACAACCTCTACGAGGCGGCGGCGGTCGACGGCGCGGGCCGCTGGCGCCAGACCTGGCATGTGACCCTGCCGGCGCTGCGCGGGCTCGTGGTCCTGCTGCTCATCCTCCGGCTGGGCGACGCGCTCAGCGTCGGCTTCGAGCAGATCATCCTCCAGCAGACCGGTGTGGGGCTCGAATCCAGCGAAGTCCTCGACACCTACGTCTACAACAACGGTCTGCTGGCCGGCCAGTGGGGCGTGTCGGCCGCGGTGGGCCTGGTCAAGGGCGTGGTCGGTGTGGTCCTCGTCCTCGGCGCGAACAGACTCGCCCATTTCTTCGGCGAGGAAGGGATCTACCGCAAATGACCGTACAGACCGCCACCACCGTCCAGACCGCCGCCCCCGCCGTTCCGCCGCCGCGCCGCGGACGCGTGGACAGCGCGATCCCCGGGCAGACCCCCGCCTCGCCTCCCTGGCGTGTCGTCAAATCCGTTCTGCTGCTGATCTGTTGTCTGCTGGTCGCCATCCCGTTCTTCTCCATCATCGCGACCTCGCTCGCCGACACCCAGCAGGTCAACGAGGCGGGCGGGTTCGTGCTGTGGCCCGACCATCCCACCTTCGACGCCTACAGCGCCATCCTCCAGGGCGGCATGGTGTCACGCGCCCTGCTGGTGAGCGTCGGTGTCACGGTGGTCGGTACGGCGCTGAGCCTGCTGTCCAGCATCACCCTCGCCTACGGGCTGAGCCGGCCGGGCTCCTTCGGTCACAAGCCGGTGCTGATGACCCTGCTGTTCTCGATGCTGTTCGCGCCGGGTGTGATCCCCAGCTATCTGCTGATCAAGCAGCTGCATCTGATCAACAGCTACTGGTCGCTGATCCTGCCCACCATGGTCAGCGCGTTCAATGTGATCGTGCTGCGGTCGTTCTTCATGAGCATCCCCGGCGAACTCACCGATGCCGCCCGGATCGACGGAGCCAACGCGGCCCAGATCCTGCGCCGCGTCGTGGTGCCCCTCTCGCGTGCCGCGATCGCCGTGGTGGGGCTGTTCTACGCGGTGTCCTACTGGAACGCGTTCTTCAACGCGATGCTCTATATGAACGAGTCGGCGAAATGGCCCATGCAACTGGTCCTTCGGACCTATGTCGTCAACAACTCGGCGATCGGCGCCGGCCAGGCGTCGGCCGCGGGCGCGGCGCTGCCGCCCTCGCAGGCCCTCCAGGCCGCGATCCTCGTGCTGTCCATCGTCCCCATCGTGATCGTCTATCCCTTTTTGCAGCGCCATCTGACGAAGGGCGTGATGATCGGCGCCGTCAAGGGCTGACCCGGCGGGCCGCCGTCGCAGGCGGCCCCGATGCCAACAAAGGAGAGGCCTGACATGGGCACGTATCTCACGCGCAGACATCTGCTGCGCGGCTCGCTCGGCGCCGCCGGGCTGGCCCTCGCCGGATGCGGCGACGGCGGGCCACGGCTCCCGCTGGCCGACAACGCGCGGGTCCGGTTGCCCGAGTACATCCCGTACCGGGGCGTCGCCGCGCCCCTGGCCGGCACCGCCGAGGGCGTACTCAACGGCTATCTGCACTACCCGGAGCGCCCTATCCGCGCCTTCCCGGACGGGCCGCCGGCCAAGGGCCCGGGGTTCTCGGTCATGACGCTGATCTTCAATCCCGTGCCGCCCCCGCCCGACCGCAACAGCTACTGGCGGGCGCTCAACGACAGTCTGGGCACCGAGCTCACGATGGAGATCGTGCCGGTCGTGGACTATCCCAACAAGTTCTCCGTGGTCATCGCGGGCGGTGATCTTCCCGACGCCATGGCGGTACTGCCCTCCGCGACCCAGCGTCCCGCCATGTTCAACGCCCTCTTCCAGGACCTGTCCGAGCATCTGTCGGGCTCGGCGATCCGCGAGTATCCGTACCTCGCCAACATCCCCTCGCAGTCCTGGCGTTGGACGGTCTACAACGGCGGCATCTACGGACTGCCGATGCCCCGCGCCAACACCGGCTCCGTGATGTACTACCGCGCCGACCGGGTCAAGGAGAAGTCCCTCGATCCGAACCCGGGCAGCTTCGACGAGTTCAGGCAGCTGTGTCTGGATCTGTCCGAGCCGCGCAAGAGCCGCTACGCGCTGGGTGACCCGATGACCACGCTCTACTTCATGATGGAGATGCTGGGCGGCCCCAACAAATGGCGCGAGGAGCAGGGGCGCTTCACCTCCTGGCTGGAGACCGAGGAGATCAAGCAGGCCCTGGACTCCGTACGCCGGCTGACCCGTGACCAGCTGCTGCATCCGGACGCCTACAGCGTCCTCGGCAAGTTCAAGGACTGGTTCGGCAGCGGTCAGATCGCGCTGCACTACGACGGCAACACCGGCTGGAACGACTTCTACCGGCTGTACGCGCAGAACACCGAGGACTTCGCGATCGACGGGATGCTCGCGCCCGGCTTCGACGGCGGGCCCGGCACCCACTGGGCCGGCGACTCCAGCTTCGCCACGCTCGTCTTCAAGAAGGCGCCGCGCTCGCGCATACGCCAACTGCTGTGCCTGTGCGACGCGTTGGCGGCGCCCTTCGGCACCGACGCGTACAAGCTGCGCAAATACGGAGTCGAGGGTGTCGACCATACGATCAAAGGGTCCGATCCCCTGCTGACCCCGACCGGGACCGTCGACACGACCGTGCCCACGGTCTTCGTCACCGACGCCCCTCAGTCGCTGTACTTCCCCGAGCGTCCCGAGGTCGTCCCGCAACAGCACGCGTTTCAGAAGCGCGCCGTGGACGTCCTGGTGAAGAACGCGGCCGAGGGTCTGTACTCCGAAACGGACGTCACCTCCAGCGGCGGCCTCCAGAAGCGGATCGACGACTCTCTCAAGGGCATCATGCAGGGACGGGATCCGCTCTCGTCGTGGGACGACACGCTACGGACCTGGCGCCGCGAGGGCGGCGACCGGATGCGCGCCGAATACGAGAAATACTGGGAGAGTCTCCACTGATGCCGCATTCCACACCCCGTACGGCCCCGCTCACCAGGGCGGACTGGGAGCGAGTCGCCGACCGGCTCCTGCTGGCGGTCCGCCCGTACGCCTCGGAGCATCACGCGCTGATCGGACTGCCCGGTACGGCCAGTGTCAACGGCCCCTGGAGCGATGGTCTGGAGGGCTTCGCCCGGACCTTTCTGCTGGCCGCGTTCCGGCTGGCCGGCGCGCGGGGGCACGATCCGCACGGGCTCGCCGAGTGGTACGCGGCCGGGATCGTGGCGGGCGTCGACCCGGCGAACGAAGAACGCTGGCCCACCTTCGCCGAGTCCAACCAGGCCAAGGTGGAGGCGGCTTCGGTCGCCATCGCCCTGCACGAGACCAGGCCGTGGATCTGGGACCGCCTGCCGGAGCTTACGCGGCGCCAACTGCTGGACTGGCTGGGCGACATGGTCGGAAACACGATGCCGGGGAACAACTGGATCTGGTTCCAGGCCATCACCGAGGCCTTCGCCCATACCACGGGCGGCGCCTGGCGGGCCGGTGATCTGACGCGGACGATCGAGCTCACCGAAGACTGGTACACGGGCGACGGCTGGTACTCCGACGGGCTCTCCGGCGGCGCACACCGCAACTACGACCACTACAACGGCTGGGCCATGCACTTCTATCCGCTCTGGTTCTGCCGCATCCTCGGTGACCGGGCGCCGGACGGGCTCCTCGATCGCTACCGATCCCGGCTGCGCCGTTTCCTGGACGACGCCCGGCACCTGGTGGGCGGCGACGGTTCGCCGCTGATCCAGGGCCGCTCGCTGACGTACCGCTTCGCCGCGCTCGCGCCGGTGTGGACCGGCGCGCTCTTCGACGCGACGCCGCTGCCGCCCGGCCAGACACGCCGGCTGGCGGGCCGGATGCTGGACCACTTCACCGGTCACGGCGCCATCGACGAGCGGGGCCTGCTGACACTGGGCTGGCACCGGCCGTTCCGGCCCGTCCTCCAGGTGTACTCCGGGCCCGCGTCTCCGTACTGGGCGAGCAAGGGGTTCGCGGGCCTGCTGCTGCCGGACAGCCATCCGGTGTGGAGCGCCGCCGAGAGTCCGCTGCCCGTCGAGTCCGGAGACTTCGACCGTACCCTGCGCGCACCCGGCTGGCTGGTGTCCGGAACCCGCGCCGACGGTGTGGTGCGCGTCGTCAATCACGGCGGCGACCACGCCGATCCGTCCCGGCAGCACTCCGACGATCCGCTGTACGCGCGGATCGCCTTCTCGACGCACGCCGCGCCCGAGACTCCGTCTCATCCGCGCGGCGGGCCGGTGGATTCGTCGGTCGTGCTGCTCGACGCGGACGGACGGGCCAGCCACCGGCGGCCCCTGGAGCGCATCACGGTCGAGGGCCGTGTCGCTGTGTCACGCAGTCGCGCGCACTGGCCGGAGGACGAGCGCTGGGACTGCTTCGGCGGCCCGGACACGGCGTACCGCCTCGGGCCGTGGATCACCGTGGCGTCCGTGCTGCGCGGCGCCGTGGAGGTCCGGCTGGTGCGCGTGGACCCGGCTCCCGGGGGCGACCCCGGTCCTTGGCGGCTGCGGCTGGGGGGATGGGCCGTGGCCGAGGGCGGTACGGACCTGCACAGCGGCCTCGTTCCGCTGCCCGTTCTCGACGAGAACCCCGGCTCGGGCTCCGATTCCGGTGCCGCGTCGGGGGCCGGAACCGCGTCGGGGGCCGGGTCCGGCTTCGAGTCCCGGTCCGGCTTCGACGAGGCGGACGTACACCACGGAACCGACACCAACGCCCTCACCACCGCGTCCGCGACACCGACACTCTCCACCCGCGGCGAAGTGGTCTTCGCACGGCCGTACGCCGCGGCCGTCCACCTCGGCGGCGACGCTCTGTCCGAGGACCTGACACCGCGGATCCGGCTCCGCTCCCGAACCACGGACGCCACCGGGACCACGGACGCCACTCATACGACGGACGCGACGGGGACGACGGACGCGAACGCCATCGTGGCGGACGTCCTGTGGCCCGATGGCCAACTCGACAGCGTTCGGCTCCCCGCCCCCGCCCCCGCCCCCGCCCCCGTTCCCGCACAGCCGTCCACCGAGAAGGAATCCTCGCCCCATGCATGACGACCGCGTATCCACCGAGGACCGGATCGCCAAGTTCACCGCCGAGCGTCTGGCCCCCGCCCTCTACGGCCCGTCGCTGCCCCTGGAGTTGTCCGCCTGGCGCGTGCCGGGAGAGCCCGTACCCGTCGCCGAGGCACTGACCGCCGCGTACGAACCCTTCAGCGTGGGCGAGGGGTGGGGCGGTCCGTGGGCGACCACCTGGCTGCGCGCCCGTGCCCGTATCCCCGCCGACTGGGCGGGCCGCCGGGTGGAGGCCGTCTTCGACCTGGACTTCGATCTGACGCGGGGACCGGGCGGCCAGGCGGAGGGCTTTGTGCACGACGCGTCCGGCACCCCGGTCCAGGGCCTGCATCCCTACAACAGGTCGGTGCTGCTCGCCGGTTCGGCGAGCGGCGGGGAGCCGGTGGATCTGCTGATCGAGCTGGCCGCCAACCCGCCGATCAGTGGCAGCCGCGGCATCGGTACCCACTACGGCTCGAAGGAGACCGCGGGCACCGACACGCTCTACCGGCTGCTGGCCGCCGGGATCGCCGTCCGCGAGGAGGACGTGTGGCACCTCCTGCACGACATCGAGGTACTGGGCGAGCTGATGCGCGAGCTGCCGGCCGACTCGTCGCGCCGTCATGAGATCCTGCGCGCCCTGGAACGCGCCGTCGACGCCGTCGACCCCTGGGACGTCGCCGCCACGGCCGCCGCCGGACGCGCCGCGCTCCGCGATGTGCTGGCCCGGCCCGCGCATGCCTCCGCGCACACCATCAGCGCCGTCGGCCACGCCCATATCGACTCCGCCTGGCTGTGGCCGCTGCGCGAGACCGTCCGCAAGTGCGCCCGTACCTTCACCAACATCACCACCCTGGCCGAGGAGTACCCCGAGCTGGTCTTCGCCTGCTCCTCGGCGCAGCAGTACGCGTGGATGAAGGAGCAGCGCCCCGAGATCTTCGAGCGGATCAGGAAGGCGGTGGGCGACGGCACCTTCGTACCGGTCGGCGGCATGTGGGTGGAGGCCGACGGCAATCTTCCCGGCGGGGAGGCGCTGGCGCGTCAACTCGTCTACGGGCGGCGGTTCTTCGCGGCGGAGTTCGGTATCGAACAGGACGGGGTGTGGCTGCCCGACTCCTTCGGCTACACCGCCGCGTATCCGCAGCTGGCCCGGCTCGCCGGGGCGCGCTGGTTCCTGACGCAGAAGCTGTCGTGGAACGCGACCAACCGGCTGCCCCATCACACCTTCGACTGGGAGGGCATCGACGGGACCCGTATCCTCACCCACTTCCCGCCCGTCGATACGTACAACGCCGAGCTGACGGGGCGTGAACTCGCCCACGCCGAGCGGAATTTCGCCGAGAAGGGCGCGGCCAGCCGGTCGCTCGCGCCGTTCGGCTTCGGCGACGGGGGCGGCGGTCCCACCCGCGGCATGCTGGAGAAGGCCCGCCGGATGCGTGATCTGGAGGGCTCGCCGAAGGTGGAGATCACCCACCCGACGGAGTTCTTCGAGGCGGCGGGCGCGGAGTATCCGCGACGGCCGGTGTGGCGCGGCGAGCTGTATCTGGAGACACACCGCGGTACGTACACCAGCCAGGCCCGCACCAAGCGGGGCAACCGCCGCTCCGAGCAGCTGCTGCGCGAGGCGGAACTGTGGGCCGCGACGGCCGCCGTGCACACGGGGGCGGCGTATCCGTACCAGGAGTTGGAGGAGTTGTGGCAGCAGGTGCTGCTGCATCAGTTCCACGACATCCTGCCCGGGTCCTCCATCGCATGGGTGCACCGGCAGGCGGAGGAGACGTACGGCCGTATCCACGAGGGACTTGAGCGGATCATCGACGGCGCGTTGTCGGCGCTGACAACGGCCGGGGACGACGGGAGCACCGCCGACACCGGGGTCGCTGACACCGACGAGCCGCACAGTGTGTTCAACGCGGGCCCGCACGCACGCGACGAGGTGCTCGTCCTGCCGACCGGCGTGCGGGCACCGCGCGACGCCCAGCCGTTGAGCGACGGACGGTACGCGGTCGCCGTCACCGCGCCCGCCCTGGGCGCGGGCACCCCGGCCGACGAGGCACCCGCGTCCGTGAGCGCCGAGGCGGACGGCGAGGGCGAGGGGTTCGTCCTCGACAACGGTCTGCTGCGGGTACGCATCGACGGCGCCGGGCTCGTCCGGTCCGTACGGGACCTGGCCGCGGCGCGCGAGACCCTCGCCCCGGACCAGCCGGGCAACCTGCTCCAGCTGCACCACGACGACCCCAACGCCTGGAGCGCGTGGAACATCGACCACCACTACCGCAATACGGTGCGCGATCTCGACGAGGCCGACTCGGTCACCTTGACCGAGCGGGGTCCGCTGCTCGCGAGTGTCCGCGTGGAACGGACCTTCGGCGATTCACGGATCACACAGGATCTCCAACTGACCGCCGGAAGCCGACGGTTGGTGGTGCGCACCGATATCGACTGGCAGGAGCGCGACGCCGTGCTCAAGGCGGCCTGGCCGCTGAATGTGCACGCCGAGCACGAGAGCGCGGAGATCCAGTTCGGGCATGTGCGGCGGCCCACGCACGAGAACACCAGCTGGGACGCGGCCCGCTTCGAGGTGTGGAACCACCGATGGGTGCATGTCGGTGAGTACGGATTCGGCGCGGCCGTCCTCAACGACTCCACGTACGGGCACGACGTACGCCGTCACACCCGCGAGGACGGCGGCACCACCACCACGCTGCGGCTCAGCCTGCTGCGCGCGCCGCACAGCCCGGACCCGCGGGCCGACCGCGGCCGGCACTCCTTCACCTACGCGCTGGAGGCGGGCGCCGATGTCGGCGCGGCCGTCGCCGGGGGCTACGCGCTGCATCTGCCGCTGCGCCGACGCCCGGGTGCGGCCACGGCCGCGCCCCTGGTCACGGTCTCCGACCCGGCCGTGGTCGTGGAGGCGGTCAAGCTCGCCGACGACCGCTCCGGCGATGTCGTCGTACGGCTCTACGAGTCCCGGGGCGGGGCCGCGACCACCACGCTCACCAGCGCCCGCGGTCTGCGCGCGGCCCACCTCACAGACCTGCTGGAACAGCCCGAGTCCGCGCTTGATGTGGCGGGGGACGGTCATGACATCAGCCTTTCGCTGCGCCCGTTCCAGATCCTGACGGTACGGCTGAAGAGCTGACACGGCGGGGCGGGCGGCCCCGTGTACGTACCGGCTCACGCCCGGCACGATCGCCCAGGTCCGCCCGCCCACCGGCCCGATCCCGTACCGACGAGATCACCTACCGGCCCGACCGCCCGAGGAGGGGCCCGTCATGTCCCCCGCACTACCCCGGCACCTCGACCCGGCCCCACCGCCCGGCACGCTGCCCGCCCGTGCCGCCTTCCCCAGCTCCGCCCCGCGCCTGAGCCTCGACGGCGACTGGCGCTTCCGACTCGAAGGCGCCCCGCCCCACGAGCCGGAGCCCGCGGTCCGGCACCGGCGGCGGCCATCGGCGACAGATCAGCACTCCACTGACCGCCTCTCCACGGACGACCTCTCCGCGAACCAGCTCTCCACATGCACACTCCCCACCGGTCAACTCGCGTTCGGTGAGGGGGCCTTCGACGTCCACACCGGCCGGCTCCGCTCGCTGGGCGGTACGGAGCTGGCGGGGCCCGTGCTCGACATCTGGCGGGCCATGACCGACAACGACCGTGAGCCCGGGGCCGAACTGCGCGGCTCCGAGGCCGCCCGCACCTGGCGTCAGCGCGGCCTGGACCGTATGCGCCATCGCACCGACCGGGTGTGCGCCGACGGTCCGGATCTCACCGTCCACAGCCGGCTCGCCCCCGCCTCGGAGCAGTTCGGGCTGCTCGCCACGTACCACTGGAGCGCCGTGCCCGGTGGTCTGCGGCTGCGCCTGACAGCGGCGCCCGACGGCCCGTGGCCCGAGGACATGCCGCTGCCGCGCATCGGCGTGCGTCTGGCGCTACCGGCCTCCTGGAGCCTGGTCCGCTGGTTCGGGCTCGGGCCCGGCGAGTCGTATCCCAACTCCCGTGCGGCGGTACGCGTCGGCCGCTGGGAGCACACCGTTGACGCGCTCCAGTTCCCGTACACGTTTCCGCAGGAGAACGGCCATCGCAGTGAGGTGCGTTGGGCCGAGCTGACGCCCTCGGACGGGGCGGCCGGCGGAATCCGTTTCGAGGGCCGGCCGCATTTCGGGTTCACGGCGCGCCGCTGGACCAGCCAGGACCTCGACACCGCCCGGCACCCGCACGAACTCGTCGCCCGGGACCGCGTCCATGTCCATCTCGACCTCGCCCAGCACGGCCTGGGGTCCGCCTCCTGCGGCCCCGACACACTGCCGGCCCACCGGCTGACGGCGGCCCCCATGGAGTTCGCCGTTGTGCTGCGCGCGACCCCCTGACCACACCGGAACATGTCCACTGCCCCGCCCCGAGCGTCACAGGTAGACACGAGAGACGGAGAAGACATCATGTCCCAACCAGACCTGTCCCCACCGGACCGTCCCGCAGGGGACTTCACCCCCTCGCTCCCCCTCACCCGGCGGCGTGCCGTCGCCGCGCTGGCCGTCGCCGGCGCGAGCGCCGTCGCGTCGGGCTCCGTGGCATCCGCGTCCTCCGCCACACCGCCCTCCGCCGCACCGCCCTCCTTCCGTCGCGGGCCGCGCCTTCTGGCGGCCGAGCGGATCGATGAGCGCACCCTGAACCTGCGGATCGAGTCCCCCGCGCTGGGCCGCACCGGCAACGTCACGGTGCTGCTACCGCCCGGCTTCGACGACGCGCCCACCCGCCGCTGGCCGGTCCTGTACCTGCTGCACGGCTGCTGCGGAAGCCCCGGCTCGACCGGCTGGGGCAACGCCCCCGCCATCACGGCTCAGACACCGGCCCTGGTCGTCATCCCGGAGGGCGGACCGGCGGGCTTCTACGCCAACTGGTGGAACCAGGGCCGGTACGGGGCGCCCGCCTGGGAGACCTTCCACATCAGCGAGGTCCGCCAGATCCTGGAGCAGCAGGTGCGGGCCGGTGACCGACGCGCCGTGGCCGGGCTGTCCATGGGCGGCCACGGCGCGCTGTACTACGCCGCACGGTATCCGTCGCTGTTCCGCGCGGCCGCGTCCTTCAGCGGACTCGTCAACACCACACGGTTCACGACCGGCATCCAGAACATCGTCAAGGGACAGGGCCTCAACCCGCTCGATCTATGGGGCGACCCCACCGCGCAGGCGGGGCTCTGGCGAGAACACAACGCCTACGAGCTCATCTCCCGGCTGCCCCGCGGCTATCCCGTATACGTCAGCAGCGGCAACGGCCTGCCCGGCCCGTTCGACCCCCCGGACCGTACGCCCGACAGCCTGGAGGCGACCCTCGATCTGATGGCCGGGGACTACATAGCCCGCGCGCGGTCCCACGGTCTGAACGTCACGGCCGACCGCTACGGCCCCGGCACCCACACCTGGCCCTACTGGGAACGCGCCCTGACACGTGCGCTCCCGATGCTCACGGCGGCCATCGGCGCGACCTGAGTGTTCCGGTTCCGATCCAGGAGCCGGATGAGGACAGAAGCTGTCCTCATCCCGTCGTAGCGTCCGAGTGCGAGGAAGACCCCGGATCCGGGCCTCTCCGGTGCATTCCGGGGCGATCCGGTCCGATCCGGGCCGACACACGAAGGACGTAGCGACATGCCCACCGCCGACGAACTGATCAGCGCGGCCACCATCCGACAACTGGCACGCGTGCTCGGCGCGACCACCGCGCCGGGCACGCACGGGTCCACGCGTGGGTCCGCACGCTGGTCCACCGTACGGGCGAGCGCCGAGACCCTCGGGCCGCTCGGCCTGAGCCAACGGGCCCGCGCCGTACGTGACGCGCTCGTCCAGGACCTCCCCGGTACGTACCCCGCCGCCGCGGACGTCTTCCGTACCGCCCTGGCCGATCCCGGGTTCTCCGGCTGGATGATCTGGCCGGTCTCCGAGGCTGTGGCGATGATGGCCGTGGACTCGGCCCGCCCCGGGGACTTCGAGGACGGCCTCGCTCTTCTCGCCTCCCTGACACCCCGGCTGACCAGCGAATTCGCCCTGCGGACCTTCCTCAACGCGGACCTCGGGAGAACATTGCGGACGGTCGGCACCTGGACCGCCTCCGCCGACCCCTCGGTACGGCGACTGGCGAGCGAGGGCACCAGACCGCGGCTGCCCTGGGCGAAGCAGGTACCGGAACTGCGCCACCGGCCCTCCGTGACCGTGCCGATCCTCGACGCGCTCCACACCGATGCCGATGAAGTGGTCCGCCGGTCCGTGGCCAACCACCTCAACGACATCTCCCGGCTCGACCCGGCCCTCGCGGTCTCCACAGCGCGCGGCTGGTCGGAGCGCGCCGCTGCCACCACCACGCCCGCGGTGGCCAGACACGCGATGCGTACCCTCGTCAAACAGGCCGATCCGGCAGCACTCTATCTGCTCGGATTCGCCCCGCCCTCCGAGGACTTGATCGTCACCGGGCCCAGACTGCGGAGCACGAAGGTCACCCAGGACGACGAACTGACCTTCGGTGTGGACCTCACCAACGAGGGACCGCGGCCGGTCCGGCTCGCCGTCGACTACGTCATCCACTACGTCAAGGCCAACGGCACCACGGCGCCCCGCGTCTTCAAACTGACCACACGGACCCTGGCCGCCGGTGAACGGCTCGCGCTGGAGCGCCGGCACTCCTTCCGCCCCATCACCACGCGCCGGCACTACCCCGGCGAACACGCCCTGGAGATCCAGGTCAACGGACGCCGCTCCGGCAAGGCCGTGTTCGTCGTCGACCTCTGAACAGAGCCCGGATCTCCAGCCCGCCGGCCGCCGTACGACTCAAGTCCGGTGTGCCGGCAGGCTGTCCAGTTCGGCCGCGAAGAGCAGGGCGGGATCGAAGCCCATTCCGGTGAACTGGCCGGCGAGTTCCAGGGACAGGACGCCGTGCAGCCGGGTCCAGAATTTCAGGGCCAGATGGAGCGCCGCGGGCGGGGCGGGGTGACCGCCGGCCCAGTCCCGGTGGTCTTCCAGATGGGCGCTGAACGGTGTCGCGGGGAGGTCCGGGGCGAGCGCCGTGGACGCGTCGAGCAAGGTTGCCATGATCTCGCTCGAGATGCCGGTGATGTCCTGGGGCGCGTGGTAGCCGGGGACCGGGGTGCCGTAGATGAGGAAGTACCGCTGGGGGTCCTCCAGGGCCCAGCCGCGCAGGGCGTGTGCCAGTCCGACCAGGTCGGCGCCGGCGGCGGAGGCCGCACCGAGGGTGTCGGCGAGACTTCGGTACGCGTCCCGGATGAGTTCGGTGATCAGCTCGTCGCGGCCGGCGAAGTAGCGGTAGAGAGCGGGTCCGCTCATACCCATCCGCTTGGCGATCGCGTTGAGGGAGAGCGCGGACGCGCCCGCCGCGGCGATCTGCTCCCAGGCTCGTTCCTTGACCTCCGCACGCACCTGGGTGCGATAGCGCTCGCGCGGGGTCTTCGTGTCCGTCTTCGCCATGGCCTGCCACCTTCCCCATCCTTGTGGCTATAAGTTCAAGATTTAATTAGAGGCTATCACGCACCCTGTTGACCTCTCGTTTCACATTGCGTTATAACTTCTAACGAACGCAGGAGCTTCTATCCCAGTGCGGAGTGCGCGGCGCGGCCACGCAACACCGCGCACCTGTGCGCACCACCGGATGAGGAGAACTTCGTGACCACCACGGCCGCTTCACACCCCACCCGCACAGAACGGCGCGTTCCGCTGTCGGTGACCGTCTCCGCCTGGGCGGTCCCCGTCATGGTTGTCGGTCAGTTCGCCCTCATCTCGGGCATCCCCGTCGTGATCGCGCTGGTCGGTGCGCTCCGCCGGGTCTCCGACCGGGCGGTGCGCCGGGCGGCCACGCTCGTCGCCGTCACGTTCGCGATTCCGCTCACCGTATGGCTCACCCGGCCCGACGGGGCGCCGAGCCTGTCCAAGGACATGCACCCCGTGTTCGCCGGGCTGATCGTCGCCGCGTCCGCCGCCCTCATCGTGACCCTCCACCGAGCCCGCCGGCGCCTTCCCGCGCGGTGACACCACCGCCCGGACCGCCGCCCCACTCCCGCTCACTCAACACGCCGCGCTCAGCCCGCAACTGACAAGGAGAACGCCATGTCCCGAATCCGCGGCACCAACGTCCGCGCCGCCCTGTTCACCGTCCCGCTCGTCGTCGCCGGTGTCCTCGGCACCGCCGCCGCCCCCGCCGGCGCCACCCCTCACCCCGGCAAGTCCCTCACCTGCCGCGGAGAGGGCGTCGATCCCAAGGCCCTCATCCGCTCCACGACCGAGACCGTGATCCACGCGCCGCTGAGCACCATTTGGAAGCTGCAGACCGATGTGGAGCGCTGGCCGTCCTGGCAGACCCCGGTCACGACCGTGGAACGCCTCGACCACGGCCCGTTCCGGGCGGGTTCGGCGTTCCGGTGGACGACCCCGATACCTCCCAATCCCGCGACTCCCGCCACCAGCCTGGACATCACCTCCACCGTCGAACAGCTCAGGCGCAATTCCTGCATCCGCTGGACCGGCCCCGCGATCGGCGAGGGACTGCGCATCGACGGCGTCCACGTGTGGAACTTCACCAAGGTCAAGGGCGGTGTCCTCGTACGCACCGAAGAGACCCACACCGGAGAGCAGGTCGAAGCGGACGTCCCCACCGCGACCAAGATCCTCGCCGATGGCCTCAAGGGATGGCTGGGTGAGCTGAAGACCGCCGCCGAGGCCAGTGCCCACCACCAGTCGCGCTGACACACACCGGACCCGGATCCGCGCCGCCGTCCTCCTCAGCCCGTGCGCGAGGAGGACAGCGGCATGACACACTGGCAATTGCCGCCGGGACCGGATCCGCCGTCGAGCCGGAGCCGGATCCGCGCCGAGCCCGCTCGTCGCGGCCGTCGTCGACCATGGGATCTAACCTTTCCGCAACGAAGCTCACACCGCCTGATGGCCGGTCACCTATCCTTGCGCGGAAGCCTCGTTGACATTCCGCCGACCGTTGGCCACCCCCGTGGGAAAGCCGCTACGCAGGGCAAGCATGGTTGCGCTTGATTGATTCGGTCATTCCGATTCACCCGAGGAGAGACTGATCTCCCGGCATCCGCAGCCGAGTTGGACCCTCCCCGCGCAGACGAGTGCGCGCGATTTCCCACGCGGCACGCGCCCGTTGGCGCCCGCTACGGCTTAGGATCAGCCGCGCCGCCGGGCCCCCTCCGCCCCGTCGGCAACGATGTGCCAGACCCCCCACCGACATAGCAGCGTTCCCCCACCGACACCCCGCCACAACCCGTTAACAGGTATCAGCGTGTTACCGATACTCAGCACCGGTTCCGGCGATGGAGCCGCGCAGTGAAAATCAATCGTCGCCTCGCCCTGCTCGTCACCGCTCCTCTCACCGTGGCCGTCGCCTTCTCGGTTCTGGCCCTCGCACCCGCGACCAATCGGGCGCTGCAGGCCAACCGGCTTGCCACGATGGTCGAAGTCGCCTCCAGCGCCGGGGAGTTGACCCACCAGTTACAGCGCGAGAGGGCGGCAGCAACCGCGTTGGTCTCCGCACAGGGAGATACGGAGGCGTTCCGGGAACGTTCCCACGCGACCGATAGGAGTGTCGCCACGTTCCGCGGTCGGACAGAGCGCCTGTCCGAGGTGCCCGACAACGCACAGGGCGCGCTGAACCGTATCGAGCGCTTCATCGAGGAGATGCCCTCCCTGCGTGCCCAGGTACGCACGGGCGACATCACCATCTCCGCGCTCGCCTTCGGCTACCGGATCGTGATCGCCGACCTCAACGGCTACCGCGACGGCATCGCGCAGGCCGACGGTGTCGACGCCGACATCGCGGAGCGGATCCGCGCTGCGGCCGCCTTGTCCGAGGCAGCCGAGTACACGGCCCAGCAGCAGGTCACGGTGTTGAGAGCGCAGGCCGCGGGCGGCTTCACGACCGCCTCGCAGCGGACGTTCGACGCCGGCCGGCTGGGCTACACCGAGTCGATCAGCGTCCTGTTCGACCTCGGCCCCGGCCAATGGCGGACCTGGCTGGAGCGCACCCTCTCCGGCGCGAAGGCGCTGGAGGCCCGGCGGCTGGAAGACGAGATCGGGCGTACGGGAACGAGCAAGGACATCGAGGTCACCCCGAAGGAGTGGCAGAAGGCTTCCCAGGACCGTCTGACGCTGCTGCGTTCGGTGGAGAAGCGCGTCGACGAATCCATCTTCTCGACGGTCTCCGACACGCGCACCGCACTCCTCTGGATCGCGGGGGCCGAGGTCGCCCTGGTGGTGCTGACCCTGGTCGGCGCCGTCGTCGTGGCCATCCGCCTGGGCCGCGTGATGATCCGCCGGCTGAGTGATCTGCGCAACGCCGCGCACGAAGTCGCCCACACCGGGCTGCCCGCCGTGATGAGCGAACTGTCCCGACCCGGCGCGCTGAGCGGCGCGACACCCGAGCAGGTCGCCCAGCAGACCGGCAACCCGGTCAGGACCACGGGCGAGGACGAGATCGGCGAGGTCGGCGAGGCGTTCAACGCCGTTCACCACGAAGCCGTCCGGCTGGCCGCCCAACAGGCCCACATCTACGAACAGTTCGCGGACACGCTGGTCGGCGTCGCCCGCAGGGGCGCGCAGTTGACCAGCGTCATGGTGTCCGAGTTGGACACGGTGCAGCGCGACGAGTCCGACCCCGCGCGGATGAAGACCCTCTTCGCTCTCGACCACCTCGCGATCCGCATGGAGCGCAACACCAACAGCCTGCTGGTGCTGGGGGGTTACGGACAGGCCCGGGTGCGCTCGCAGGACGTCGACTGCGCCAGCGTCATCATGGCCGCGGCCCAGCAGATCGAGCGCTTCGACCGCGTGTCGCTCGGCGTCGTCGAATCGGAAATCGGTATCGCCGCCCGCGCCGTGCACGACGTGGCGCACATCCTGGCGGAACTCCTCGACAACGCGACCCGGTTCTCGCCCCCCGACAAGCAGGTCGGGGTCGCCGTATGGCGGCTGTGGGACCGGGCCGTCGTGCAGATCGTCGACGAGGGGGTGGGCATCGCCGCGGAACGCCGCGCCGTCTGCAACGCCGCGCTGCGCGAGCCGCGGTCGGGCATCGGAGACGTACGGTCCATGGGTCTGCACGTGGTGGCGCGACTCGCCGCGCGTCACGGCATCACGGTCGAACTGTGCGACTCGTCCGGTCCCGGCACCATCGCCGAGGTCGCACTGCCCGCGAGCGTGCTGGCCCCGGCCCCCCGGAAGTCCGCGGAGCCGCCGCGCGGCACGCTCGGTTCGAACCGTGCCAACGACAACCGTGGCATCGGTGTGCGCTACACAGCACCTCGTCCGATCACACAACCCGGCGGCGCGACGCAGGGCGCCAACCAGGGCGCGCGCAACCGGGTCACGCCGCCCGGTGGCACCACCGTGCGCGACGAGCCGGCTTCCCGTATCGCCGGAGTGAGCTCCTCAGGACTGCCCGTACGGCAGCGCAACACACCGCAGCAGCGAGCCACCTTGGGCAGACGGGACGGCGGCGAACAGCGCTCCGGCGCCGCCACGCCCAGGCCGTCGCCCCGCCGCCGGGACTCCCGGCAGGTCTCCGACGTCCTGGCGGCCTACGCCCAGGGGATCAACAGGAGCACCAACCAGCGCCGGCGTTCCACCATCGATGACGACACCGAACGGAGCGAGAAATGACCTCATCCGCCGACCTGAGCTGGATCCTGAGCGGTTTCGCCGGACGCGTCCCGGAAGTCACTCAGGCGATAGCCGTGTCCGTGGACGGACTCGTGCTGGCGTACACCGGTGTGAATCGTGACGACGCCGACCGGCTGGCCGCCATCGCCTCCGGCGTCGTCAACCTGCTCTCCGCCGCCGCCCAGTTGACGAACACCGATCCCGTCGAGCACAGCCTCACGGCGATGGAGGGCGGCTACATGTTCTCGATGGCCGTCTCCAGCGGCGCCTCACTGCTGGTGACCACCACGAGGGACGCGGACATCGGTGAGGTCAGCTACATGATGTCCGAACTGATCAACCAGGTCGGCGACTCACTGTCTCCCCAGGTCCGCGAGGCGAGCACCGAACTATCGGGCTGATCGCCCGGCCGTTCCCGTACGACCGCACCACCCCGGCCGTCGCCCAGGTCGAGCCCGCTCCACAGCCAGTCGGCGGCCACTCGGCAGCCGCTCGGCCCGTTTTGCCCGTTCCTACCGATGGGAGCCCCCATGTTCCTCGACGTGTCCCTTTCGCGCCGCCGCCGATTCCGGCCGCTCGGCGCTGCCGCCCTCGCCCTCGGTCTGGCAGCCGTCACCGGGTGCAGCGGCGACAGCGGAGCCGGCGACGACACCGTGAAGGTGGGCCTGGTGGCCTCCCTGTCCGGCACCTACAAGCCGGTCGGCACCGAACTGCGCGCCGGCTTCGAGCTGTACCTGGAAACCCACGGCAACAAGCTGGGTGGACGCGAGGTCGAACTCATCGTCGCGGACGAGGGCGACGGTCCGCCGACCGCCGTTCCCGCCGCCACCAAGCTGGTCAAGAAGGACAAGGTCGACGCGTTGACGGGGTTCGTCGGCGGAGGCTCGGTCAACGCGGTGCTGCCGCTGGTCAACCAGGCCAAGATCCCCTTCTTGGGGTCGAACGGCCGGCCGCCCATCAAGGACCTCGAGTACGTGTGGACGACGAGTTTCCTGTCCGACGAGCCGGGCAAGGCCATCGCCCCGTACGTCAAGGAGAAGGTCGACGGGCCGGTCTACGCGATCGGCCCCGACTACCAGGGCGGCTACGACGAACTGCGTGGTTTCACCGACGAGTTCAAGCGCATGGGGGGTGAACTCGCCAACCCCGACGGCAAGACCGCCTGGACGCCGTTTCCGAAGACCACCAACTTCCTGCCCTACTTCGGCGAGATCGCCAAGACGGACGCCAAAGCGGTGTACTGCTTCTACGCCGGCAAGGCCGCGATCGACTTCGCCAAGCAGTACGCGCAGTCCGACATCGCCGATCTGCCGCTGTACACGGCCTTCGTCACCGAGGGCAGTGTGCTCCAGGCGCAGGGCGACGCGGCGAAGGACATCTACTCGGTCCTGAACTACGCGGCCGACCTCGACAACGCGGCCAACCGTAAGTTCGCCGCCGACTGGACGGCCAAGCACGACACACAGCCCACCACCTACGCGATGGCGTCGTACGACGCGGCTGCCGTGCTGGACCAGGCGATCGCCGATGCCGCCAAGGGCGGGGACGTGACGCCGCAGACCATCAACAAGGCCATCGCGGGACTGGGCCAGATCGACAGCCCGCGTGGCGCCTGGGAATTCGGCGACAAGGCTCACTCGCCGGTGCAGGCCTGGTATCTGCGTCAGGTGCGGCCGGACGGTAACCAGCTGGCCAATGTCATGGTCCAGGACCTGGCGACGCTCGGCAGCTGACGTGGAACTCCTCGATGCCCACCTCATGCCCGCGGTGGACGGGGTGGCCTACGGGCTGCTGCTGTTCGTGGTCGCCGCCGGCCTGAGTCTCGCCTTCGGGACCGCGGGCGTGCTGAACCTCTCGCACGGCACGTTGTACGCCATCGGCGCCTACACGGGAGCCGAGCTGAGCGACGGAACCTGGGGCGGCCTCGCCCTCGGGCTGGCCGCCGGAACGGCGGCGGCGTGCGTCGCCGGAGCCGGGCTGTCCGCCGCGACGGTTCCGCTCGCCCGGCGTGGGCATCTCGCTCAAGCGCTGCTGACGTTCGGGCTCGCCCTGGTCGGCGGTGATCTGCTCATCCAGCTCTTCGGGGCGGACGAGCTTCCGGTACGCGTCCCCGAGGCGCTCGACTCCTCGGTGACACTGCTGGGCCACCGGTATCCCGCGTACCGGCTCTGCTTCATCGTGATGGCCGTACTGCTCGCCGCGTTCGGCACATGGGTGCTGACCCGGACCCGCGTGGGTGCGACGGTACGGGCCGCCTCCGACGATCCGCAGATGCTGGCGGCCACCGGCCACAACCCCCGGGCGGTGCACACCGGTGTCCTCGCGGCGGCGGGTGCGCTGGCCGGTGCGGCGGGCGTGCTCGGGGCGCCGATCATCGGTCCCGGGCCCGGCACGTCCGAGAACGTACTGATGCTGTCGCTCGTGGTGGTCGTGCTCGGTGGACTGCGCTCGCTGTGGGCGACCTTCTTCGCGGCGATCGCCGTGGGTGAGGTCCAGACGCTGGGCGTCTCGTTGGCGCCGGACCTCGCGCCGTACCTGCTCTTCGCCGCGATGGCGGCGGTGCTGGTGCTCCGGTCCCGCTTCGCGGAACCGGCGACCGGGCACCGCCCGGAGGACCCGGAGGGCCCGTCCGCGGACCCGGTGGCCCGGCTGCGCCGCCATCTCGCCGCGCGGCTGCGACGGGGACCGCGCGGGGCGGCCGGGGCGGTGGCATCGCGCGGCAGGGGCAGGGGCAGGGCCGCGCTCACGGAGATCACCTGGCTTCCGCGCGGGGCCGCGTGGCGGCGGGCGGCTCCGTTGCCGGTGTTGCTCGTGGTGCTGATCGCGCTTCCGGGGATACTCGACCCGTACAGCATCTCGCTGGCCGGTTCGGCCCTGGCTCTGGGCCTCCTCGCGGTCAGTGTCACCGTCCTCACAGGCTACGCCGGACTGCCCACCCTCGGGCAGACCGCGCCGTTCGCCGTCGGCGCGTACGCCACCGCGAATCTCGCGGAGGCCGGGTGGACCATGGGCCCGGTCCAGATCGTCCTCTCGGCGCTCGCGACCGCGGTCTTCTCCGCCGTGACGGGGCCCGCCGTGATCCGGGCCCGTGGCACCACCGTGCTGATGATCACGCTCGCCATCGGTGAGCTGACCGGCGCGGTCATCAACCAGTTCACGTCCGTCACCGGCGGCGCCGACGGTCTCGTCGGCTTCCCGTCCACGCGGGCGCCGTGGGGCGGGGAGGGGATGTCCGAGGAGAGCGACGTCTACACCTACGCGCTCGTCGTCGCCGTCCTCGCCGTCGCCGTCACCCTGCTCGTGCTGCGCTCCCCTGCCGGGAAGCTGCTGACCGGTACCCGGGGCGCCGAGGCGCGGATGCGCGCCTCGGGGCACCCGGTGGGGCGCTACCTGCTGGTGGCGTACATCTGCGCCGGTGCGCTGGCCGGCGTCGGCGGCTCGCTGATGGTCACCGTCCAGCAGTACCTCTCCCCCGCCGACGTCGGCTTCGAGATCGCCGCGTTCGCGCTGCTCGCGGCCGTCATCGGCGGTACGACGTCCGTGATCGGCGCGCTGATGGGCGCCGGGCTCATCGTCATCACCCGGGACTGGGTCGCCAGTTCATGGCCCGGCCACGGGCCGCTGCTGCTCGGCGCGCTGTGCGTCGCCGCCGTGTACCTGCTGCCCCGCGGTCCGGCCGGCCTGCGCGGCGGATCCGGTCGCGGCGGGCCGACTCCCGGCGAGCGGCCCTCGGCCGCGTCGACGTCCGCGCACACCCCGCCCCCCGCCGGGAAGGTCTCCTCATGACGCCCACACCGACCGCCGCATCGGCACCCCCGGTACTGGACCTCACCCGTCTCACCCGCAGATACGGCAGTCTCACCGCCGTCGACGACGTCAGCCTGCGGCTCCCCGCGGGAGCCCGGCACGCCGTCATCGGCCCCAACGGCGCGGGCAAGACCACCCTGCTCAACCTCATCGCGGGTACCGACCGGCCCGACCAGGGCACCATCGTCCTGGGCGGCGCGGACATCACCCGAACGGCCACCGCCAGGCGCAGCCGTCTCGGTATCGCCCGCAGCTTCCAACAGCCGTCCGTGATAGCCGAGTTGACGGTACTGGACAATGTCGTACTGGCCGGCTGGCCGCACCATCCGAAGCGCCGCGGTGCCTGGCGCAGCCCGTCCCGCCACCGGCTGCACACCGAGTCCGCGGGCCGCCATCTGGAGGCCGTCGGCCTCGCGGACATCGCCCACCGGCCGGCCTCCACGCTCTCCCACGGACAGCGTCGCATGCTCGACCTCGCCGCCGCGTTGGCGGGCGACCCGCGCCTGCTGCTCCTGGACGAGCCGGCGGCCGGGCTGACCGACGGCGAGATCGGCCGGCTGCTCGGCGTCCTCGGAGGGCTGCCGGAGAGCGTCGCGATCATCCTGGTCGAGCACCATGTCGAAGTCGTCGCCCAACTCGCCTCGACGGTCACGGTGTTGGCGGCCGGACGGGTGCTCGTCACCGGTCCGACCCAGGAGACGCTCGCGCACCCCGAGGTCCGCGACGCGTACCACAACACCGGCACGACGGCGGACAAGGCCGCGGACGGCGTCCCGGACCCCGGCGTCGAGAACGTCGGCGCGTCCACCGTCGCCACGTCCACCACCGCCACGTCCACAGCCGCCCCGTCCGCCGACGACCCGTCCGCCGACGCGAGAGGATGACCGACCCCCGATGCTCGAACTCACCGGACTGACCGCGGGCTACCACGGCGGGACCGTCCTCCACGATCTCGACCTGTCGGTGCCCGCCGGCACAGTCCACGCCGTCGTCGGCCACAACGGCGCGGGCAAGACCACTCTCGTCCACACCGTCGCCGGACTGATACGCCCCAGCGCAGGTGCCGTACGGCTCGACGGCCGGGACGTGACGGGACAGCCCGCACACCGGATCGCCCGCGCCGGGATCGGCCTCGTACCGCAGGGCCGTCGCGTGTTCGCCGGGCTCACCGTCGCCGAACACCTGCGGCTGTCCTACCGTCCGCCGCGCCGTGACGACACCACGCGTCCCAGCGTGTGGACCCCGGCGCGCGTCCTGGAACTGCTGCCCCGGCTGGGCGAGCGCCGGGGCCACCGGGGGGCGGATCTGTCCGGCGGCGAACAGCAGATGCTGGCGCTGGCCCGCGCGCTGCTCGGCTCGCCGAACGTGCTGCTGCTCGACGAGCCGACCGAGGGCCTCGCGCCGGTACTCGTCCGGCAGGTCCACGAGCTGGTGACCACGCTGGCGGACGAGGGCATCGCCGTAGTGCTGGTCTCCCCCAGCCCGGCCCAGGCGGCCGAGTGCGCCAGTACGCTCACGGTCCTCACCTCGGGGCGGACGACGCTGCGGCTGGACGGCGCGGCCGCCCGTACCGATGCCACCGCCCTGCACACCGCACTCGAACTCGCGCCGACGGCGGATTGAGACGCGAGCGATACCAGCCGTGAGGGCGGTGACCGGCACGCGGTCACCGCCCTCCTCGCGCCCCGGGCCCACTCGCACCCCGGGCCTCCCCGCGCCCCGGGCCTACTCGACCTCGATGCTGTGGCCGCCGAAGCCGCTGCGCCGGTCGGAGCCTTCGTTCTGGTCCTGCCACCACGCGTCGAACTCGGGTTGGTCCATGGCGGACCAGTCCGGTGTGTTCTCGACCTGCGCGCCGCCCATCCTGCGGGCGAGCGCGACCATGGCCGCCCCGACGGCGCGGCGACGGGCGTCGTACCTCTCCAGGATCTCCTGCCAACTGCCCCCGGTCACCCAGGCGGCCTCCAGAGCGGTGGCGTCCTGGAGCGCCTTCACACTGCCGCCGCCGATGTGCGGCCGGGCGACGCTGGCGGCGTCGCCGACGAGCGCCATCCGTCCCGAGGTGTAGTGCGGCACCTCCAGGTCGTAGATGGGCTGGATGAAGGTGGTCTCAGGACGCGTACGGAGCACCCTGAGAGCCCAGTACGGCGGGAAGTTGTCGGCCACCAGGGCCCGCAGGTGCGCGGTGAGCTCCGAGTTCAGACGGCCCGGTGGCAGGGAGGTCGGGGTCAGCAGGTCGGGGTGGAGGCCGTCGATCCGCGGGGGCGTCGTGTAGAGAACCCAGTTGAGCCGGTGCCCGCCGACGCCGTCCGGGATGCGATAGATCATGCAGTGGCCGCCGGGGAAGACGATGTTGTGCGCGTCGTGGCCGTCCGAGGGGAGGTCGGCCACGTCCGACGACGTACCGCGCCAGCCGATGTAACCGGCGTATGTCGCGTCGGCCCCGGGGAACATGGCCTCGCGGACGACGGAGCGGTACCCGTCGGCCCCGATCACGACGTCGAAGTGCTCCTGGTATCCGTCCGCGAGACGCAGCGTCACACCGTCAGCGTCCGGCTCCACGCCGGTGACCGTCGCGCCGGACCGGTAGCAGACCTCCTCGGGCACCCGGCGGCGCAGCTCGCTCCATAGGGAGCCCCAGTTGTAGGCACGGAAGGGAAACGGCTGCTCGCCGACGGTCCGGCCGTGGTCCGCCTCGCCGTCGCGCATGCTCCACACCCGCCGGGTCAGTGGCGCCCAAGGCATCTCGGAGGCCACATAGCCCGCGTGCCTCAACTCGTCGTACCGGTCGTTGTGAAGGGCGATTCCCACTCCCCTGTCGCGGAGTTGGGCGTCGGCGCGCTCGAAGACGGTGATCTTCCCGGCTCCGCCGCGCGACGCGGCCACGGCCGTGGCACACCCCGCTATGCTGCCGCCGACCACAGCGATGCTGCCTCCACGCATGACTGGCTCTCCACTCACTCGGTGTTCCGGTCACCGTTCCGGCCGCTGTCGCGCCGGCGTGACCGGCTGGAAATCCGCTTGAATTGGCGCTCGTTGTCCCGTTGCCCACGGTCAGGATCCGGCGGAATCCTATCGAGGAACGCGCGCACTATCAGTGAACTTCCCACAGTGGATGACCAGTTGGCTCCCGGCACCGCCGGAGCGCGACCGACTCGGCGCGGAGCACAACGCGGCGTTCGCGGCACCGTGGAGTAGCTGGGGTGTGTCCGGACACACCCCAGGTCTAGTCCTCCTGGCTCTGGCCTGCTGTGATGCGCAGCCTGATCGTGCGGGATTCGGGGCGAAGCGCGAACTCGGGCCACACATCCGGTCCACAGGCCCGTGAGCCGAGCCCGTGCTGGGCCGCATCGACGATCAGGTGACTCGTCGTCGACTCCGGAAGCTCGAACGGGTGTCCGGCTCGTGCGATCTGCTGTGGGATGTGACGGCTGAGCGTGAAGCCGGGGCGCCGTCCGCGCGTGTCCGGGATGGTCGTCATGCGCAGCGCCTCGGTACCGGCGCTCGTCAGTGCCAGCTCTCGCAACTGGGAGCGGTGCCCCGTCTCCTGGGGCCGCGCGTAGGCAACGGAGAGGTCGCGGATGGTTGAGGAGAAACGGCCGGTACGCGCCGCGCGAAGACTGTCGGGGTAGGACTCGAACGGGCCGAGGCCGAACCATTCGGCGCCGTCTATGGGAGCCGCGCCATCGGGCAGCTCGAAACGAATCCCGATCCGCGGCCACACCGTCAGCCAACCGCTCGACGGCTCGATCTCCACACGCAGGTCGAGTCCGTCGCCCTCAAGCGACCAGACCGACTCCACGATCACGGACGAGGCGGAGTTCGCCGCGGAGACTCTACTGATCGTCCGCAGGGCCGTCGCGGTGCACTCCACGGACAGTCGCCGCGTGACCAGCCGGTCGAGACCGTCGCGACGCCACAGCTCGGCGTTGGAAACCCCGGCGACGCTGGCGTCGCTCTCGCCGACATCGTCGGACGCGCCTTCGTCGTTGTCGGTCGGGGCGCGGAACAGTTCCAGCCGCGGGCCCACCACGGCGCGACCCGCGAGGCGTACGAGGGACCCGTCGATGAACTCGGCGGGTCCGAGCGTCAGTGTGCCGTCGCTCTGCCGCCAATCGGTTTCGGGTCGCACAACCGGTACGGGACGACGCGTCGAACGGTCCAGCTGCGCGGTCGCGATCACATGCCCGGCGCTCGCCCACGCGGTCCCGGCCGCCAGTACCGCGTCGGCGGTGAGCCACGTCTCCGCGTCTCGCGACACCGGGATCCGTGGAAGCGGCACCCGCGCCGACTCGCCTGCCGCGATGACGGGGACCTCCATGTCCCCGGAATCCACGAGCGTCCCGTCGTGCTCGACGCGCCAGCGGAAGCGCAGGTCGGACGTGTCGGCCGAGTGCCGCAGGTTGGTCACCGCGAGCGCGTCACCGTCGAAGGTGAAGCGGAGCGGCTGCGCGACCGCCTTGTACTCGTGGAGGCTCGGAGTCGGGACGTCGTCGCTCAACAGCACCCCGTCCATCACGAAGTTGCCGTCGTGTACGACCTCTCCGAAGTCGCCGCCGTACGCGTGATAGGGCGTACCGTCCGCGGTCGTCGTCAGGATGCCGTGGTCGCGCCATTCCCAGACGAAGCCGCCGTGCAGCCGTGGATGCGCGTGCACGAGCGCCTCGTACTGGTCGAGCGCTCCCGGCCCGTTGCCCATCGCGTGGGCGTATTCGCAGAGCAGGAACGGCTTGGAGCGCTGCCGAGCGCTCTGCGCGGGGGTGCAGTTCAGCAGCGTCGAGTGTGAGCCGTCGGTTCCGATCCGCTCGGTCTCGGACACCGACGGGTACATGCGCGAGTAGATGTCGGTGTATTCGCCGGCGTGGTCGCCTTCGTAGTGCACGGGCCGTCCGGCGTCCCGGGCATGGACCCACGCCGACATCGCGGCGAGGTTGCTGCCGGTTCCCGCTTCGTTGCCGAGCGACCAGATCACGATACTGGGATGGTTCTTGTCCCGTTCGACGGTGCGCTCGATGCGGTCGAGATAGGCTCCGCGCCACGCCGGGTCGTCGCTTGGATTGCCCACCCAGTCGAGATGGTCGAAGCCGTGCGTCTCAAGATCGCATTCGAGTATGACCCAGAATCCGAGTTCGTCGGCGAGGTCGAGCAGTCGTGGATGCGGTGGGTAGTGGCTGGTGCGGATCGCGTTCACGTTGAACCGCTTCATGCGGGCCAGGTCCTCGCGGGCGTGCTCCTCGTCGAAGACGCGTCCGCGCACGGGGTGGAACTCGTGGCGATTCATCCCGTGGAACACGACGCGGCGGCCGTTGACCAGGAACTGGTCGCCGCGTATCTCGACCGTGCGGAAACCCACCCGCAGGGCGATGCTCTCCGCGGCCGTCGACACGGTGGCGTTGTACAGGCGGGGGTGCTCGGCCGACCAGGGCTCCACTCCCCCGACATCGAGCGGGGCCACATCGGCCGCTGTCGCCCAGATCTGTTCGATGCCGAGTTCGGGGAGGCGAAGGGTGACCGGGAAGGCCGCCGCGCCGGCGATGACCTCCGTCTCGATCCGCCCCCGCCCCTGCTCGAACCCGGTGCGCAGCCAGACGTCCTCGATGCCTCCGACCGGCCGTGCGATCAGGGTGACATCGCGGAAGATGCCTGGCAGCCACCACTGGTCCTGGTCTTCGAGATAGCTGGCCGCCGACCACTGGTGCACGCGTACGGCGACGACGTTGTCGCCCGGACGCACAGACGAGGTCACGTCGAATTCGTGGGCGAGCCGGCTGCCGCCGGCGCTGCCGATCTCGTCTCCGTTCACCCAGACCTTGAAGAGCGACTCGACACCGTCGAACCGCAGCACGACGCGCTCGGCTCGCGACCAGTCGGCGGGCATGTCGAAGTGGCGGCGGTAGTCGCCGGTGGGGTTCTCGTCCGGGACATGGGGCGGGTCGACCGGGAACGGGAACTGCACGTTCGTGTAGATCGGCCGGCCGTAGGCTCCGTCGCCCTGGAGCACCCAGTGGGAGGGGACCGGGATGCTGTCCCAGCCGCTGTCGTCGAAGCCTTCCGACGCGAAATCCTCCGCCGTCGGCGCCGTTCGCGACAGACAAAAACGCCAATGCCCGTTCAGTGAAAGAGAAGGGGCGTCGGAGTGCAGCCACGAACGCGCCGTGCGCAGCGCGCCACGCCCTGGTGTGGTGTCCGAGACATACGCGGAAAGTGGGGAGTGCACGAGGTCACAACTCTTTCTTGATAACAGAAAGGATCCGAACGCCGGCCGCATTCGCCGACTCACGTGATCGGAGCTTGGCTGGTGGTCCTTCGCGTGCGTGCGGTTGTCTACCGGACCACGACTGTTCGGATCTCCCACGGGCCGAGGACGAGTTCCAGTCCGTCCGTGACCGGCGTCGCGGAGAGCGGCCGGCCGAGCAGGTCGACCGTGGTGGCTTCGGTGAACGCGCCGGTCACGCGGGCGGTCGACCCCGTGTCGCTCATCGCGGCCAACCGCACCTCGATACCGGCACCTTGATCGTCGTCCGCGACGCGGCGGATGCTCGATACGAGGATGTCCGCACCGTCCACCCGCAGGCCGGTCGCGTCGGGGGGCAGTTGGCCTCCGGCGGGCGCGGTCCCGCGGGCGACCAGTACGTCGTTGCGGAATTCCTCGGCGAGAGCGACCGCGTTCGCGCCCTGCCAACCGGTCGACGAGGGCACGACGGCGAAACGGTTCTCGATGCGCACGCCGAGATCCTGCGCGCCGGGTGCGGGGATCTCGGTCGCCGCGGGCTCGTCACGGAGCGGATGGATGTTGACGCTGATGGAACCGATCGCGCGCAGCAGCGTCAGGGCGATTTCGGAGCCGTCGCCGACGAGTTCGTACTCGGTCGCGTGGTCGACCAGTACGTTGGCGGCGCCGGCCGATACGAACGAACTCGCGGGGAAGGTCGGGATCGGGTACTCGCCCCAGCCGCCCTCGGCGGTGAGCCCACGCTCGGTGACGGCGAACTGACCGGCGGACGCGGACACGGCCGCCGGCTCGGGCAGCGGCACATGGAAGCGCAGCCGGTGGTCGGCGGACTGGTTCAGGAACGACGTGGAGACCCGCACGAACGGCTCACCCGCGCGCACCTCGACGAGTGTCTCCACCGGGGTCGGCACGGTCAGGCCGCCGCGTAGGTCGCGCTCGTCGGAGGAGAGCGCGGTGGGCCACGCGTACACGCGGGTGACACGCGTCCTCGAACGCAGCGGGCCGTTCTCAAGAAGCTCGACGGAGACCTCGGTCGGCTCCGACACGAGCACATCCCGCGCCGGTGGAGCGTAGTTGTAACTGTCGCCGCGGTCGCCGCCGTCGACGAGGCGGCCGACTCCGTACAGCACGGTGCCGTCGGACCCGGTCACGTCCAGGGTGCCGTCGGCGGCGATCGAGACCTCGACCAGTCCGTTCGAGAGCGTGCGGGCCGTCGCCGTCGCGGGTGCGGACGTCGTCGGCCGCACAGCGGTCCGGTCGCTCGGTTCGACCCGGAAACCCGCGAGCCCCGAGGCGGGTACGTGCACGGGCACCAGCGCGGTCGCGCGAGCTTCCTCCAGCGTCAGCACCCTCCACCGACCGGGATGCGCGGCGGCCGCGGTGGCGACCTCCCGGCGCAGGATCAGCAGGTCGAACGGTCCGCTGGTCGGCACCTCGGCGAGATGGAAGACGAGCGATCCCGGGGTGAGTTCGTAGTGGTCGATCAGACGGCCGAAGAGCTCGCGGCGGTGGATGCGGCGCAGCACACGTTCGAGCTGCGAGGCGTCCATGTGCTCGTCGCTGAGCACGGTCGGGGCCTCGGAGACCAGTTGCACGGGATGCGCGGAGCCGTCGGCGGCGGTCGCGACCAGAACGGTTCCCTCCGGCGGGGCCACGACGTCCACCTCCACCAGTGCCGTACGCGGGAACGGCAGCGGGTTGGCGACCAGGTAGGCGTCGCTCGGCAGCAGGGCGGCGGGCACGGCGAGGGCCGCGTCCCGGACCGCCCGCGCGGTGTGCGTGGCTTCGGCGAGACGTGCTTCGACCTGATCGGAGGTCTCGTCGGTACCGGAGCCGACGACCGAATCGTGCGCGGTCGACTCGATGATCTTGTGCCAGGCGAGCGAGAGGAACGGCGAGTCGTCGCGCCGGGACCAGAGAGCGTTCACCCGCTCGGCGTGGTCGATGGTGCGCTCGGCGACGGCCATCCGCTGTTTGAGCGCGAGCCGTACGGAGAGCACGCCCGGGAGGATGTTGCCGCGCACGTGGCTGCGCAGCTCACCGGTGACGACGGCGGAGACCTCGTCGCGCACATGCTCGCGGATGTACTCGTCGAGCGTCGCGATGGTGATGGCGCGCTCGTCGCTGGACGCGCGCCGCAGCCAGCTCGCGAGTCGCGGGTCGGGCGCGTTGTGGTCGGTGCCGGCCATCGCGAGCACGGGGTCGTCACCCCACCGCTCGGCCGTCATCTCCGCGTACTCGCCGAGCGCCCGCCCGATCTGGTCGGGCACCAGCAGCACGTCGAGGCCGTTGTCGTAGCCGTCGAAGAGGAACTCGGTGCGCACCTCCGAGCCGTCGGGAGCGCGCCAGCGGAAGGCATGACCGTCGACAGAGCCGGGAACACCGCGCCACAGCGCCGCATGTTCGATTCCGGCGCGCGCCAGGATCTGCGGCATCTGCGCGACATGACCGAACATGTCCGGCAGGTAGCCGATGGGCATCGAGCCACCGAGTTCCGCCGCGGCCGCCCATCCCATCTGCAGATTGCGCACGATGGTCTCGCCGGAGCAGAGGAACTCGTCGAGCAGGATGAGCCACGGTCCGATGGCGAGTTGGCCGCCGGCGACCAGGGCCACGACTCGGTCGCGGTTCTCCGGTCGCATCTCCAGGTAGTCCTCGATGGCGGCCATCTGTCCGTCGACGGTGAACCGGAAGTCCGGGTTCGCCTCGGCCGTCTCCAGCACGGTGTCCAGAGCGGCGACGAGCCGGTGCCGGAAAACCTGGAAGGGCTCATACCATTCCCGGTCCCAATGGAAATGGGGCACGAAGACGGCGGAGTTTCGCATAGCGCGGGGGCTTTCTGTTCGCGGGGGCGTGGGAGCCGGAAGAGCGGCGGTACGGGGCTACTTGAGGGAGCCGGAGGCGAGCCCGGTGCGCCAGAACCGCTGGAGGAGGATGAATACGATGATCACGGGCACGATCGAGACCAACGAGCCGGTGATCACGGATTCCTGGAGGAGCGGGGCACGGGCGGTCTGGCCGTTCCACTCGTAGAGGCCCAGTGTGATCGGGAAGAGCGACTCCTTCTGCAGCATCACCATCGGCAGGAAGAAGTTGTTCCAGATCGCCACGAACTGGAACAGGAAGATGGTCACCAGTGACGGCGCCATCAGCTTCAACGCCACCGAGAAGAACGTACGGAACTCGCCGGCGCCGTCCAGGCGCGCCGACTCCAGAATCTCCTCGGGGACGGCGGCGGCGGCGAAGATCCGGGCGAGGTAGACGCCGAACGGGCTGACGATGCTGGGCAGGAACACCGCGAGGTAGGTGTTGACGATCCCGGTCGCCGAGAACAGGAGGAACAGCGGGAGCGCGAGCGCGGTGGTGGGAACGAGGACGCCGCCGAGGATGACGGAGAACAGGAACTCGCGGCCCCGGAACGTGAACTTGGCGAGGGCGTAGCCGCACAGCGCGGAGATCAGGGTGCCGACGGCCGCGCCCAGCACCGCGTAGATGACGCTGTTCAGAGCCCACTGCCCGAAGATGCCGTCGCTGCGGCTGAACAGCGTCCCCAAGTTGCTGAACAGGTTGAAGTCCGAGAAGGCCAGCCCGTTGGTGGAGGCGAGGTCTCCCTGTGGTTTCGTCGCCGCGACGATCAGAAAGTAGATCGGCAACAGGAAGTAGATCACCAGGAGGAACATCAGAGACATGGCAGCCGTGCGGCTGACGCGGCTTTCTCGGATCAGGGTGTGGTTGCTCACAATCCGGCCTTCTTCGAGGTCAGTCGCATGAATCCGAAGCTCAAGACGAAGGTGATGACGGCGATGACCACGGAGACCGCCGCTGCCTGCTGGTAGTTGTTCCCGGAGGCCACGGCATACGCGAGCATGTTCGGTGTGTACGTGCTGGAGATGTTCGAGGAGATCTGGCGCAGCACGGCCGGCTCGGCGTAGAGCTGTAGCGTCCCGATGATCGAGAACACCGTGGTGAGGATGATCGACGGGGCGATGATCGGGACTTTGATCTGCCACGCGATCGTCCAGTTGCTCGCGCCGTCGAGCTTGGCGGCTTCGTAGAGCTCCTGCGGGATCGACTGGAGTGCCGAGAACATGATCAGCATGTTGTAGCCGGTCCAGAGCCAGGTGGAGACGTTCGCCGCCGACCACAGCACAGCACCCGGGCCGAGGAAGTCGGGCTGGAGGCCGATGTCCTTCAGCAGGTCGACCACGGGGCTGAGCTGCGGCGAGTACAGGTACGACCACATGATCGCGGCGATGACGCCGGGCACGGCGTACGGCATGAACGCCGCGATGCGGAAGAACGACTTGAGCTTCAGCAGCGGGGTGTCGAGCAGCAGCGCCATGATCAGCGCGATGAACAGCATGATCGGCACCTGCACGATGCCGAACAGTGCGATGCGCCCGACGCTGGCCCTGAACTCGGCGTTCTGGAACACCTGCACGTACTGTTCGAAGCCGCCGAAGGTCGTGTACGACGTGCCGTACTGGCCGCCGGTACGGCGCACGACGAGGAAGCTCTGCCAGATCGCGTAGCCGACCGGCACCAGGTAGAACAGCACGAACGGGAGGAAGAACGGCGTCAGGAACGCGACGATGGTGCCCGCCCGGGGGCCGACGCTGCGACGGCGACGGCCTCCCGTGGCAGCCACCCCGCGGGGCGCGCGGGTTGCGATGTCAGTCATACCCCGGTCACTTGCCCGCTGTAGCCGGGATCGCCTGATCCTTCATCGACTTCAGTGCCGCCGCCTGGGCGTCCGAGAGTGCGTCGGAGAGCGTGCCCTTGCCGGCTGTCGCCTTGGCCATCGCGTCCTGGAGCGCCAGGTTCACCGTCTTCTGGGTGGGACCCCAGGAGAAGCTGGTGTCGATGTTCTTGGACGAGTCGGCGAAGACGTCGAAGACCTTCTCGTCGTTGTAGTACGGGACGCCCTGCGAGAGTGCGGGCAGCTCCAGACCGGCGGTGGCCGCCGGGTAGAGGCCGCCCAGCTTGTTCTCCAGTGCGAGGGCTTCCGGGTCGGTGTTCAGCCAGGTGTTGAACTTGACCGACTCGTACAGGTGCTTGCTGCCCTTCATGAACGCGACGGTGGATCCGCCCCAGTTGCCGGACGCGGTGTTCGATCCCCAGGTGGGCATCGGAACGATCGACCACTTGCCGGCCTGGTCGGGCAGATTGTCGCGGAACATGCTGTAGCCCCAGGAGGCGCCGACGTAGCTGGCTATCTGGTTCTTCTGGTAGGCCGCGTACATCTGGGTCGAACCGTTGGCGAGGTCGGTACGGACGAGCTTGTCGGCGATCAGCTTCTGCCAGTACTCGGCGACCTGCTTGCTCTGCTCGGACGCGACGGTGACGTGCCACTTGTCGCCGGAGTACTTGTACATCTGGGCGCTGTTCTGCCAGAGAAGTCCGTTGAACCACTCGGCGTTCTTCGGGTCGAAGAACGTCATGCTGAGGTTGGGGTCCGCCTTGTGCAGCTTCTCCGAAGCCGCCGCGTACTCGTCCCAGGTCTTCGGGATCTCGACGCCGTGCTGCTTGAAGATGTCGCTGCGCACGTAGAGGGCCATCGGGCCGGTGTCCTGCGGGAAGGCGAACACGCCGGTGTCCCCGAAGCTGGTCTGCGACCAGGTCCACGGCACGAACTTCGACTTGGCCGCGGGGGCCGCCGAGCAGGCCGAGGCGTCCACGAAGGAGTTCTGGGTGCGCAGGCTGGGGAGTTGGTCGTAACCGACCTGGGCGAGATCCGGCGCCTTGTCCGCCTTGAGGGCGTTGCCGAGCGTGCCGTACTGGTCGTTGGAGATGTTCTTCGTCTGAACCTGGATGTCCGGGTTCTTCTTGTTCCACAGGGCGACGACCTGCTCCATGCCCGGCACGGTGTTCCAGTACTGGAGGGTGACTTTGCCCTTGGCGGGCGCGCAGGAGTCCGCGGACGCGTCGCCCGACGGAGCGGGTGACGAGCACCCGGCGAGTACGGCGATGCCGGCTGCCGCGGCGACGACGGCGAGGCGGATGCGCGTGACTGTGTTGCTCATACTTTCCTTACCAGGGAACGACCAGCGACGGCGCTGGACGGGTCGACTTTGACACCTCGGCCGAGATGCCTTACTGGTCGGAACGGATAGGGCCTGGGCCTGACAGGCCCCTCGTGAGCGCTCACGTGAACGTTCACGGAAGCTCTGAATTGTTCGGAAGTGTGCGCTCCGGTGCGGTCGAGTGTCAAGACTTTCGGTCATGCACGAGTCCGGCAGGTTAAGCGGAACCGCCCAACCGCAGCTCGGCCCGGACGACGAGCTCGTCGTTCCCGAGCGGGTCCACCCCGGTCAGCAGCCGTGCGACCTGGTCGATGGCGAGCGCGCCGAGCTTTCGCGTGTCGAGGGCGACGCTGGAAAGCGGAGGCTCGACAAGGGCGCCGAGCTGCAGACCGTCGAAGCCGATCACGGCGAGATCCTGCGGGACGCTCCTGCCGAGCCGGCGCGCCTCGCGCAGGACGCCGATCGCGATGATGTCGTTGAAGGTGAGAACCGCGGTGACATCGGGATGGGCGGTGAGCAAGGTCTTGAGCGCCGCTCCACCGCCGTCGGCCGACTGGTCCGCGCCGACCACCCTGCCGGCGTCGATCCCGTACGCCGCCGCGGCCTTCGTGAACCACTCGCGCCGGATGCTCGGCTCGGCGCGGCCGTCGTGGTCGAGCATGCCGATGCGTTTGTGGCCCGCGGCGACCAGGTGCGCGATCGCGGTGTGGACGCCCTCCTCGCCGTCGATCCGGATGGAGCTGAACCGCGCGCTGTGGTGTTCGCGGCCGATGAGCACCACCGGGACGCCGCGGGTGAACAGTTCGAGTTCGTCCTCGGAGCAGCTGAAGTAGCCGACGACCGCGTCCACTTGCGAGGCGATCACCTGGAGTGTGCCGAGTTCCTCTTCGGCCCTGTCCGCGGTGTCGTATACGACGACGTGCCAGCCGCGGCCCCTGGCCGCCTCCAGAGCGGCCGCGGCGACCTCGGTGAAGAACGGGTTGAGCAGATCCGGGATCACCAGCCCGATGGTGGTGGTGTCCTGCCGGACCAGACCACGGGCGAACCGGCTCGGCCGGTAGCCGAGCTCCCGGGCGGCGTCGAGCACGCGCTGCTTGGTGGAACCGTCGATCTCATCCTTGTCGTTGAGCGCCCGCGACACGGTCTGCCGGGACACCCCGACGGACCTGGCGACGTCATTGATTGTGACCTTCCGGGGTTCTGTCCCCGACGACATCACCATCGCGTACCTCCCACTGCTCGCGGGTGCCGATGCGCCCGCAGGGCCCGAGTATGCCCGCGCGGGGCGCGGCGGCGCGAGATCGGATGCCCTGATGGACAGGTCCGGCCTTGATCACCTGGGCGCCGGAACCGCACGTCATCCACGTCGGACGCGACCACCCGGCCGCCCATCACAACGGTGGGCCGCCGGTGTGTGTCCCTGCCCGACCGGCGACCGAGGCCGTGCCGAAAGGCCCTAACACCCTGTCAAGGGTCGCGGTAGACGGAGGGGCGCGCTCCGGTGTGCCGGAGGAAGGAGGCCGACAGAGCGCCCGGACCGGCGAAGCCACACCGCACCGCGATCTGGGCGATCGCCAGGTCGGTGTCGCGCAGCAGCCGTTTCGCCTCCTCGATCCGCAGCCGGGTCAGAAACCGATAAGAGGTCATTCCGGTCGATCCCTTGAAGACCCGGACAAAGTGATAGACGCTGAGGTGCACCTCGCCGGCGATCTCGGCCAAGGTGATCGGGTCGGCCAGCCGGTCACGCATCACCGCGACGGCCGCGCCGACGCGTGCGTCTTCCCGCGTCGGAGGCCGGGGATCGGGCTGTCCCGCATGACGGGTCAGCAGGTGCACGGTCAGGAAGGCGGCCGTGGACTCGGCATACAGATCACCGGCCTCGTCCAGGGAACCAACAGCGCGGACAGCCTCCTCGATCAGCGGGTCCCCCGCGGCCAAGGAAGCGGCCATGGCCTCATAGTCCACCGCGCGGCCACCCAACCGCGCCGCGACCGCGTCGACGGTGCCACGCGGAATATGGATCTGCACGCTCCGCATTGCCGCGTCCCCGCGATAACGGCGCAGGACGGGCCGATCCGGGATCCCCACCTCAAGCCGTCCCGGAGCCCACGTGCAGCGGCTCCCCCGGCCACCACTGCGCGCCTCCATCACCGCCCGACCCGCGACCGGCAACACCAGATGCAGATCCGCCGCGCCCGGCAGTTCCATCTCCTCGGCCGCGGGGACGTGCTCGAACCGCTGAACGAGCAAGGACCGCGCCAGCCGGTGTCCTCCCCACCGCAATACGTCCGACGAACGTAACGATCCATATCAAAACCGACATACGGCTGGAGATCGAAACGAGTGGAGTCAAACACCATGACGGCGAGGCTACCGACCGGGCGCCGAAGAGCGCTGGTCTCAAGCGCCCCCGGCCTGACCAACGGTCCGCCGCCGGCGCGGGGCAGACGGGGCTTCTGAGGCACGCCCCAGGTGTCAGGCGGTGAGGTCGGAGATCCAGGCGTCGATGGTGGTGACGTCGGCCTGGCGCGGGAAGACCTTCTCCGTCAGCACCCGGTGGACCTCGGGGTCGGCGTCGCCACAGCCGTCGGCCAGGACGGTGAGGCGGTAGTCGAGGTCGGCGGCCTGGCGGAGGGTGGACAGGACGACGCCACTGGTGGCGAGACCGGTCAGGACCAGGTGGTCGATGGCGCCGCCGCGCAGCACCAGGTCGAGGTCGCTGCCGACGAAGGCGCTGACGCGCTTCTTTGTGACGATGCTCTCGTCGGGGCGGGGCGCGACGTCCGGATGGATGGCGGCCTGGGGGTCGTCGTCGGTGAAGGCTCCGTCGGGCAGGGCGCCGAAGAGCGGGCTGGACTTGGTCTCCGGGTGGCCGGGGCGGAAGCCGACGACGACGAACACCACGGGGACGCCCGCGGATCGGGCCGCGGCGACGGCGCGTGCGAGGCGGGGCGTGTAGTCGGGGTCGGGGTCGGGGACGCGATCGGTGATGGCCTTCTGGACGTCCATCACGAGCAGGGCAGAGTTTGTCATGGTTCATCCTTGGTGTTTCGGGGCGGGGCGGGTCGCCGTACGCGGCGGAGGCGCCGCGGGGCGGGTTTTGTCGGGCGGGGCCCGGAGGGCTCGGTCACGGGTCGGTGTGCCGGGATTCGGTCTCGGCGGAGGTGTCGTTCGTGCGTGGTGTGCCGATGCGGCGCAAGGAGCGGTCGACGACGGTCACCACGAGGAACAGGACGCTGACGGCGAGCATGAAGGCGGCGAGGTGGTGCAGGCCGTCGGTGTCGGCGCGTTTGGCCGAAGAAGGCGCCGTTGGCGGCGGAGGCGACGTTGGCGCCGAGGTAGCCGAAGGTGCGCAGGAGCCCGGCGGAGGAGCCCATGCGTTCGCCGTCGGCCTGGTGGAAGACGGCGTTCTGCAGGGCGAGGCTGTTCAGGCCCTGGGGACTCCGAGGACGAACACGACGGCCAGGAGCATCCACAGGGGGCTGTGGTCGTGCAGAAGGAGCAGCAGGGCGCAGGCGGCGATCTGGCCGACGGCGCCGATCAGGAGCTTGCCACGGATGGCCTGGCGTCGTCCGGTGAGGGTGGAGACGACGATCGCGGTGACGAACAGGGGGAGTTGCACCAGGCCGGCCTGGGAGGCGGACAGTCCGCGTCCCTCCTCCGTCCACTGCGTGTAGCCGTACAGGAAGGCGTAGCTGACGACATAGGCGAGCAGGGCCCTGGCGTAGGTGGCGAGGAGCGGCAGGTTGCCGCCGAGTACGCGTATGTCGATGAAGGGCTGCCGCGCTCGCAGTTCGCGCCAGGTGAAGCCGGCTGCCGCGGCGACGGCCAGGATCGCGAGGTACCAGTCCCCGCCACCGGGGTTCATGAGGAACAGCAGGAGGCAGACGAGGGCCACGGTGAACAGGCCCATGCCCGGCAGGTCCAGGTCGTTCACGGGGTGGCGGCCGTCGTCACGGCGGGAGGCGGGGGTCGCGGGGAGACGGCGGGCGCCGAGGTACAGGCCGGCCATCGCGAGGGGGATGTTGACGGCCAGGGTCGCGCGCCAGCCGCCGACGCCGATCAGCAGGCCGCCGAGGCTCGGGCCGATGACCGCGATGGTCTGGGTGGTGACGGCGAGGGCGGTGAGGACGCCGGCGGGGCTCTCCTTGCCGGTACGTCGGGCCTCGGTGCGAATGAGGTACATGGCTGCCGGATAGCCGGAACAGGTGCCGAGGCCGAGGAGCACCCGTGCCGTGATGAGCACGCCGAGGTTGGGGGCGAGCGTGCCGACGACGCCGGCGACGCCGGTCAGCGCCGTCCCGGCCAGGAACAGGCGGCGGGGGCCGAAGAGATCGATCAGCCGTCCCACGACGGGTTGCCCGATGGAAGTGGCCAGGTAGAGGGCGGAGATGAGCCATGCCGTCCGGGCGGGCGGGGCACCGAAGGCGGCGCCGATCGGCACCAACGAGACGGAGATGATGGAGGAGTTGACCGGGTTGAGTGCCGATCCCAGCATCATCGGGGCCAGCAGGTGTCGGTCGAAGCCGTCCGCCGGCCCCTTGGCTCCGCCGGGGCGCAGCCGGCGCAGCACGCGGGTCAGCTCTCCGGTCATGACCGGACTATCCGTTCCAGCAGGGCCGTCGCGGCGAGGAGGGTGCGGCGCTCCTCCTCCGTGCACTGGTCCTCCAGGGCGCGGGTGAGCCACCCCTCGCCGGCTCGGCGGCGGTCCTCGAGAAAGGAGTGGCCGCCGTCGGTGACGAAGACCAGTTGACGGCGGCCGTCCGCGGGGTCCTGGCGGCGGGAGACGAGGCCGCGCTCCACCAGGACGCCGACGGTGGCGGCCACCGACTGGTGCCGGACGCGTTCGACGGCCGCCAGGTCACTGACCGACGCCTCGCCGTCCTTGTCGAGTCGACTGAGGACGGACGTCTGGGACGGGGTGAGGTCGCCGGGGTCGTAGGTCTCGCGCATACGGCGTCTCAGCCGGCTGAAGACCACACGGACCTCGCGGGCCGCGCGGGCGGCTGATTCGGACACGCCGTCGGGGGTGCTGGCCATCTCACGCATATATACAGGCTAACTTGCGCAGTCTGGACTGCGCAAACCCGATGATGCGGATCCGCAACTTTTCTTGCAAGAGCGAAACGGCGGTGGCGATGCTGTCGGTACCTCACCGGCGTCGAAGGTGCGTATCGGATCACGCTCGGCACGCCGGCCGACGAAGGGGCAGCCCAGATGGATTCCACCCGACGCCGACGGCCCGACGCCGACGCCGCCACCCAGGCGAAGGACACCGGACCTCCGCGGACAGGCGCCGACGAGAAAGCCACCCTGCGGGACTTCCTCGACTATCTGCGGAACGCGGTCGCGGACAAGGTCACGGGCGTGCCGGAACCGCACGTCCGAACGGGCGGAGTGGCCTCCGGCACCAACCTTCTCGGGCTCCTCAAGCATCTGGCGTTCGTCGAACGCTTCTACTTCCTCGGTGAGGATGTCGGCCGCTGGCATGCGACCATGCGGCCGTCCGCGGAGGACACCGTCGACAGCGTGCTCACCGACTACCGGAGGACCGTCGAGCGAGCGAACCAAGTCATCGACGCCTGCCCGGATCTGGCCCTTCCCGCCCCGCGCCCCCCGCGCCGGGGACCGGCACCATCGATGCGATGGGTCCTGGTGCACATGATCGAAGAGACCGGCCGGCACGCCGGCCACGCCGACATCCTCCGCGAGCGGATCGACGGATCCACCGGCCGCTGACAGGCCGGCTACCGGTGCGCGGCGCACTGGGCCGCCTCGTCGTCGGCAGGCGCGGAAGGCCGACTGAACGCGCGCCGACCCCTCGCCCGGCGACCCCTCGCCCGGCAGCCGGGAGACGCTCGCCGGGCGACCGGCGATGTGGAGAACTGGTGCCAGTCGAGGATCTTCGGGATCCCTCCCGAACGTTGCGCGGCAGTCTGGGAGAAATCATTTCTTTGTGGCGAAGGGTGGGTTGATGGCAGAGGAGACCGTCGAGGTCGTCATCTCCGCGGATGGCACCGTGGAGGTGCACGTCCAGGGTGTCGCCGGGACGCGGTGCGTGCGGGACACCGACGAGCTGGTCCGGCTGCTCGGCGGGACGGTGGAGCACCAGGAGCTCACCGAGGAGGCGTATCAGGAGGGAACGGCCGAGGAGCAGGACCGCCTGTGGCAGGGGTGAGCGACCTCGACACGCCGTGGTACCTGCATGCCGTCCTTCCCCGGAGTGCCGCCAACGGCCCGGGAATTCGGCGTGTCATCTGGAGCCAGGGCTGCGCCCTGAGCTGCCCCGGGTGCTTCAACCCGGAGACCCATCCGACGGCGGGTGCCGGCCTGGTCCGTACGGTCGGCGACGTGGTCGGCGAAACGCTCGCCGACGCCACGCGCATCGAGGGCGTCACGCTCACCGGCGGTGAGCCGCTGGAGCAACCCGTCGCGGTCGCCGCGTTCTGTGCCGAACTCCGGGCCCACAGTGGCCTGTCGGTGATCGTGCTGACCGGATTCACTCGCCGCGAGATCGAACAGGACCCGGCCCGCTCGGCGGCCGTGGCCGACGCCGATCTGGTGATCGCGGGGCGCTATAATCGCCAGTTGCCGCTGGCCCGGGGACTGCGCGGCTCGTCGAACAAGGAGTACTGGGCGCGCACCGACCGCTATACGGCGGAAGACCTGGCCGCCGTACCCGAGTTGGAGATCACCATCGCGGACGATGCGACGGTGACGTTCACAGGCATGCACGCGCCTGGAGGAGAGTTCTGAGTGGGCACCGTGAACATCCATGACGAGATCCGGCTGTATCTGCGCGCCCGGGTGGCGCTGATCGTGCTCGTCACGGTCGAGGAGCAGCGCGCGCTGGAAGTGCTGGACCAGGTACGGCGCGACCGGGATCCTTCGTCCGACCTCGTCTCCTGGGACATCGCCGACGGCCTGGAGTCCACAACGGGTCGGCAACTGCCCAAGGCCGCCACCCCGCCGGACGCGCTGTCCAAGATCAAGGAGCTGGCGCAGAAGGAGCCACGTCGGCGCGACCTGTACGTGCTCAAGGACTTCCACGCTTTCTGGGAACGCGACCCGGCCGTACGCCGACGTCTGCGCAACCTCGCCCACAAACTCGTCTACACCGGCTCCTCGCTGATCGTGACCACGCCGGTACGCGACATCCCGGTGGAACTGGGCGACGACGCGGTGGTGGTGGAGATGCCGCTGCCCGAGGCCGATGCGCTGCGCCGCGAGCTGGACCACCTCATCGACAGCACCAAGGGCGTGAAGTCCACCCTCACCCCGGCGGGCCGCAGCCGCCTGGCGCAGGCCGCGCTGGGGCTGACCGCCGCGCAGGCCCGGCGCGCCTTCGCCAAGGCGATCGTGCGCGATGAGGTGCTCGACGACCGTGACATCGAGGCGGTGCTGGCCGAGAAGAAAGCGGTCATCCGGGAGAGCGAGGCCCTGGAGTTCTACGCCGCCGAGGAGAGCCCCGACGACCTCGGCGGCCTGGAGGCGCTCAAGGAGTGGCTGCGGCTGCGTGAGCGCGCCTTCAGTGACGCGGCGCGTGAATTCCGTCTCCCGGCCCCCAAGGGCATCGCGCTCATCGGCATCCCCGGAACCGGCAAGAGCCTCACCGCCAAGATGATCGGCGGGCTGTGGCGGCTGCCACTGCTGCGCCTGGACGTCGGCGCGCTGTTCGGTTCGCTGGTGGGCGAGTCGGAGGAGCGGGTGCGCAGGGCGCTGCGGCTGGCCGAGACCGTGTCCCCGTGCGTGCTGTGGATCGACGAGGTGGAGAAGGCGCTGGCGGCGGGCGGCCACGACGGCGGCACCTCGCAGCGGGTCTTCGGCACCGTCCTGACCTGGATGCAGGAGAAGACCGCGCCGGTGTTCGTGGTGGCCACCGCCAACGATGTCGGCGCGCTGCCCCCGGAGACGCTGCGCCGCGGCAGGTTCGACGAGGTGTTCTTCCTCGACCTGCCCACCGAGGAGGAGCGCCGCGAGATCATCACCGTCCACCTGCGCAAGCGCGGGCGCAAGCCGGAGATGTTCGACGTCCTCCAACTGGCCCGGGACTGCGACGGGTTCGTCGGCGCCGAGCTGGAACAGGTCGTCGTGGACGCGATGTACGAGGCCTTCTCCGACGACGAGCGGGACATCACCACCGCCGATATAGCCCGCGCGGCGGCCAGGACCGTGCCGTTGAGCAAGTCCCAGCGCGAGGTCATCGAGGATCTGCGTGCCTGGCTGCGCGAGGGCCGCGCCCAGTCGGCCTCCTTCGTCGGGACCGCGCAGGCGGCCGGGCACCAGGTTCCGGTACTGGAGGTGTAGCGGGGGTGGCACGACTGGCGGGGGACGGAGCCGCCCGGCTGCTGCGGTCGGCCGCGCGGCGACGGCCGGACGGCTCACGCGGAATGCGCGCGCGCCGGGCGTGGTCGCGGCTGGTACGGGCGTGCGCGGCCGGAGACCCGGCGGTGCAGGAGGCCGTACGCGCGGCGGAGTTGCCGGACACCGACGTGCTGGAACTGCTGGCGGCGGGACCCGAGGAGCCCGCGGACCGGGCGATCTACCTGACGCTGATCGGGCAGCGGGCACAACGGCAGGCCATGGACCCGGAGGGGGCGCTGCTGGCGCTGGCGTACTGGGCGGCGACGGGCGGGGCGCGCGAGCGGCTGCGCGCGGTCATGGCCGCCGAGGGGGACGTGGACGCGGTCCGTGGCGTCGTCGGCGGCGAGCAACGGGACCGCGCCGCCGGAATGTCGTACGAGGAAGTGGACCACATCGGAGGCCGGCTCGCCGAGCACGGGCGCTTCGACGAACTGCGCCGCCTCGCCCTGGACCTGCCGTTGTCCAAGTCGGTCGCCGCCGCCCGCCTGCTGCCGGAACGAGAGCGCGCGGGCGACGCCGAGGCGGCGCTCACCGCACTGGCCGAGCGGTTCCCGCAGGGGCTGCGGTACCTGGTCGGCCGGCTGCCGCGGGAGCATGTGATCGCGTACCCGACGGGCGAGAACTGCTCCGACATCGACGCGTCGTTCTCTCCCGACTCCGCCGAACTGGCCGTGCGGTACACCCACGATCGGTGGGTGGAGGTCGACGCGTTGCGGATCGACACGGTCCGGATCGGTACGGGCGAAGGAACGCCTCGCTTCCGCCGGTCCATGGTGGTCGGCGAGGACGTCTTCACCGTGCTGCATCTCGGGGAGGAGATCCTGGTCAGGCGGGGATGGAGCGGCCGTGGCCGGCTCCTCAGACTCCTGTCCGGCCGGCCGGACCTGCGCTATCCGCGAGACGACTTCTCCCGCGCCCGCAGGTCGAGCCGTGGCGCGGTGCTGGCCTGCCCCACGGGCCTGGTCTTCGTCGATCACGGTACGCGTGAGCCGCGGCGCCGGGAAGTGCCCCGGATGGCCCGGCGGAACGGCGGCCGTGGGCTCCGTATCGACGAGTTCGGGACCGAACTGACGACGCTGCCGGAGGCCGGTCTCGTCGCGCTGTACTGCGACGGTGAGTTGCTGGTGATGGACGAGGAAGGGATGGTGCTCCACGAGATCACGGACACCGGCGCCGACGCGTTCCGCGGACGGGGCGACCCCGCGCTCTCCTTCCTCTCCCCCACCTCGCTGGCCCTGCACCGGTACCGACCCCCGGAGCAGGGATCCGTCAAGATCTCCGGGCAGCGGACCCAGATCTGGGAACTCCCGCCCGGGGGCGCCGCGCGGCTCACCGCGGACCATGAGGGAGCGATCCGGGAGCGGTGGCCGCTCGGTACCTGGCGCGGGAGGGCCCTGGACGACTGCTTCGCGGCGCGGATCCTCGTTTCGGACCCGATGTTCGGCAGGTTCGGGGGAATCGACGAGGACATCGTCCCCTGGCGTTACACCTCGGCCTTGCACCTCGGGAAGATCACGAGCGCGACCCGCATGCCGATAGCGGTGGCGCCGTGGGGAGACATGGTCGTCACGACGAGAACGATGTCCTTCGACCGCGACCTGAAGGTGCACAGCCCTCATCTGCCCACGGCGCGCGAGCTCTTGGAGCGGCCGCTGCTGCACCATGCCCGGCAGGACCTCCAGCGCGTACGGGAGTTGCTGCCGCTGATCGGCGACCCCGAGGTACGCGACGCGCTCGACGCGCTGGCGGCCTGTCTCGGGTACCGCTTCGACGGGGAGATAGCCCTGGGCCCCGGGCCGGTGTCCGCCGGCGGGCCGCAGGACATCGCCCTGGGCGACCGTGGAACGGCGGGATGAGACCGATGCGCCTGTGGACCGCCTCGCTCCTGCTGCGTCTTTCTCTGGCTGTACCGATAGCGCCCCTCGGCCGCCGTGCTCTGGCAACTGTGCTGGGCGCGGCCGACTCCGGCGAGCCCGCGAGCCTGCGGGCCGTCGCACGGGCCGCCGCGTCCGAGGGGCACGACGCGGTGTGGCGGATCTGGCTCCAGCCGTGGGTGTCGGGAGGACCCGTACGACGGTGGACGTCCCCCGTGCTCGACGAGTTGGCGGCCGACGTCTCGACGGTTCCCGGCTGGGTCGTCGACACCGCGTGGACGGACTGGCTGAAGGAGCCGGACACCGTGCCGTGGCCTCTGCTGACGCGGTGGAACCGCCCCGCCACGGACGCGGTCCCTCCTCGTACGCGCGCACTCAGCCGACTGGCCCTCGGCGACACCACGGGGCCGTTGGCCCCGGCCCTGCTCGCCGATGCCGCCGCGCGCTTCGACCACCCCGTCGGCGAGCGGGCCCGTGCCCGGCTGCTGGAGCTGGACGATCCCGAGGCCGTGGACCTGTACTGCGCGGCGGCGATCGAGACGCCCGAGGTGAGGGACTTCTGCGTCGCGCACCACCTCGCCCCCGCCGACGAGGTCGAGCGCGCCGTCTTCTTCGTCCGCACCGGGCAGTACGAGCAGTATCAGGCGCTGGACCCCAACGGGGCCCTGCTCGCCGTGGGATACCGGGGTGGGTCCACGGCGGAGCGGGCGGCGCTGAGGGCTGCCATGGCCGCCTCCAGCGGCATCGACACGTTGCGGGTCCTGGCCGGGCAGCGTTTCGACCGGCGTGACTTCGCCTCCCTCACGGTAGGTGAACGCGACTACCTGGTACGGCAGTTGACCGGCCGGGGCGACTGGGTGCGGCTGTGGCCGCTCGTCCCGCTGTTGCCCTTGCCCGAGGCCGCCGACACGGTCCGTCGGTTCGGGACATGGCGGCCGTCCGCCGAGGACGCTCGCGAACTGTTCGAGGCATTGCACGCGGCGGACCCGTTGGTCATCAACGACGGCCTGAGCGCCGTTTCCGTCATGCCGTCGCGCATCGAGCCGGTCCATGTGTCGCTCGGCGAGGCCTTCGGCGCATGCGCCGTCCATGACCTCGACTTCTCCTCGGACGGGAGGCAACTCGCCTTCGTCGGAACGCGTCGGAAAGATGAGCCCTTCGCCGGGGTGGTGGACCTGCGCAGCCGGAAGGTCTCGCGGCTCCACTCCGACTTCGTGCACCCCCTGACACGCGTGGCACACCTGGGTCCGGACACCATCGTCGTAGCCGAGGACTATGCGCGTAACGTCAGCAAGGCCCAGGTGAAGAAGATCCACTACGCCGACCGCCACGGTGTGCGGCCGCTCGATTTCGGGACCGCTCGTGTCGTGGGGCTGGAGCGCACCACCGGTGACCGGGCGTTCCTGGTTGCGGCACAGCGGCAGATCGTGGCCGCGGACCCTCGTTCCGAGGTCTTCCTCGGTGCGGCCGACGGGCCACTGACCAAGGTGTTCGAACTGTACGGGAGGAACTCCTTCGATCCTTGGGGCGCCGCCGTGTCCCCCAGTGGACGGCTGGCCGCGGTGTTCGGCGAACAGAACATCGTGGTGGTCGATCTCGCCGAGGGGACCGTCAACGAGATCCACGGTCACCTGGACACGGGGCCCGGCCAGGCGCATGCCGCCCTGTCGCCCTCCGCGCTGGTCCGCATCACGCTCTCGGGCACGCTGAACGTGTGGCACGACCCGCTCACCTCCACGCGGGTACCGGCGGCCGCCCGTGTGTGGTCTCCCGGGCAGCTCCCCACCGGCCTCGCCTGGTCGCCCGCCCTGCACCGGTTCGTCGCGGTCAGGGGGGCGCACCTGGAGATCCTCGCCGTGCCGCCGACCCGCGAGATCCCCATGCCCGACCACCTCGTGCACAGGCGGATCGAACTCGTCGGCGCCCCGCCCGAGCGGCCCCGCGTACGGCTGTCGCCCTCCGGCAACGTCCTCGCCGTCGCCGGAGACGGCCCGACCGTCAACCTCTACGACCTCACCTCGAAGGAATCGGCCCTCACCCGGTCCATGGGGTCCTTGAACCGTGAGGACCTGGCGGAGGTGGCCCGATTGCGGCGCTATCCGGACCTCGGCCCTACGGCCCGGCACGCACTGGCCCTCCTGTCGGCCTGCCTGGAACACGGGTTCAGGCACGACATCGGGATCGGGGACGCGCGCGACGGGGCGGTCGTGGGGGACCACGAGATCGAGTTGGGCGGGTGGCGCCGTGACGAAGCCACTGACTGCCGACGCCGCCGCCCGGCTGCTGCGCGGCGCCGCCTCCCGTCGTACCGACGGTTCCCGGGGGCCGCTCGCCCGGCGTGCCTGGCAGCGGGTGATACGGGCATGCGCCGGGGGCGACCCGGCCGCGCAGGACGCCGTACGTGCCAGGGCCGCGGACCTGTCCGACAGCGATGGTCTCGAACTGGCGGCGGCGGCCCCGGAAGAGCCCGCCGACCAGGCCGCGTATCTCGCTCTGATCGGCCAGAACGCCCAGCGCCAGGCTCTTGATCCGGACGGGGCCCTGCTGGCTCTGGCCTACCGCGCGGCGACCCCGGACGTACGGGAACGGCTGCGTACGGTCATGGCCGCGGAGGGCGACGCGGAGATCATCCGGGTCGTGGTCACGGGCGATCGACGTGACCGGATCGCCGAGATGTCGTACGACGAACTCGACTATCTCGGCCGCCAGTTGGCGGAGCACGGGAAGTGGGACGAACTGCGTCGGCTCACGCTCGACCTGCCCTTGGCCAAGGCCGCGGCGGCCGCCCGCATGCTGCCCGACCACTCGCGCACCGGAGAGCGCGGCGCGCTCCTCACCGCACTTGCCGAGTTCCCTCCCGAGCGGCTGGCGGCCACCGTCGAGAAGCTGCCCCGAAAGACAGTGACCTCGTACACCGTCGGCCGCGGGGTACTGGTTGCTTTCTCCCCCGACCAAACCGAACTCGTCGTGGTCGCGGCGCGGTCATCGCCCGGCGTGACGGGCCCCGACGGTCTGATGGAGACCATTCGGATCGCGACCGGCGAAAGGACCCCGCACCTCCGCGGCGAACAGACGACCACGCGTGCGACGAAAAGGGCCGGCCTCCTGTCGTGGGTGACGGCCCACTCGATTCTGCATCTGGGCGACGAGCTCTACCGAATGGATTTGTGCCCGGGAAATCCGCCGTTCGAGGCCATCATCCGGGTCCGCCCCGGGTACGACGAGATTCTTCTGACAGGCCCGGATGTCGTGTCGGGAATGGGCCGGGCCAGCACGGGCGTGGTCGCGGTCACGTCGTCCGGGCTCGTCTTCGTCGACCGCGGCGCCTCCCGCCCCCGGTACGTCTCCGTTCCCCGGATCGCCGTGGAGGCCGGGGAGCTCCTCGGGTCACGGCCGCCCACAGGGCAGGTCGTCCGCGACATCGCGACCCTGCCGGAATCCCGTTTGATCGCCATCGCCACTACCCGCTCGATACTCGTGGTGGACGAATACGGGACCGTACTCCACTACAAAGCCGGCGGCGCGAGCGCGGTGAGCTTCCTCGGCCCGGATACGCTGGCGTTCGTCGCGGCCTCCGAGTGGGGACACCCCCGTAGGATTCAGGTCCTCTCCGCGTCCGGTGGTATACGGCGCGATGGCGGGCATCCCCCGGACCGGGGCGCGTTCGACAGTATCCGGACGCTCGCGTCAGGGAGCCGGCCGTACGGTCCCGCCGAAAAGGCGGCATTCCAAAGAGCGTTCACCAGCCTGTGGAAGTACCCCCTCGACACCGCTTTCGCCACGAGTCTCTACCGATTGGTGCACGAACTCCCCACCCTGATCGCGGTGTCCACCCGGGGAGACGTGATCGTCACCGGTGCGATGTCGCTCGCCGAACCGGAGAGCGGCGCCCTCGATGCCATCGAGGTGCACAACTCCCATCTGCCCTCCGCCCGCGAAGCGCTGGAACAGCCGTTACGGCACGCCACCCCGCAGCAGTGGCACCGCGCCCGGGAGTTGGGTACGAAGGTCGGTGACCCCGCGGTGCGGGAGGCGCTGGAACTGCTGACGGCCTGTCTCACGGACCGTTTCGGCGGCGACATCGCCCTCGGCCACCCGCCCGCCGTGCCCGCGGGCGGCTCCACCGACGTGGCCCTCGGCGGCAGCCGACGCGGCGCGCGGGATCGACAGCCGGACATTCAGCATGAGGGAGACGCATGACCACCCGTATCGGGATCGACTTCGGCACCGCCAACACCGTCGTGGCGGGCTGGGACCACGAGGCGGGCCGCGGCGTCCCCGTCCCGCTGCCCGGCGTCGACGTGCTGCGCGAGGCCGGACCGGGCCCCACTCAGCGGGTGGTGCCCTCGCTCATCGCCTACGCCCACGACGGCACGACCCGCCGCCTCGGTGTCCAGGTCACCCCCGAGATGGACGAGGACCCGGGCTTCACCGTCTTCGCGTCCACCAAGACCAACGTCTCCGGGCACTCCTACGACGCGGCCCGCACCGTCGGCGACCGCAAGATCACCGGCCGGGAGGCGGCCACCCAGTTCCTCAGCGACATCATGGCGCTGGCCCTGCTCGCCATCGAGGACGACGACCTGGAGATCGTCGCCACCGCGCCCGTGGAGTCCTTCGACGGCTACCGCGACTGGCTGGTGCGCGAGGTCCGCGACGGCCTGCCCGCCGCGAGGCTGCGGGTCGTCGACGAGGCCACCGCGGCGGCCGTCGGCTACAGCGCCCGGCTCAACCCCGGCGACGCGTTCGCCGTGATCGACTTCGGGGCCGGCACCCTCGACGTATCCGTCGTCCGCGTGCAGGAACCGGACACGGCGGGGGCCGGGGCCGGGGTGCGGACCATTGCCAAGCGGGGACTGGACCTGGGCGGCAACCACATCGACGCCCACCTCGCCGAACACGCCCTCGGCCGTCTCTCCCTGCCGCACGGCGACCAGATAGGACGCAACAAGGTCTTCCGTCGCCTCCTGGTCTCCGCCGAGCGGGCCAAACGGCAGCTGGCCACCGCCGACCGGGCCGTCATCCGCGCCGACGACGCCCGTACCGACCGGGTGCACGAAGTCACCGTCAGCCGCGGCGAGTTCGACGCGCTGCTGCGCGACAAGGGCGTGCTGCGCCGGATCAACCAGGCGCTGCGGTCCTGCCTCGACTCCGCCGCGGCCCGCGGCTTCGGCACCGAGGACATCCGCGAGGTATTCCTCGTCGGCGGCAGCTGCCTCATCCCCGCCGTGCAGGACCTGGTGCACCTGCACTTCGATCCCGACGTGGTGCGCCTGGACCGGCCGTTGGAGGCGGTGGCCGCCGGAGCCGCCGGCATCGCGGGCGGCAGTGAGCTGTTCGACCACATTCAGCACGACTACGCCATCCGGCACGTCGACCACGACACCGGGGCCTACGACTTCGAGACCCTCGTCGAGGCGGGCACCTCCTACCCCACCGAGGAGCCGGTAAGGACGCTCACCATCAGGGCTGTCCACGAACGGCAGCGCAGGCTAGGCCTGGCCGTCTACGAATTGGCCCACGCGACCTACCGCGATGCCAGCGCCGAACTGGAGATCGCCTTCGACGCCGGCGGAGGCGCCCGTGCCGTGGCCGTCACCCCGCAGCAGCGCCAGCAGCGATCCATGCTCTGGCTCAACGAGGACAGTCCCACCTTCCTGGAGGCCGACCCGCCCGCGACGGCCGGCGAGGACCGCTTCCGCCTGGACTTCCGCATCGACGCCCACAAGCGGCTGACCGTCACCGCCTACGATCTGCGCCGCCAGACGCTGGTGCTGGACCGGCAACCGGTCGTCCGGCTGGCGTGACCGATCCGCCCGCGCCGCTCCCGCCACCGCACCCCGAGGAATCGCCATGTCCCACTTCACCCGAGTCCGCACCGCACTGCGCGACCCCGACCTGCTCGTCCAAGCCCTCGCCTCGGTCGGCTTCAGCACCGTCGAGACCCACGACACCCCACAGACCCTCTACGGCTACCGGGGCGACGCCCGCCCGGAACGAGCCGAGGTAATCATCCGCCGCGCCCACATCGGCCGCCTCAGCAACGACATCGGCTTCCGCCGAAGCGACGACAACACCTTCGAAGCCGTCATCAGCGAGTACGACAGGTCCCGCTACGACCAGCCCTGGCTCACCGGGGTCGCCCGCGCCTACGGCCACGCCGCCGCGCTGCGCTACGCCGAGGACAACGGCTACGAGGTGGACTCCGACGTGATCGAGGAGAGCGGGCAGCGACGTCTCGTCCTGCGGCGCTACACCTGAATCCGCGCCTCCCCGTGGTCGTACACCCGCGCCGGAGCCTCCGCCGGGCGGGCCGCTCGGCGATCCGCGGTTCGACGCGGGACCACATGAAGCGGTGTCATGTCGTCGTGGCGGTCGGGGGAGCACGGTGATGTCGCGGCCGCCTGTGACGCGCGGATCCGGTGCCCGAGCCGCGCGGTCGGTTCCGTAGCGGTCGGCGACCGGACTCCCGCGCCCCGAGGCGCTTCCACGGTGATGTCGCGTTTCCGAGCCGCGTTCACTCCCCGGCTCCGGACCCGACTCCCCCCTCTCGTCTCGCGGGAAAGCGCTCCTAGCCGATGCACGCGGCAAGAGCCCTTCGGCGGAGGTGCGCCGGGGGCGCGCGCCGAAGGCCCGATGGCCCGGTACGCCCCCGCACGCTGACCAGGCGATATTGCTACTGGTAGTTGATCGACAGCATGCTGTTACAGGCATCTGCTGTGCGGGACACCGGCGAATGCTCCCCTTGGCGACCCGCGAACGATGGGATGAAATGTCCGGTTCTTCGATATCCGGCGCGGGCCGGCCCCAGTCGGGGCGGGACTCGCGGGACACTGCACGTGCGCTGCTGGCCCGGGCCGCTCATCCCCTCTTGCTGCTCGCGGTCGTGATCGTCTTCGCCATGACCGCGCGGTACGGCTGGGACCCGAGCCGTGTCACCTTCGTCTTTCAGCTCGCGATGCTCTGCTATCTCGCGGGGCTGGAGCGGCTGATCCCGTACGAACGTACCTGGCACCCCAGTCGGCGGGAGTGGCGCTGGTACGCCGTGTACTACCTCCTCACGGCGGTGGGCGGCGGGCTGGCGCAGTCATTGGTGGTGGCCGCTGTGGGCGTCGTGGCCCCCGCCGACTCCGTGCTTCCGCTCTGGGGCGAGATACCTCTCGCCCTGCTGCTGGGTTCGCTGGCCAGCTATGCCGTGCACCGGCTGGGACACACCAATCCGTGGTTGTGGCGGCTGCACGGCGTGCATCATGTGCCCAACAAGGTCAACGTCGCCAACAACGGCGTCAATCACGTCGTGGACGTTCTGATCTCCCAGGGCTTCACACAACTGGCACTGGCACTCGTCGGGTTCTCGGAGACGGCCGTCTTCGGAGTGGGCCTGTTCGTCGTCGCCCAGGGGTATTTCGTCCACGCCAATGTCGCCGTACGGCTCGGCCCGCTCAACCATGTCTTCGTGGGGCCCGAGCTGCACCGGCTGCACCACAGCACCGATCTGGCCGAGGCCGGGCACTACGGCTCCGACCTCTCCGTCTGGGACCGGGCGTTCGGCAGCTTCACCTGGCGGCCCGGCCGCGAACCGGCCGCCGTCGGCCTCGTGGACCCGGATTCGTTCCCCGGGACCGGCTCGATCGTCGCCACCCTGGTGCATCCCTGGCGACGGTCCGCGAAGGCCGGTGAAACCGCTGGCTGATCTCCCGGACCCCCGCTGTCGCGAACACCCCCGCTTTCGCGTCGCGCGTACCGCACCCGCTCTCCGCCCCCGCTTCGGCGTAGAGGCCCGGGTGCCCGCGCCTGCCCTTTGTGCACGTTGCGTGCTGACGACTCAAGGACGCTTCCATGGCTGAATCGCTCCCCACCACGCCTCCCGAGAAGATCGCGCTCATCGGCATCGGCTGCCGTTTCCCCGGCGGAGCCGGTGACCACCGGACCTTCTGGCGGAACCTGCTGGACGGTAAGGACTGCATCACACCGACACCGCGCGACCGGTACGACGTGACCACCCTCGGCAGCCGGGACAGGACCAAGCCCGGCCGCCTGGTGGGTGGCCGGGGCGGATACATCGACGGCTTCGACGAATTCGATCCCGCCTTCTTCGGCATCAGCCCCCGCGAGGCCGACCATATGGACCCGCAGCAGCGGAAGCTGCTGGAGGTGACCTGGGAGGCGCTGGAGGACGGCGGCCAGAAGCCGGCCGAACTGGCCGGGGGCGATGTCGCTGTGTTCATCGGCGCGTTCACCCTGGACTACAAGATCCTCCAGTTCTCCGACCTCCGGTTCGACACCCTGGCCGCGCACACGGCGACCGGCACGATGATGACGATGGTGTCGAACCGCATCTCGCACTGCTTCGACTTCCGCGGCCCCAGCGTCTCCATCGACACCGCGTGCAGCTCATCCCTGGTCGCCGTGCATCTCGCCTGCGAGAGCCTGCGCCGGGGTGAGAGCACCCTCGCCCTGGCCGGCGGCACCCTGCTGCATCTGACGCCGCAGTACACGATCACCGAGACCAAGGGCGGCTTCCTGTCCCCGGAAGGCCGCTCCCGTACGTTCGACGCCGGCGCGGACGGATATGTACGCGCCGAAGGCGTCGGTGTCGTAGCGCTGAAGCGCCTGTCCGACGCTCTGCGGGACGGTGATCCGATCCACGCCGTGATCACCGCGAGCGGGGTCAACCAGGACGGACGCACCAACGGCATCACGGTGCCGAGCGCCGACGCCCAGGTCACCCTGATCGAGCGGGTGTGCGCCGAGGCCCGGATCGCACCGGGCAGCCTCCAGTACGTGGAAGCCCACGGCACCTCCACCCCGGTCGGCGACCCCATCGAGGCCGACGCGCTCACCCGGGCCCTGGCCGTCGGCCGCGAACCGGGCGCCCCCTGTTATGTCGGCTCGGTCAAGACCAACATCGGGCACACGGAATCGGCCGCCGGAATCGCCGGCCTCATCAAGACCGCCCTCAGCATCGAGCACCGCACGATCCCGCCGCACATCAACCTTGAGCGGATCAACCCCGCCATCGACCTCGACGCCGCGCCCTTCAGCATTCCGGCACAGGTCACCGACTGGCCGGCGCACAAGGGCCCGGCGCGGGCCGGCGTCAATTCGTTCGGCTTCGGCGGCACCAACGCGCACGTCCTGCTGGAGGAGGCACCGCCGTCCACCGCCGAGGCGCGGCCGTCAACACCCCGCCCGCGCCACAGCGTTCTGCCGCTGAGCGCGCGCGACGCGTCCGCCCTGCCCGTGCTGGCCGAGGCGATCCGCCGGGAACTGGCCGAGCCCGCCGCGGGCGCCCCCGCGCGGGCCGTGCCCCTCGCGGACCTCGGCCACACGCTCGCGCACCGCCGCCAGCACCATGACGCCCGGCTGTCCGTCGTCTACTCCTCCCGTGACGACCTGGACGAGGCGCTCGCGGCGCATGTACGGGGCGAGGCCCACCCCCGCGTGCTCGTGGGCCGACGGCGCGCGGAGCGGCGGCGGCCGGCCTGGGTGTTCACCGGCATGGGCCCCCAGTGGTGGGGCATGGGCCGCGAACTGTTCGCCTCGCAGCCCGTCTACCGGGACGCCGTCGTACGCTGCGACCGCGAGATCGCCGCGCTCACCGGCTGGTCCCTCGTCGAGGCGATGAGCGCGGACGCGGCCGACTCGCGGATGGCGGAGACCTGGCTCGCCCAGCCCGCCAACTTCGCCGTGCAGATCGGCCTCGCCGCCCTGTGGCGCGCTCATGGGGTACACCCCGACGCCGTCGTCGGTCACAGCACGGGCGAGGTCGCCGCGTTCTACGAAGCGGGCGTGTACAGCCTGCGCGACGCGGCGCGGATCGTCGTGCACCGCAGCCGTCTGCAGCAGCGGTTGGCGGGTACCGGAAAGATGCTCGCCGTGAGCCTCACGGAGGAGGAGGCGGCACGCCGCGTCCGGCCGTACGGAGACCTGGTGTCCGTCGCCGCGGTGAACAGCCCGGCCGCGATCACCCTTGCCGGGGACGAGACGGCCCTCGGCGCACTCGCCGAGGAACTGCGCGCGGAGAAGATCTTCGCCAAGTTCCTCACCGTCCGCGTGCCTTACCACAGCGCCCGCATGGCGGAGATCAAGAACGAGCTGCTGTCCTGCCTCTCCGGCATCGAACCACGCCCCGCCCGGGTGCCGCTGTACCTGACCGCGCGTGAGGGCCGGGCCCAGGGCACCGAACTCGACGCGGACTACTGGTGGAACAACGTCCGCGACAGCGTCCTCTTCCGCTCGGCCGTCGAGCGCATGGCGGACGACGGCCACCGCGTCTTCCTGGAGATCGGCCCGCATCCCGTGCTGGCCCACGCGATCAGGGAATGCCTCGCGAACAGACCCGCCGAGCAAGGCACGGAGGTGGTGACCCTGCCCTCCGTCCGCCGTGAGGAGGACGAGGAGATCCGCTTCACCACCTCGCTCGCCGCGCTCCACAACCTCGGCTTCGACGTCGACTGGGGCGTGCTCCAGCCCGCGGGAAGGCCCGTACCGCTGCCGGGCTACCCGTGGAAGCGCGACCGGTACTGGACGGAGCCGGAGCCGGTGGCGCGGGTCAGGCTCGGCCGGGTCGACCACCCCCTCCTCGGCCGCCGGCTGGCCACCGCGGAGCCGGTGTGGGAGACGGAGCTCGACCTTGAGACCACCCCGTACCTGGCCGACCACCGTATCCAGGGGCGAGCCCTGTTCCCGGCCGCCGGCTATGTCGAGATGGCCGCTCAGGCGGTACGGACCCTGACCGGCGGCACCGAGACCGCGCTCGGCGACATCGAACTGCGCAAGGCGCTGTTCCTTCCCGATGACGCGTCCCGCACCGTGCAGTTGGCTCTCTCCCTGGAGGACTCCTCCTTCACCGTCGCGACCGGCACCGGCGAGATCGGGGAGCGCGCGGTCCACGCCAGCGGTGTGGCCCGCGCCGACCACCGCCCCGCTCCCGTGGCGCCACTGGACATCGACGCGGTCAGGGCACGCGGCGAGCGTCATCTCGACAGCGGAGCCTGCTACGCCTCGCTGAGCTCTCTCGGCTACCACTACGGTCCCGCCTTCCAGGGCATCGAGGAGGTGTGGACCGGCCGGGGCGAGGCGCTGGCCCGGATCCGCCCGCCCGAGGCCATCGGCGACGACGCGGCGCGCCACCACGTCCATCCCGTCCTGCTCGACTCCTGCTTCCAGGCTCTTCTCGCCGCCGGGGGCCTGGGCGGTCCGCGCGCCCTGCCCGCCCCGGCGGGGGGCGACGGCCCGGCGGGCGGGTCCACCGGCATCCTGCTGCCCCTGTCCATCGCCGAGGTACGCACCGGCCCGGTCGGCGACCGGCCGCTGTGGGTCCATGCCACCGTCACCCGGCAGCGGGACGGCGAACTCGTCGGAGACATCACCCTGTATGGCGACGACGGCCTTCCGCTCGGGCAGGTCGGTGGTTTCCGGGCCGCCGACGTGGAGCGGGCGTCGGCCGCCGTGGGGCTGGGCACGATCGACAACTGGCTCGCCGAACCCACCTGGACCGCGTGCCCTCTTGAGCCCGATCCGGCCACCGCTCCGGCGTCCGGCGGCTGGCTGCTGTTCGCCGACGCGCCCGGCGGAGTCGCGGACGCGCTCGCGGAGCTCGTCACGGCGGGCGGAGGCCGCTGTCACCTCGTACGCCCCGGCGACTCGTACACGATCAGCCGACGCGCGCGCACCTCGACCGTGGTGCCCGGCAGCGCCGACGACCTGCGCCGGCTTCTGGCCGACCTGGCGGAGGACCCGGACGGTTCCGACCCCGGCACCGCCGTCGACACCGTCGTACACCTCTGGAATCTCGATCTGCCGGCCCTGGACGAGACCGGGCGCGGGCACCTCGAAGAGCACAGCACCACCGGGGCGTTCTCGCTGGTCGCCCTCGCGCAGGCGCTTCAGGAGGACTGGCGTCAGATCGCCGCGCCCGCCGCCCTGCACATCGTCACACGCGGTACGCAGGCCGCCGATCGCGGCGACGCCGTAGAGCCGCTGGGCGCCCCGGCCTGGGGCATCGGCCGCGTCCTGCGCCACCAGGAACTGACCGCACACCGGGGCAAGCTGATCGACCTCCCCCTGGTCCCGGACGGCGCGCGGGCGGCCGACGGGCGACGGGCCGAGGCGCGGTTCCTGCTGAACGAGATCCTGACGGCCGCCGCGCATCCTGGGCAGTACGAGGACGAGATCGTCCTGCGCCAGGGCCGCCGCCTCATCAGCAGGCTCACCCGCCCCGGCGGCCTCACCCGCCCTCTTCCGCCGCGGCTGCGTCCGGACGGCGCCTACCTCGTCACCGGGGCATTCGGCGCGCTGGGCCGGCTCCTGTGCCGCTTCCTCGTACGGCGCGGTGCCCGTCATCTCATCCTCGTCGGCCGTACCCCCCTCCCCGACCGCGCCACCTGGCGCGACCTGGACGGCGACTCGCCCGCCGGCCGCGGCGCGCGGTTCGTCAAGGAGCTGGAGGCCCTGGGCGCGCACGCGGTCCACGCGCGGCTGGACGTCACCGACGAACCGGCCCTGGCCGCGTGGCTGGACGCCTACCGGAGCCAGGACGCCCCACCCGTGCGCGGCGTGTTCCACCTCGCCGGGCACGTACGGGACACCCTCGTGCCCGCCATGGACCGGGCGGCCTTCGACTCCGTCCTCGCGCCCAAGGCGGCCGGTGCCTGGCTGCTCCACCGGCATCTGCGCGACGCACCGCTCGACCACTTCGTCCTCTTCTCCTCGATCGCCTCTCTGCTCACCACCGCGGGCCAGACCAACTACGCGGCGGGCAACGCCTTCCTCGACGCGCTGGCCCATCACCGCCGCTCCCGTGGACTGCCCGCGCTCAGCATCGACTGGGGCCCGTGGGCGACCGGCATGATCGAGGAGCTGGGTCTGGTCGAGCACTATCGCGCCGGCCGCGGCATGAGTTCGCTCTCGCCGGGCGCGGGCATGGCCGTGCTGGAGCGTGTCCTCGGCCAGGACCGTCCCCAGCTGCTGGTCGCCACGGTGGTGGACTGGAAGGTCTTCCTCGCCTGGTACGCGTCGCCGCCACCGCTCGTCACGGAACTCGCCGACGGCGCCGACAGCGGCACCGGATCCGACGAGGGCAGCAGCTTCCTCGATGTCTTCCGTGCGGCGGACGAGGAGCGCCGCGCCGAGCTGGTCGCCGAGCGGTTCACGGCGGTGGCCGCCACCGTGCTGCGGGTGCCCACCGAACAGGTCGGGCGGACGAACAGCCTGGCCGCCCTCGGTCTCGACTCGCTTCTGGCGATGGAGCTCCGCGCTCGCGTCCTCGCCGAGACCGGTGTCGCCCTGCCTCTGGTGGCTCTGCTCAGCGGTGCTCCCGCCGCCGAACTGAGCGGTCAGCTGCACCTGGCGGCGGCGGCTCTCGTCGCGGAGACGGCGGACACCTCGGGTGCCGCCGCCGCGGTCGAGATGTACGAGGACGAGTCCTGTCATCCCCTCACCCAGAACCAGAAAGCGCTGTGGTTCCTCAAGCAGCTCAACCCGGACGGCTTCGCCTACAACATCGGCGGCGCTGTCGAGGTCAGGACCCGGCTGGAACCGGAGCTGATGTTCGACGCCGTCCGTACGCTCGTGGCGCGGCATCCCATGCTCCGCGCCAACTTCTCGCTGGAGGACGGCCGGCCGGTGCAGCGCGTCTCGGCCGCGGGCGAACCCGACGTGGGGCTGTTCGACGTCCAGGGCCGCGACTGGGACGACATTCACGACCTGATCGTCCGCGAGTACCGCCGTCCGTACGACCTGGAGAACGATCCGCTGATCCGGATCCGGCTGTTCAAGCGCGGCCCGGACCGCTGGGTCATCATGAAGGCCGTCCACCACATCATCTCGGACGCCATCTCGACCTTCACGTTCATCGAGGAACTCCTCTCGCTGTACGAGGGGACGCGCGAGGGCCGCCCCGTCGCGCTGCCGCCCGTACCGGCCCGGTATCTGGACTTCCTGAACCGGCAGAACCGGTTCCTGGCCTCTCCCGACGCGCGGCGCATGCTGGACTACTGGCGCGGGAGCCTGCCCGCCGAGGTGCCGGCCCTCGATCTGCCCACCGACAAAGCGCGGCCGGCGGTGCAGACGCACAACGGCGCGTCCGAGTTCTTCGTCCTGGACGCGGACCTCAGTGCCCGCGTCCACGCCCTGGCCCGCGAGCACGACGTCACGATCTACATGGTGCTGCTGAGCGCCTACTACGTCCTCCTGCACCGCTACTCGGGCCAGGACCGGATCATCGTCGGCAGCCCGGTGACCGGCCGCACCGATGAGGAATTCGCCTCCGTCTACGGCTACTTCGTCAATCCGCTCCCGCTGTACGCGGACCTGTCGGGCGCCCCGTCCGTCGCCGCGCTGCTCTCCCAGGTCCGCCGGACCGTTCTCGGCGGGCTCGACAACCAGGAGTACCCGTTCGTCCTGCTCGTGGAGGAGCTGGGCCTCCAGCACGACCCGAGCCGGTCGGCGGTATTCCAGGCGATGTTCATCCTGCTGGCCCACAAGGTGGCCTCGGAGCAGTACGGATACCACCTGGACTACATCGAACTCCCCGAGGAGGAAGGCCAGTTCGACCTGACGCTATCGGCGTACGAGGACGAGGCGGAGCGGCGCTTCCACTGCGTCCTGAAGTACAACACCGATCTCTTCCTGCCCGAGACCGTGGGCCGGATGGCCCGGCACTACGTGAATGTGCTGGACGCCCTCACCCGCGCGCCCGCCGACCGGCCGGTGGCCCGTCTCGACCTGCTCGGCGCCGAGGAACGCGCACGCGTCGTCCATGACTCCACCGCGCTGGGGCGCTCGCTCCCCCACGACAGGCCCGTGAACCAGCTGATCTCCGAGGCCGCCGCCCGCCACCCCGACGCTGTCGCGGTCTCCGTACCGTCCGAGACGGGTGGCACCGAGCATCTGACGTACGGCGAACTGGAAAGCCACGCCCGGCGCCTGGCCGGCCGCCTGGCCGACCGGGGTGCGGGCCGCGGGGACGTCGTCGCCGTGTGCCTGCCCAAGTCACCCGAGCTGATCGTCACCCTGCTCGCCGTCCTCAAGGCCGGCGCCGCGTATCTGCCCCTCGATCCCGGCCATCCCACCGACCGGCTCACCCACATGCGGGACAACGCGGGGGCGGCCCTCGTCATCACCGGCGCCGCGGACCGGGAACGGCTCGCGGCCCCGGGGGTCGAGATCCTCACCGACGTCCTCGTGGCGGGCGGCCCCGCCGGGGCGGGCGGCAGCGGCGCGCCGCACCGCCACGCCCCCCGCACCGATCTGGACTCGCCCGCCTACGTCATCCACACCTCCGGGTCGACGGGCCGCCCCAAGGCCGTGCGCGTCAGCCACCGCGCCCTGGCCGCCCTCCAGGCCGCCTGGCAGGAGGAGTACGGCCTCGGCGCGGAGCCCGGCGTCCATCTCCAGCTGGCCGCCGTCTCGTTCGACGTGTTCACCGGCGACCTCGTCCGCGCCCTGTGCTCGGGCGGCCGGCTGGTCCTGATCGGCCGCGATCTGCTGCTCAACACCGCCCGGCTGTACGAGACGATGACCGCCGAGGACGTCGACTGCGCCGAGTTCGTCCCGGCCGTCGCCCGCGCGCTCATGGACCACTGCGCGTACGGCGGCCACCGGCTGGACTTCATGCGGCTGCTGATCGTCGGCTCCGACGCGTGGAAGGTCGAGGAGTACGAGCGGCTGCGCGGCCTGTGCGGCCCCGACACCCGGGTGATCAATTCGTACGGCCTGACCGAGGCGACGATCGACAGCGCGTACTTCGAAGGCCCCGCGGAAGGACTCGAACCGAACCAGCTGGTGCCGATCGGCAGGCCCCTGCCGAACTGCTCCCTGCACATCCTGAGCGACCACCACGACCCCGTACCGCCCGGCGTCACGGGCGAGCTGTGGGTCGGCGGCGCGGGTCTCGCCCTCGGGTACGCGGGCGACCCCGAACAGACCGCGGAGCGCTTCGTGTCCCTGACCCTTGACCGCGGTCCGGGGGCCGCCCCCGAGCGGCTCTACCGCACCGGCGACCTGGCCCGCAGGGACGCCAGGGGCCTGATCCACCTCCTCGGCCGCGCGGACGCGCAGCTGAAGGTGCGCGGCCACCGCATCGAACCCGGCGAGATCGAGTATCCGCTGATGTCCCTGCCCTGCCTCGCCCAGGCCGTCGTCACGGTTCGTACCGACGCCCGGGGGGAGGCGGCCCTGTGCGCCTACTACGTACCGGTGGCGGGGAGCGAGCCGGATCCGGGAGAGCTGCGCGGTCACCTCGCCGAGCGACTGCCCACCTATCTCATCCCGGCCTACTTCACCGCGCTCGACACCGTGCCGCTCACCTCGAACGGCAAGGTCGACGTCGCCGCGCTGCCGGAGCCCCGGGCCGAGTCCGGAGAGGAGAGCCATGAACCACCGGTCACGCTCTACGAGGAACGGATGGCCGCCCACTGGCAGTCCCTGCTCTCGCTGGGAGGTGTGGGTCTGCGGAGCGACTTCTTCGCCTCCGGCGGCAGTTCCATCAAGCTCATCGAGCTGATCCACCGGCTCCAGGCGGAGTTCAACATCACCGTCCCGGTCAGCCTGCTCTTCAAGGTCACGACACTGCGCGGCATGGCCAGGACGGTCGAGGACATCATCACCGGCAAGATCTCCGGCGGCCGGCCCTGTCTGACGTTCAACACCGGCCAGGGCCCCACGCTGTTCTGCTTCCCGCCGGCCGGTGGGCACGGGCTCGTCTACCGTCGGTTCGCCACGCATCTGCCCCAGTACGAACTCGTCGCCTTCAACCACGTCGACGGCGACGACAAGGTGATCCGCTACGCGGACCTCATCGAGACAGTCCGCCCCGAGGGCCCCTGCCCCGTGTTCGGGTACTCGCTCGGCGGCAACCTCGCCTTCGAGGTCGCCAAGGAACTGGAGGGGCGCGGACGTGAGGTCCCGCATGTGGTGATCATGGACTCGTACCGCATCCTGGAGGCCCATTCGCTCGCCGCCGAGCACATCGAGGCGTTCGAGCACGAGTTGCGTGGCCATCTGCACCGCCACACCCGCTCCACGGCCGTCGCCGACGAAACGCTCGCACAGGCCAGGGAGTACCTGGACTTCTGCGGCCGCACGCCCAACCTCGGCACGGTCGCGGCGACCGTCAGCGTGATCTCCGACGAGCGGAAGGCGGCCCTCTACTCGGCCGGCCGGCGCGGCACCTGGCACGGCAGCTCGACCACCCGCACCGAACTGCTGCGGGGCCGCGGCACGCACGCCGAGATGCTCGACGAGAAGTATCTCGCGCGGAACGCGGAACTCACCGTCGCCGTCCTCACCGGCGTCACCGGCCTCGCCGGAGGTGAGACACATGTCGCGTGAGACCAGGCCCGTGTGGCAGCGGCGTGAGCGGAGTCCGGGCGACAAGCCCCGCGTCATCATCGTCGGCGCCGGCATCGGGGGGCTGTCCACCGGCTGCTACGCACAGATGAGCGGCGCCGAGACCCGTGTCTTCGAACGGCACGTCCTGCCGGGGGGCTGCTGTACGGCGTGGTCCCGGCAGGGCTATGTCTTCGACTACTGCATCGAGTGGCTCACCGGCACCGGCACCGGCAACGACGCCAACCGGGTGTGGCGGGAGCTCGGAGCCCTGGACGGCAAGACCATCGCCAACTTCGAGATGTTCAACACCGTCGTCGACGACGGCGGGCGCGCGGTGACGTTCTACAACGACCCCGACCGGCTGGAGAAGCACCTGCTGGAGATCTCGCCCGTCGACGCACGGCCCATCCGTGCCTTCTGCCGTGATCTCAGGCGCTTCATCGACATCAACCACTATCCGTTCATCACTCCCCCGCCTCTTCGGACACCCAGGGAGAAGCTGGCCGAGTTGCGCGTGATCCTGCCGGACTTCCTGCTGTTCTGGCGGACCGCCGTGACCCGTATGGAGCGCTTCTCCGGCCGGTTCCAGGACCCACTGCTGCGCCGGGCGTTCCCGTTCATCTTCTTCCAGGACCACGAGGTCTTCCCGCTGCTGCCGTACCTGTTCAACATGGCCAGCGCCCATCACCGGAACGCGGGCTTCCCGCAGGGCGGCTCGCTGGGCCTGGCCAGGTCGGTCGAGGAGCGGTACACCTCGCTGGGCGGACGTGTCGACTACCGCACACGGGTGGCGCGCGTCCTGGTGGAGAACGATCGCGCGGTCGGTGTGGAACTGCGCGGTGGCGAGCGGCACTACGCCGACCACGTCGTCTCCGCCTGTGACGGCTACACCACGATCCACGGGCTGCTCGACGGCCGGTACACCAGTCCCAGGGTCGACAAGCTCTTCCGGATGATGGACCGCCCGGAGCTCGTCTACTCCGGGGTCGTCTCCGCCTTCGTCGGGCTCAAGGGCGAGTTCGACCCCGCGGAGCGGCACAGCACCACCTATCTGCTGTCCGACGAAGACTGTGCCGCCCTGCCGAGCGTGCTGCAGAAAAGCCTGGTGGTCCAGTTGCGCTCCCGCTACTCGGACGGTTTCGCCCCACCCGGCAAGTCCGTCGTCCACTGCACGTATTTCAGCGACTACACGTACTGGAAGGACTTGCGGCGCACCGACCGCAAGGCGTACTGGGCGCGCAAGCAGGAGGTGGCCGACTTCGTCCGCGCCTTTCTGGAGCGGCACCACCCCGGCATCGCCGAGGCCATCGAGGTCATCGATGTGGCCTCGCCCACGACCACCGAGCGGTATACCGGCGTGCGGGGCGGCAGCATCCTGGGCTGGAAGTCCTTCACCGACGCCGATGACGTGATCACGGAACTGATCAACAAGGACCGGATGCGGCTGCCGGGCCTGCGAGGTTTCTCGCTGGCCGGGCAGTGGTTCGGCGGTGGCAGCCTGATCCGTACAGCCGCGAGCGGACGGTTCGTCACCCAGTTCATCTGCCAGGAACTGGGGCTGGAATTCCGTGCCTGGGAGAGCGGCGGAACAGAGCCGTGGCATCCGGGAAAGCTGGGCCGGCTGCCGCAGCTCGAACACCGGGGTGTCCGGTGAGCGCATGGTGAGCGCCCAAGCAGCCCCTGCCCCTGCCCGAGTTTCTGTCCGAGTTCCCGATCAAGCTCCCGCCCCCAGTAGCCCCAGTAGCCCCAGAAAACCGAGGAGAGCAGCGTATGGCGCCTGCCACCAAGCGCAGGGAATCCATGATCATCATCGGTGGCGGGCTCGGCGGCCTGTCCACCGGCTGCTACGCGCAGATGAACGGCTACCGCAGCCAGGTCTTCGAGATGCACGAGATCCCCGGCGGCTGCTGCACCGGCTGGGGCCGGGGTGACTTCACGTTCGACTGCTGCATCAGCTGGCTGCTGGGCAACGGCCCCGGCAACGAGATGCACCAGATCTGGCTCGAACTGGGCGCCCTCCAGGGCAAGGAGATGCGCCACTTCGACGTGTTCAACATCGTGCGCGGCCAGGACGGGAGGGCCGTGTATTTCTACTGCGACCCGGACCGGCTCGAAGCCCATCTGCTCTCCCTGTCGCCGGCCGACGCCCGCCCCATCCGCTCGTTCTGTGCGGGACTGCGGAAGTTCCGCGCCTGCCTTCCCGCCTATCCGTTCCTCAAGCCCGTCGGCCTGATGAGCCGGTGGGAGCGCTGGCGCATGCTGGCCGGTTTTATCCCGTACTTCAACCTCTTCCGGACGTCGATGTCCGTACTGATGACGGAGTACTCGTCCCGCTTCAAGGACCCGCTGCTGCGCGAGGCGTTCAACTACATCCTGTACGAGAAGCACCCCGCGTTCCCTGTGCTGCCCTTCTACTTCCAGATGGCCGCGCAGGCGAACCTGTCGGCGGGGGTGCCCGAGGGCGGCTCCCTGGGGCTCGCCCAGTCGATCGCCCGGCGCTACACACGGCTCGGCGGTGAGATCACGTACAACGCCAAGGTCGAGGAGATCCTCGTCGAGAACGACCGCGCGGTCGGCGTTCGGCTCGCCGACGGGCGCGAGTACCACGCGGACATCGTCGTCTCGGCCTGCGACGGCCCCACCACCCTGATGAAATTCCTTGGTGGCCGGTATCTCGACGACGACTACCGGCGGCTCTTCACCCGGACCATCGAAGAGCCCGGCATGGTCTTCCCCGGCTATGTCAGTGTGTTCCTGGGCCTGCGGCGGCCCTTTCCACAGGGGGAGCCCACCACCACGCATCTCCTCGGCGAGGAGACCGCCTCGCGGCTGCGCGGCATCCGGCATCCGAGCCTCAATGTCCAGTTCCGCAGCCGGTACTATCCCGAGCTCTCGCCGCGCGACACGACCGTGATCTACGCGACGTACTTCTCCGACACCGCGCCCTGGCGGGAGCTGAGCGAGGGACCGGAACAGCTGAGCCGTCTGCGCCGGGGAGGGGAGCTGCACACGCTGCCCGTACGGCGCGGACGCGCGTACTCACTCGCCAAACGCCGGGTACGGGACACGGTCGTCGACTTCCTGGACGAGCGCTATCCGGGCCTCAAGGACTCCATCCAGGTACGTGACACCGCCACCCCCCTCACCCAGATCCGCTACACGGGCAATTACGAGGGCACCTTCCTCGGCTGGCAGCCCTTCGTCGAGGGCGGCGAGGCCATGGAGGAACTCGTCAAGAAGCACGGTCCGGTCCTGCCCGGCCTGGAGAACTTCTATCTCTCCGGTGTCTGGGCCACCACGGGCGGCCTCATCAGGGCGGCCGGCGCCGGACGGCAGGTCATGCAGTTCATCTGCCGCGACGACGGCGTCGGCTTCACCGCCTCCGTCGATGATTCCGCGCCCCCGCCGACCCATGTCCTCATCCCCGTGGGTCCCGGGTCTCCCGTGCGCGAGCCGGACACGTCCTCACCGCCCGAGCCCGCGCACCTCCCCCACTGAACACCAGGAAACACCGCACCAGGAAAGGCGGACACCCCCATGTCTCCCCTGTCCCCCCGTCCGGACCAGCACTCCGCGCAGCATCCGAAGCCGCTCGACTATCCCTTCTGGACCAGCGAAGGTCTGGATCTGCACCCCGCATACCGTCGGCTGTGGGACCGGCCTCTGGCCCGGGTGCGTCTCCCCTACGGTGAGGACGCCTGGCTGGCGACCCGTCACGAGGATGTCCGTACCGTCCTGTCCGACCCCCGCTTCAGCCTCGCCGCCGCTGTCAGCCGCGACCAGCCCCGGATCGGGCGGATGCCCCGCACGGGCGGTGGCCTCATCGCCAGCGACGCCCCCGACCACACCCGGATGCGCTCCCTCCTGAGCAAGGAATTCACCGCGCGCCGTATCGAGCGACTGCGCGACGAGATCCGCAGGACCGCCGACGGTCTGCTCGACCGGATGACGGACATCGGACCGCCCGCCGACCTGATCGAGGAGTTCGCCTTCCCGCTGCCCATGACACTTATCTGCGAACTGGTGGGCGTGCCCGAGTCGGACCGTCCTCATGTCCGGGCCTGGGCCGACACCGTGTGTTCGGGGAGCGCCTCGCCCGAGACGATTCAGCGGCAGGCCACGGACTTCTTCGCCCGTATGCGGGACTGGACGGATACGCGCCGCCGGGAGCCCGCCGACGATCTGCTCACGCTCATGGTCCGGGCTGACAAGGACGGAAGTGTTTCCGAGGGCGAGCTGATGGGGTTGCTCAACGAACTCCTCGTCGGCGGATTCGTCACCACCACCAACCAGATCGGCAATTTCTTCTCTCTCCTGCTGCTTCCCCGGGACGGCGAGGAGGACCTGACGGCCCGGCTGCGCGCCGAGCCCGGTCTCATCCCGAAGGCGGTCGAGGAACTCCTGCGCTACGTGCCACTGCTCAACGGACTGAGCCTGCCGCGCTACGCCACGGAGGACGCCGAACTGGGCGGGGTTCTGGTCCGCGCGGGTGAGCCCGTCATCGTCTCCCCCTCCGCCGCCAACCGGGACCCCGATGTTTTCGACGACCCGGACCGTGTGGTTCTCGACCGTGCCAACAATACGCATGTGAGCTTCGGGCACGGGACGCACTACTGCCTCGGCGCCCACCTCGCCCGGCTGGAGCTCCAGGTGGCACTGGAGCGAGTACTCAGCCGTATGCCGGACCTGCGTCTGGCGGTTCCCGTGGAGGAAGTGCGTTGGCGCTCAAAGGAGTTCTTCAACGGCCTGCACGAGCTGCCCGTCACCTGGTGACCTCACCGGGCGACCTCACCGGGGCGAGCCGACGGCACCGGATCCGCCGGCCCGCGGACAGGCCGGCGGCACAGCGCCGTCCCGCAGCACCGACCCCATCACCATCCCAAATCCTTTTCAGCGGTAAGTCGCCAGATATAACTTCATGCAGAGCCAGGACTATTGACGAGCCGGAAGTTGGGCAGTTGAATCGCATGGGCAGAAGTGCCCAGTGGGACGGGTGTGTGTCTTGGCCCGCCCGTCCGGCTCCGGTTCCCCCCACCATGGATCCCGTCAAGGGGTGACGCATGTACCGAAGAGCATTATCCGTCCTCTGTGGCGTCGCGCTGCTTGCCGCCTGCACTCTGTCCATTCTTCCCCGCAATGAGGTTCGCGCCGACGTCATTGGCGCGGCTCATTCCGAACTGGTTGCCGCGGCCGCCGGCGCGACAACACCCTTCGTCACGGTCGAAGCCGAAACCGGGACGCTCGGCGGCAACGCCCGCCTCCGCTCCATAAGCCCGGGAGCACCGGCACCGACCGCGGCTTCCCTGGAGACCGAGGCCTCGGGCTACGCGCTGGTCGAACTGAAGGCCACCGGTGATTCGGTGACGCTGCCGAACAACACGGGCAAGAACGCCAATACCCTCGTGGTCCGCGTCTCGATTCCGGACGCACCGGCGGGCGGCGGCATCACCGCGTCGCTGAACCTTTATGTGAACGGTGCGTTCCGCCAAGCGATCACGCTGAACTCGAACCAAGCGTGGAACTACCGCGAGGCGACCACCAACCCCGACGACCCCCGCGCCGGCGGGATGCCCTACCGCTTCTACAACGAATTCCCCGTCTGGATCACGGGTGCTCCGATCGCCGCGGGCAGCACCATCAAACTCCAGAAGGACGCTGCCAACACAGCCGCCGTCTACGACATCGACTCCGTTGACCTGGAAAACGTCGGCGCCGCGCGGACCCAACCGGCCGACTCACTCTCCGTCGTCAGCTACGGCGCGGATCCGAACTTCGTGAAGGATTCGACGGTCGCCATCCAGAACACGGTGAATGCCGCCCGAACGCAGGGAAAGTCGGTGTGGATCCCGCAGGGAAAATACCTGACGAACAGTCTGGCACCCACGCCGTTGAACTTCACCGGCGTGAAAGTACAGGGTGCCGGGATGTGGCATTCCACCATCTATCGTAAGGTTCCTCTTCCGGCCAACTCCTGGCGTTCGCAGATCCTGGTGGGCTCGGGAACCACGCTGACGGACCTTCAGGTCGACGCCAATGCCATCTGGCGGGGAGTCGGTGGCACCGGCGGTTCGGACTACGGAATCAATGCCAGCGGCGCCGGTGGCTGGCTGATCGACCGGATCTGGACGCGACACATTGACGCCAATTGGCTGTCGGGCACCAACGGCGTTATCCAGAACAGCCGGACCGCGGACACCTACGGTGACGGTTTCAACGTCAACAACGGCAACACGCCGAATCCAGACAAACTCGGCCTCAACATCACGGTCCGGAACAACTTCGCCCGGAACACCGGTGACGATTCCTTCGCCACGTACTCCGACGCCGGCGCCGACGGCGCCAACGGCCAGATGAGCGGTACAAAGATCCTCAACAACACCGCGATCGCGCCCTGGTGGGCCAACGGCATCCGGGTCGCCGGCGGACAGAACATCGAGGTGAGAAACAACCTGGTGAACAGCGTGTCCTCGAACAGCGCGCTGGAGCTCAGTGTGTTCGGCGACACGGGACACCCCTTGCAGTCGGTCACGGTCAGTGGAAATGTCCTGCTCGGCGGCGGTGGCTGGAACGGCGTCCGGCACGGTGTGCGCATCGGCTCTCCGTCCAGCACCTCGCTGTTTCCGACCGCTTACTCGAACGTGACCATGAGCGACAACGTCATGCGCGGATCCCTCCGTGCGGGCCTCCACATCGATCGAACGCGCGTCAACGTAAAACTGACGAACAACACGATCGACCGCCCTGCCAAGCAGGGAATCTGGATCCCGACGGGAGTCACCGGCACAGGGTCCTTCACGGGGAACACGGTGCAGAATCTGTTCCCGGGCCAGGTCGCGACTCAGAACGACTCATCGGCCACGTTCAAGATCACCGGCTGAAAGTATCTGGCCCGACGCTCAGTTCAGCTCGCGGTCGGGCCTGCGCTCCAGTCCGTCCAGCGCAGGCCCGACCGCGACGCGGGTGGTGTGATCCGCGTCGTCCCGGAGCCCCTCGACCGCCTCGAACTCTCCCGCCGCCCTGGGAGAACCGCGCGGACCTGCCCAGCGCGGACTCGGGCTGTGACGGACACCGGTGACGCCGCCGAATCCCGAAGCGTGGGGCCGCCGAACGTCGCGAGCCCCGCCCTCCGGGCGGACGGCGCCATGTGTCGGACAGCCCTCAGCGCTTGATCCCGACGAACCCCCACTGCTCCACCGGCGTCCCGGTGAACGGCTCCTCGGGGCGCCACAGACTGATCGAGCCGAACCCCGGGTCGACCAGCTCCAGACCGTCCGCGAAGGAGCGGACGATCTCGGCGGGACGTGACTTGTACGGCAGGGCGCCACCGCTTTCGTACTCGTCCGACGCAGAGCGCGTCATCGGCGTTTCGATCGTGTCGCACAGGACAAGGCAACTGCCGACGGCGACGGCGTCCAGGTAGCTGCGCAGCAGGGCGGCGGCCCGGTCGTCGTCCACGACATGGCCCAAGGTGGAGAGCAGCATCACCGCGACCGGCTGCGTGAGGTCGAGGGTCTTCGCGGCCTGATCCAGCACCGTCTTCGAGTCCGTCAGATCCGCGGGAACGTAGTCCGTGGCGCCCTCAGGGCTGCCGACGAGCAGCGCGCGTGCGTGGGCCAGCACGATCGGGTCGTTGTCGATGTACACGATCCGCGATTCCGGGGCGGCCTCCTGGGCCACCTCGTGGGTGGAGTTGGCCGTCGGCAGCCCGGTACCAAGGTCCAGGAACTGCCGTATCCCGGCCTCCTTCGCCAGATACCGCACCGCCCTGGCCTGGAACCGGCGCGAAGCACGGGCAATGTCGATGATCTGCGGGAACATCTCCTCCAACCGGGCGCCGAGTTCCCGGTCGACCCCGTAATTGTCCTTGCCTCCAAGCCAGTAGTTCCACACCCGGGCCGAATGCGGCGTCCCCGTGTCGATTCTCCGGTTCACCGGTGCCTGCTCCGCGTTCATCGCGCTCTCCTCCCGTGTTCCCCGCACATCCCGGGCGGGGCAAGCCCATGCTCCCCCACACGTTACGCACACACCAGCGACACATGTGAACAACTCCGGTGAGGGAGCTGTCAGTCCTGGCGGCTGGGGAGCATGGCAAGGGCCTGGGACCGCTGTGCGACGAGGTCGTCGTAGGTGCCATCGCGCTCGGCCCAGCGGTGCATGAGAACCCGCTCGACCAGGATCTCGTCAGGGGTGGGGTTCTGTGAGAGCAACCGCATGACCTCGGCGGCGAAACCGTCGAGCGGCAGTGCGTGCGGGTTCACTTTCTCCTGTCCTGCCGTGGCGACGGCCGGGGGGACGAGCTCGACGACGCCGACGCCGGTGCCGTCGAGTTGTGCGCGCAGTGCCTCGGAGTAGGCGTGTACCGCGGCTTTCGAGGCGGCGTAGGTGGGCATGGGCGGGAACGGCAGGAAGGCGATGCCGGAGGTGACGGTGACGAAGGTGCCGGCGCCGCGTTGGACCAGGTGCGGGGTGAAGGCGTCGATGACCCGGATGGTGCCGACCAGGTTGGTGTCGACTGTCGTCCGCGCCGCCTCGAAGTGCACCGGGTCGCGCAGGTCCTCCATGAGCATGACGCCCGACATGGTCACCACGGTGTCCAGCTCGGAGTACTGGGCGAGTACGGCGTCACGGGCACGTGCCACGGAGTCACCGTCGGTGACATCGATGCCGAACGTGCCGATGCCCTCGTCGGAAAGTTCGGAGAGCGCCTCAGCGCTGCGACCGCCGACGGCCACGGTGCTGCCTGCCGCGGCGAACCGCCGGGCCAGTTCCCGGCCGATGCCAGAAGTTCCGCCGACGATGAAAACGGTGCGGTTGGAGAGATCCACGAGGTCTTCCCTTCAGTTCGGAGCACCGACGGCGTTCTGGCCCGCGGCGCATTCGGCGATGATCTCTGTCCTTCTCAAACAGTGATGCCGCAAGTCTTGACGTCATCCGCCGAGTGTGGCAGGGCCCCCGTCTTCCCTGGTCCTGTCAGGGCCCCCTCCGGGACGCGCGCACCGCATTACGGTGGCGTTATGAAGGATGAGGAATCCGGCAACCAGCTCGGCAGCTACCTCCGCGCCCGGCGTGAGCTGGTCTCCCCGGCGCAGGCGGGGCTCCCGCCCGGCGGCAACCGCCGCGTCCCCGGCCTGCGCCGTGAGGAAGTAGCCCTGCTCGCCGGAATCAGCGCCGATTACTATCTGCGCCTGGAGCGGGGCCGCGACAAGAACCCCTCGCCCCAGGTCCTCGAATCACTCGCGCGCGTCCTGCGTCTCGACGACGTCGAGCGGACATATCTGCTCGGCCTCGCGGCGGCACGTCCCAGAGCACCGCGCCGCAAGCGACCCGAGCACGTACCGGCACGGGTGCGCCAGCTCCTCGCCCACCTTCAGATTCCCGCGTTCGTCGAAGGACGCGCCTTCGACGTCCTGGCCTCCAACCCCATGGCCGTCGCCCTCTCCCCGCGCCTGCGACCCGGCCAGAACCGGCTTCGTTCCCTCCTCCTCGATCCCGAGGAACAAGCCTTCCACCAGGACTGGGCGCAAGCCTCCGCCGACTTCATCGCCACTCTTCGCACCACCATCGGGGACGACACCGGCAACCCCCGGTTCGTCGAACTCGTCGGCGAGCTCGCACTGTCCAGCCAGCGGTTCCGCACCCTGTGGGCCCGACACGACGTCCGCGACCTCGACGGAGGCACCACCACCGTCCACCACCCCGTCGTCGGTGAACTACGGCTCCACCGCGACAAACTCCCCGTCGACGACGTCATCCTCGTTGTCTACTACCCCGACAAGGACAGCGACAGCGACGAGAAGCTGCGACTTCTCGCCGCACTCTCACCCACCGAACCCACCGAACCCACCGAATCCGCCGAACCCACCGAACCCACCAGGGGCCGCAGGCCGCCTGACACGTCGGGGTCGCCGGACGGTGGCCGTGACCAGGCCGGCGGCCATGATCACGACGCCGGACCCGCGTCCGGCCACTGACGGTGTTCCGCCGTGCGGCGCGAATGGTTCGTGATGGGTTCATTTCACCGAACAATGAGGTTTCTAACATCGGTGCCGATTCGCACCGCTTCGGAGTGAAGCGGTACAGGAAAGGCGTGCGTCGATGGATACACCGAGAGAACCGGGCTCTGCGCGCAGTGCGGCGGAACCGACCGAGCTGACCCGCAGGAGATTCGCGGTCGTGGCGGGCGCCGCTGTCGCGGTGGCCGGCATGGGCGCCGGCTCCGCCGACGCGGCCACCGGAGCAGGCCACGCGGGATTCGCCGCGGACAAGGGTGGCAAGGGCGGCGCCGGCAAGGGGCCCAGGGCACCAAAGGGCCAGTGGCTGGCAGGCGACACCCACGTCCACGACGACCACTCGTCGGACGGCAGCGCACCGCGGCAGACGTCGAAACAGACGAAGCCAGGCAACCTGCCCGTCGGGGACCAGATCGCGCAGGGCGAGAAGACCGGTCTCGCCTTCATGCCGCTGACCGACCACCGCACCTACGACCAGCACTGGGACCCCCAGTGGAAGTCGTCGAAGCTGCTCCTGATCCCCGGCGAGGAGGCGAACGGCTCCCCGCACGGCATCGTCCTCGGCAATGTGGACGTCATCGTCGACGGCGCCAACCCGGCGGGTTCCGCGGCCTTCCGGCACGTACAGCAGTCCGTCTGGGACCTGCACGCGCAGGACGCCGTCTGGTCACAGGCCCACCCGGACGACGGCGAGTACACCCCGGCCGACGGTGTGAATGACAACGCCAGCGTCCAGGGCATGAACATGGTCGAGGTGCTGAACGTAGCGGGCGACCCGGACGCGCAGATGGACTACGCCGAGAACCGCTGGAACGCAGGCTTCCGCTTCGGGGTGGCCGCAGCCAGTGACTGCCACTTCCGTGAGCTGTGGGACATCGCGGGGCCCGGACAGCCGACCACGCATGTCTTCGCCGGCGAGCGCTCCGTACGGGGCGTCCTGGACGCGTTCCGTGCCGGCCGTACGACGGTCTCGCAGAACATCGACGGCCCCTTCGTCACCATCGAGGCGGACGCCGACGGAGATGGGGTGTACGAGGCGATCGGCGGCGACGAGATCGTCGTGGCCGAGCGCCGCCTGCCCAGGAAGGCCACGCTGCGGGTGACGGTCAAGGGCGGCGCGGGCACCACGCTCCATGTGTACGCGGCGCCCGGCCGCTCCGCGGGACCGGTCGCGACATTCACGCCGCGGAAGGCGAACGAGACCTACGTACTGCCACTGGTGATCAAGAACGGGGACCACACCTGGTACCGGGCCGAGGCCCGCTCCCCCGGCAGCGCCTCCGGCTCGGAAGCCGACCCCGGCCGTCCCGACCAGTTGCGCGGTTCGACCTCGCCGGTCTTCCTGTCCCTCGGTGCGCCGGCCGACCCCATACCGGAGATCGCGCTCCCGGCCGCTGACACGGGCAAGGACAAGGCGACGATGGTGATCGGCGAGCAGGGCGTGTTCACGGGATTCCCCGATGTGGCCGTGGACGGCAAGGTCACCCACGTCGTCGCCGAACTCCACGAGGACGGGGCCACCAAGGTCGTCTATCGTCAGCTCGACAACAAGGGCAAACTCACCAGGACCCTCACACTGTCCGGCGGCTCGGCCACCGCGCGCTTCCCGCGCGTCGTCGCCTCCGACAAGAACGTATGGGTGGTGTGGCGGGACGAACTCGGCAAGGAGCAGCCGCACCGGCCGGTGATCCTGCTCGCGCAGAGCACCAACGGCGGCCATTCCTTCAAGGCCCCCCAGCGGCTCAGCAAGGATGAGGGCCGCGCGATCCACCCGGCCATCGCGCTGACCGACGACAAGCACCCGCTGGTTGCCTGGTCGGACAACAGCGGTGGCGCGTTCGACGTATTCGCCCAGACAGTCGGCGTCGACAAGGCCGCCGTGAACATCTCGGCGGCGGGCAAGACGGTCTCCGCCGGCACGGCGGACGACTCGCGCTCCCCGCGCTACCCGGCGTCGTTGTTCCCGGCGATCGCCGTCGACGACCACCGGCACGCGGTGATCACCTGGCAGGACAACCGCTTTGACCCGGATCCGCTGTGGACCGGTCACACCCCGCCCGCAGGGCTGCCTGCGAGCGGTGGCACGGATCCCGACAACTGGCAGATCCTGGCCGCCGTCCGTAAGAGTCCGAGCCACAGCTGGGGAACCCCCGTGCAGGTCAGCGCGGTCACGGACCGCGCCGACAGGCATCCGGGTCTGGCCGTCGACGCCGAAGGAACGTTCGTCGCCGGGTGGGAGAGCGGCGCGCTGCAGAGCTCGGGGGCGAACCTCCAGCTGCGGGCGAGCCGTTCGACCGACGGCGGCACGACCTGGACGCCGTTCGAGCAGGTCGGCACGGCCCCCGAAGCGATGAGCCAGCGGGTCAGGCTCAGCCAGGACCCGGACGGTGCGGTACGGGCGGTGTGGTACGACTCCCGCGCGGCGGACTGGCGGTGGAAGGTCTTCACCGCGACGCTGCACACGAAGGCGGGCTGGTCGGCGGCGCGGCAGGTGACGACGCGTGGCAACAACACCTGGCCGGCGCTGCATCAGGGGGTCGTGGTCTTCACCAGCGACCGCGCGGCGACACGTACACAGCGCGACTGGACGCAGCAGATCCACCTGGCGAAGGTGCGCTGACCGGCCCGGCAGGCCGGGTGCCGCGCCGACCGGGTCACGGCGAAGGACCCGCCCGTACGACCACACCGTACGGGCGGGTCCTTCGGGCTTTCGTGGGGCTGTGCGGCCACCCTCACAGGGCGTATGTGCCGGGCAACACCCAGTCCGGGGCGGAAGCCGGGGCGGTGTCCAGTCCGGGTGGAACGGCCGCGCCGATACGGCTGCCGCCGCCGGGTCGGCTCCTGAGGGGGCCAGACCGGGACCATAGGCCTCTTGGAGTCACCGGCGGTCTCGCGCTCGGCGCCGGCAGCGGCCACACTCTACTGTCATGGACGCAGGTTTAGCCGCGGTCTGCGGCGCGTTGGCGGCAACGGTCGCCACCATCGGAGCGGCGTTCGCCACCGGCCGCTCCCAGCGCGAGACGGCCCGGATCGCGGCCCATACCGAGCACCACAGACAGCGCCGTGAACCACGCCTCGCGGTCTACCGGGCGTTCATCGCCGCGACGGAAGGGCTGCGGAAGGCGATCGGGCAGCGGGAACCCGGGCCCCACGCCCTCACCGATTTCACGAGCGCCTATGTGCGTGGTTGCCGGGACCGGGCGTCGGACATGAAATCCGTGTGGTTCGACATCGCCCTGGCAGGTCCCAAACATGTGTCGACGCTCGCGGAGGAACTCGCCCAGTCCGCCGACGTGATCTCTTCCCTCTGCGTGGAGCTGGGACGTATCAGAAAGGATCACGAGGAGGATCCGGCCACGAAACTGCCACCGCACACGGACGCCCTGCTCATCTCGTTCGAGCAGACGGTTCAACCCCTGATGGAGAGCCTGTCGGCATTCACCGAGGCTGCCAGGGACGCCCTGGACGACAATGGACTGAGCGGTCTCCACGCCCCCTCCCGGCCGGTGAGGCCGACGCCTGATCGCTGAAGTTCGTAGCGCCTGGTCCGTGAAGTTTCGGGTCCACCGCGACGGGGTTACGGTGAAGCTGTACGTCATTTCGAATGCGGGCAAATGCGGGCAGCGAGGAGAGCGCCACGCGCCCCGAAGCCTTCTGCCGGGCGGCACCCGTGTCCGCCGTGCGGGGGTCGAGCCTCTCGCACCGGCCCAGCTTCGCGTCTGACAGGGCGCCAGGAGAGTGCGATGAGCGAGCCCCAGGACCGGGAGACGCAGAACCGGGAGGTACAGGACCGGGAGACGCAGGACGGCACGCCACAGGAGCAGGACCGGGCCGTGCCCCTCTCGGCCATCACCTTGACCGTCAGCGGCCGTTCATGGCCCCTCGAAGTGGATCCGCGTACGTCGCTGCTCGACGCGCTGCGCGAGCATCTGCGTCTGAGCGGCACCAAGAAGGGCTGTGACCACGGCCAGTGCGGCGCCTGCACGGTGCTGATCAACGGTCGGCGCGTCAACTCCTGTCTGACGCTCGCCGTGATGCACCAGGACGACGAGATCGTGACGATCGAGGGAATGGGGAAACCGGGCGAACTCAGCCCCATGCAGGCGGCCTTCGTAGCGCGGGACGGCTTCCAGTGCGGCTACTGCACCCCGGGTCAGATCTGTTCGGCGGTCGGCATGCTCCGTGAGGTGGAGGCGGGCTGGCCCAGCCATGCCACCGCCGATGTCTCCTCCTCGCGGGTCGAGCTGACCGACGAGGAGATCCGCGAGCGTATGAGCGGCAATATCTGCCGGTGCGCCGCCTATCCGAACATCGCCTCGGCCATCCGCGACGTCGCGCACGCGCAAGACGTCGCGCACGCGCAGGGCGGCCAGGGAGATACGCAGGGAGACCCGCGATGAAGCCCTTCACCTACGAGCGCGTGACGGACGCGCGGGCCGCGGTGGCGGCGGTGTCCCGTCCCGGCGCGAAGTTCATCAGCGGTGGCACCAATCTGCTCGATCTGATGAAGCTGGAGATCGAGCGGCCGGACCATCTCGTGGACATCAGCCGGCTGCCCCTGGGGAGCGTCGAAGAGCTGCCGGACGGAGGACTGTGGATCGGCGCGCAGGCCGCGAACTCCGATGTGGCCGCCGACGCCCGCGTGCGGACCCGCTACCCGGTCCTGTCCGAGGCGCTCGTCGCCGGTGCCTCGGGCCAGTTGCGCAACAAGGCGTCCGTCGGCGGCAACCTGTTGCAGCGCACGCGCTGCCCGTACTTCTATTACGCGGACTCGGGCTGCAACAAGCTTGATCCCGGCTCCGGTTGCGGTGCGATCGGCGGCTTCAACCGTACGCACGCGATCCTCGGCGCCAGCGACGCCTGTATCGCGACCCACCCCTCGGACATGGCCGTCGCGATGACGGTGCTGGAGGCGCGGATCGAGCTCCTCGACGCCGACGGGTCCACGCGTGCTGTGGAGATCGGGGACTTCTACCGGCTGCCTGGAGACACCCCGCACATCGAGACGGTCCTGCGGCCCGGCGAGTTGATCACGGGCGTCGAACTGCCCCCGCCCCCGCCGGGCGGGCAGCTCTACCGGAAGGTACGGGACCGGGCCTCGTACGAGTTCGCGCTGGTCTCCGTGGCGGTGGTCGTCTCGACGGGGGGCGGCTCCACGGACGGTGGCTTGTCGGACGAGAAGACGGTCACAGACGCCCGGGTGGCGTTCGGCGGCGTGGCGCACAAACCCTGGCGGTCGGTCGAGGCGGAGGCCGCGCTGCGGGACCGTCCCGCCACGATGGCGACCTACCGCGCCGCGGCCGAGGCGGCGATGCGGGACGCGGTGGGGCAGGGCGCCAACGACTTCAAGATCGAGCTGGCCCGGCGCACGCTGTGCCGCACGCTGGACCGGGCGACCCGGGCGACCCGGGCGAGGTGAGGAGGCCATGGTGGAGAAAGCCATGGTGGAAAACGCCGCGGAGGAGAAGTCCGGGGTGACGAAGGCCGGAGGGGACAAGGCCGGAGCGGAGAGAGCCGGGGCGGAGAAGACCGGCGGGCGGGAAGCGGCGGTGATCGGCCGGCCGCTCAACCGCGTCGACGGCCCGTTGAAGGTCACCGGCCGCGCCACCTACGTATACGAGGAGTGGGACGCGCAGGAGCGGTACGGAGTCGGGCCGCCGCTCTACGGGTACATCGTCGGCGCGACCATCGGCAAGGGCCGTATCACACGTATCGACACCGCACGCGCCGAACGCCTCCCCGGCGTACGTATGGTGATGACCCATCACAACGCTCCGCCGCAGGGCACCTGGAACGACTCCACGTTCCTGGAGTTCCCACGCGCCTTTCCCGCCCTGACCAGCCCCGATATCCACTTCCACGGTGAACCCGTGGCGCTCGTCGTCGCGGCCACCTTCGAACAGGCCCGGGAGGCGGCCGGTCTTGTCGACGTCTCGTACTCCGTTGAGCAGGGACACTACGATCTCGCCGCACGTCTGGATCAGGCCCATCCGCCGCACAAGATGAAGATCGGCCTCGCGGCCGACACGGCGGTGGGTGATATCGAGAGCGGGTTCGCCGCCGCCGAGGTCAGGATCGATCGGCACTACACGACGCCGTGCGAGTCCTCCCAGCCCATGGAGCCGCACGCGTGTCTCGTCGTGCCGCACGGCGAGGACCTGATCGTCCACACCAGTACCCAGATCGTGCACTCGGCGCGTACGTCCATCGCCACCACGCTCCTGGTGGACGAAGAGCGGATCCATATCGCCAGCCCGTATGTCGGCGGGGGATTCGGCTCCAAGCTGCGTGTCCACTACGAGACGATCCTGGCCGCGATCGCCGCCCGCGCGCTGGACCAGCCGGTCAAGATCGCGCTGACCCGGCAGCAGACCTTCCCCCTCGTCGGGGTGCGCCCCGCATCGCACCAGCATGTGCGCCTCGGCTCGGGGCGGGACGGCCGGCTGGTCGCGATCGCCCACGACGTCACGATGCAGACCAACCCCGACGTGGAGTACGCGGAGCAGATCGCCGCCACGACGCGCAGCCTCTACGCAGCTCCACACCGGGCGACGAGCCACCGGCTGACCTCGCTCGATCTGCCGCGCGGAGAGGACGTACGTGCCCCTGGGCACGCGCCGGGACTGCTGGCGGTCGAGTCGGCGATGGACGAACTGGCGCATCAGCTGTCGATGGACCCGGTCGAGCTGCGTATCCGTAACGAGCCTGAGCTGGACCCTGAGCGAGGCGTGCCGTTCAGCGAACGTCATCTCGTGGACTGTCTGCGTGAAGGGGCGCGCCGCTTCGGCTGGAAGCATCGCGCAGCGAGGCCCGCGAGTCTGCGGGAGGGGCGGTGGCTGGTCGGCTACGGCGTCGCCTCCGCGATCCGTCCGCATCCCCAGGCGGCGACGAGGGTACGGGTCCGGGTGGTGGCGGACGGCAGCGCTGTCGTCCTGTCGGACATGACAGACCTGGGCACGGGGACGTACACGGCCCTGACGCAGGTCGCCGCCGACGGGCTGGGACTGCCGCCCGAACGGGTACGGGTGGAGCTGGGGCGTTCCGAGTTCCCTGTCAGCGCGGGGTCCGGCGGCTCGTGGGGCGCGGGCAATTCGAGCACCGCGGTCCACCATGCGTGCGCGGTCCTGCGCGAGAAGCTGCTGACGGCGGCGTGCGGCGACGAGCGTTCCCCGCTGTACGGCCGGGACCCGGCGGCTGCGGTGTTGGCGGACGGCAGGGTGCGTATCGATGGTGTGGCGGAGGGGCTGGGCGAGATCGTGGCGCGTGTCCGGGCGGGGGGCGGGGGCCCGGATGGGGAAACAGAGGCGGGTCTGGAGGCGGAGGGCGTGACACCGCCCGCGAGGGAGGACCCGAACTACGCGGCCTACTCGATCAACACCTACGGAGCCCAGTTCGCGGAAGTCGGCGTCGACGCCGACACGGCCGAGATCCGGCTCCGGCGGATGCTGGGCGTCTTCTCGGTGGGCCGCGTCCTCAACGCCAGGACGGCACACTCGCAGCTCATGGGCGGCATGATCTGGGGGCTGGGGATGGCCCTGGAGGAAGGGGTGGACGTCGACGTACGCTCCGGCGCGTTCGTCAACCGGGATCTCGCGCAGTACATGGTGCCCGTCCACGCCGATGTCCCCGAGGTCGACGCCGTCATCCTCGAAGGCTCCGACGACAAGGCCAACCCCCTCGGCGCCAAGGGCGTCGGCGAACTGGGCATCTGCGGCGCGGGCGCGGCGGTCGCCAACGCCGTGTTCAACGCGACGGGTGTGCGTGTACGGGACTTCCCCGTCACGCTGGAACAACTCCTGCCGAGCTTGCCGCCGCAGGACGTGTGAGGCCGGGGCGCCGTGAGCGGCACGCGCCGCTGACGCCTTTCCCGAAAAAGCGGAGCCGGCAAAGGGGTGAGGTCCACGACCGGCCGACGTTTCGTGGCTGATCCTGGACCCACCCGCTCCGCACTCTTTTCTTGGATTTCAGAGCATGATGAGCAGACGTGTCTGCGGCTTGAGCTTCCTGTTCACCGAACGACTCTGCACGTACACCTCCAACTTGGGATTGTTCCCCGCCTTCACGGAAACGGTCCCCTGGATACCCGTACCGAACAGAAGGCTGCGTGCCGCGTCGCCCGTATAGGCGCGATCGGTGTCCTTCTCGACCACGATGACTTCCTTGTTGGGCTGAACCTGAGCCCGGGTGCCCAGCTGGTAGTAACACGAACCGCGTTCGTACGTCACGCCCGGATGTGAATCGACGAAGGGGCGAATCTCGATCTCCTTGTCGACCTTCAGGAGTCGGTACTTGTCGGCCGGAATCGGTTCGAGGTTCGCCCGCACCTCGTCGACCGATATGTCCTGGCCGACGGCGAACAGGTTCTTCGTGCCGCGCACGCCCTGCTCGCGGCCACGGAGGAAGCTGGTGGCGGCAGCACGCACGGTGCCGATCGCCTCCTCGACGCCCTCCTGGGAATCCGCATCCCAGACGGCGATGTTTCCGGCCGGGAAACCGTAGTTCTGGGCGGTGCGCTTCGCCAGGGAGTTCGGGACGAGGATCGCGGACGTCCAGTGGCCCGGAAGCCCGCCCATCTTCGCCGCGATCTTGTCGAGCCAGGGGCCGAGGATGGCCATGTCGCCGTCGTGCCTCCGGTCACCACCGGAGGCGTTCTCCTCGCCGTCCGTCACCACGATCTGGAGGAAGCTGTGCTCGCCGTATTCCTCCCAGATATGACCCAGGTCGTCCAGGGACTTCAGAGAAGCCTCGATAAGGGCCGTAGCGCCATTGTTGACCTTGTACAGACCCCGCATGGACGGCAGATGCTTCACGTCCATGTCCCAGACCAGATTCTCCACCCTGTGGTCGAAGGAGTAGAGGCTGATCCGGGTCTCATGGCCGAGGCTGTCCGACTCGGCCTTCAGGCCCGCTACGAACTCGTCCACGACACGGATGAGCTGACTCTGGTGCTGATGCATGGAACCCGAACAGTCCACTACCAGCGCGACGTGATTCACCTTGTGCTGGATCTTGTTGGCGGACATGTTTCTGCTCCTTCTCCGAGCTTCCCCGAGTAATGCTTGAACTCTATAAGCAGGCACTGACAACAGGGTTTGACGCACGATCACCTGCCCGCGCCCGGCGACGCGCTCGGCACCCAGGAGACGCCTGCCCACGGGGTCGGATCGGCGTGGTGCGGCCCGTCACCATCTACGGCCCACGGCAGAGCGTGGTCACGCCGCCCGGATCGCCGAAGATCCACACGGTTCTTCCCTCGGTTCGGCCGTCGAGCCGCTGCGGTGGAGCAGGTCGGTGACGCCGTCGCCTCACACGCTCAAGATCCGCCTCCTGCGCATGTCCTACTGCTCCAGGATTCTTTTCAGCGTGCCGAGGTTGTCCCGCATCCCGCGCTTGAAGAGCCTCTCGGCCAGCGGCCCGAGATGCCCGGCCGGGCCCGGGAGCCCGGCCGCGCTGATCGTGCCCTCCAGGGTGAGTTGCGTCGCGTCCCGTACGGGCTGGACGCGGTAGCGGTAGACGAACGGAGTCGGCCCGCTCAGCGATGTGAAGGTGACCTCGTCGCCGTCCGAATAGCTGGTGATCGCCAGGTCGTTGAGGACGGCTCCGCCGGGCAGGTCCCGGTGCACCTCATATCGCGTTCCGAGACCGCCCGTGCCTTCGACGCGCCGTACGCGCCGCACCGCGGCGTACCACCTCGGCATGGTCGTGAAGTCGGCGACGAATGCGAACACCCTGGCCGGCGGGGCGATGACGTCGAGGCTCAGCTCGAAGGTCATTTTGGTTGCCTTTCTTCGGCGGCGAGGCGGTTCGCCAGGGCGAGTCCGGCCGGCGACTGTCGGGTGAACGCGTGGAGGAATGTGATCAAAGCGTCGATGTCCGTGCCTTCGGTGGCGCGGTCGAGCAGGTCGTAGAGCTGGTTCTCGATCTCGGCGACGCGGTGGGCTTTGTCGCGGCCTTGTGGGGTGAGCGTGAGCCTCACCTGTCGCCGGTCGTGCTCGTCGGGAGTTCTCCTTACGAGGCCCGCGGCGACGAGGCGGTCCACGATCCGGCTTGGGCTCGTGCCGGTGTCGCACACGATCATGTCGCCGAGCTCCCTGAGAGCGAGCGGGCCGTGATCGGCGATGATGCGCAATGCTTCTGATTGCGCCGGCGTGACACCGATCTCGGACATCATCGCGGTCAGCCGGCGGTTGCCTTCTCGTTGCGCCGCGAGGATGAGGTAGCGAAGCTGCTCAACTGTTCTCAAGCCAGCGCCCTCGCGTGCCGCTCCAACGCTGTCGCGAGGAGCGAGGTGGGCGGCGAGGATGGGCATGCCCCGGTGCCGGCGAAAACCGCGAACCTCTTGTCGACCTCAGCGAGCTCTGCCGCGCTGACCAGCACCTGTGCCGACTTCGGCAGCTCCCGCAAGCCGCCGATGTGGTCCTGATGCAGGTGAGAGACGATCGCCACGCGCACGTCCGCGATGTCGTAACCCTGATCGCGAAGTCGCCCGGTCAAGGTCGCATCCGGGGGAATGTCGAACCTGGCGAGCCGACGGTAGATGTGTCCGGCCGGACCGCCGGGGAAGTACCCGGGATCGGTCACCGAGTGCCGGTCCTGGCCGGTGTCGAACAGCACCAGCCCCTTGTCGTGTTCGATCACGTACACGTTGATCGGACGGGGAGCGGTCCACTGGCGAGAGGTGTTGACCCACCACAACAGCGGGGTGCCGTTGGTTTCGACGTGCTCCGGACGGATCTGGACGGTGCCAGTACTGACGGCCGAGACCCGATTGACCAGGTTCATGATGAACTCCTCGGGCGATACATGTCGTGACATGCATGTCGTGACACCCATCAGGCGGTCAGTGCGGCACCCCTGTCAAGCGCCAGCAAGAGCCCCAGTGCGTATCGCCTTCGCGAGACATTCGGCTCGCACGGGGGCGCCGGGGCGCTCGTCGGGGTGATCGGCGCATGAAGGCCCCTCCCACGACGCCGCCCCGACGGCGACATGACCCCGACGGCGACATGACGGTGGGACGAAGCCTCGAATGTGCATGTTCGGGTGGAGACAGAGAGTTCTCCGTCGTTTCATGAAGATTTATCGCCGGATAGGCGACGCTTGGGTTACGAAAGCGCAAGACACTCGTAAGTAACCGGTCTCGTGTCCAACCACGCAGATCCCTGTGGCAACCTGTTGAACGTGCAACGAGGAATCCCGTTTGGCCGCGTCGGGCTGTCCCTGTCCCTTATCGCCGTCGTGGCCGTGGTGGCGGCACTGTCGCTGGTGGTGTCGGCCGGCAGCCGTGACACCAACGGAGCGGGCTTGGACATCGGCCCCTTCCCCGAGGATTTCGTCGACATCAACCACGTGCCGCGCAGCACACCGCCCGCCCCGGGGCCAGGCGCCTCCACCGGCACCTTCACGGAGGATTGCGGCCGAAACGCTCAGGGGCGGCACCGCAACGCGGACAACCTCGTGGTGTCCCCGGGCCTGAAGAACGGCGCCCACCACACCCACGACTACGTCGGCAACCTGTCGACCACCGCGTTCTCCACCGACGCCGACCTCGCGGCGGCCGAAACCACATGCACCAGCAGCAACAAGTCCACATACTACTGGCCGGTACTGCGCCGCCAGGACCGGCCCACCACCCCCACCCCGGGGGTCACGGACACACACCACGGCAACATCGGGGAGATCCTTCCCCCGAAGAAGGTGACCGTGCAGTTCCGAGGCAGCCCGACCACACACGTCGTGCCGATGCCCCGCTTCCTGCGGACGATGACGGGAGACCCGGTCGCGGGCACCGAGGGGCCGGCGCAGGCACACGCACAGTGGGGATGTGCCGGGTTCCCCGACCGGTTCACGATGCACTACCCCAAGTGCCCCGACGGCAAGGTCACTCGCACCTTCGACTGGCCGAGCTGCTGGAACGGGCTCGACACGGACAGCGACGACCACCGCGCACACCTCGTCTTCCCGGCCGCGAACGGGCTCTGTCCATCCGGCACCTTCCCGGTGCCACAACTGCGGGTCGTCGTCTCTTACGACGTACCCGACGACGTGCCCATCGCGGTGGACGCGTTCTCCGAACAGCAGCACAACCCGGTAACCGACCACGCCGGTTTTGTAGACGTCCTCACGGCAGGCCAGATGACGAAGGTCGTCTCCTGCCTCAACGAGGGTCGTCACTGCTGACCGTGTGGCGAGCACCACGTTCCATGGCTGAACGGTGACGCCGACGGTCTCGTGTTGAGGTCGAAGCATTGGGAGACGGAGTGGGTGATGGCGGTACTGAGGTCTCGCGCTCAACAAAGCGCGAGTCACGAAGCGCTGATCCGTGCGCTCTACGCCGAGCACGGCAAAGCCCTGCTTGCGTACGCGACACGGTTGACAGGAGACCGACTCGCCGCGGAAGACGTCGTCCAGGAAACGCTCATCCGTGCGTGGCGCCATCCGGAGGTCATGTCCAACGCCCAAGGGTCGGTACGCGGTTGGCTACTGACCGTGACCCGCAACATCATCACTGACCGGTACCGCGCCAAGGCCGCACGGCCCACCGAGGTCGCCGAGTCCGAGTCCACCCCGCCCATCGAGCGCGACCACGCGGACGCTGTCGTGGAGTCGATGGCGATGCTGGAAGCGCTCGACCAGCTCTCGCCCGACCACCGTGAGGTGCTGGTCGAGATCTACTACCATGGGCGCACGGTCCCAGAAACGGCGGGACAATTGGGCATACCCGAGGGTACGGTCAAGTCCCGGGCACACTACGCTCTCAAGACACTGCGGAAGCTCTACACGAGCAAATCCGGAGGCAGTGGTGTCAGCAGGCTCAGTGAGGTGGCGGTGTGAGCACGCAGCATCATCCCGGCGAACAGCTCGGTGCGTATGTCCTCGGCGTCCTCGAAGCCGCGGAGCGGCAGGAGATCGAGGAGCACACGAAGGTGTGCCCGGAGTGCCGGACCGAGTTGGAGGAGTTGCGAGAAATGGAGGCCGCTCTCGGCACCGTGCCTCCCGAGGCGTTTCTCGAAGGCCCCGTCGAGGACGGGGACTTGCTGTTGCAGCGCACGCTGCGCCAGGCCAGGGCCGAGGTGACGAGCGCCCGGCGGCGGCGCTCCTGGGGAGTGGGGGTGGGCGCCGCCGCCTCGGCCGCGATCCTCTTTCTCGGCGGATATCTGGTGGCGGGTAACGACTCAACGCCCGACACGGAGGCCGGAGGAGCACCGGCCGTGACGTCACCGCCACTCTCTGCGGCACCCGAGGACATCAGGGTGGCCTCGGCCACGGACGCGGACACCAGCGCGCGGATGACGGTGCGTGTGACGCCGGCCACCGGGTGGGTTCGGGTCAACGCGGCGGTCAGCGGTATCCCCGCCGGTGAGCGCTGCCGGTTGGTGGTGGTCGGCGACGACGGCCAGCGGCAGGTCGCGGGCAGTTGGGTGGTCCGCCCCGACGCCAAAGGGGGCGACGGGAAGGGCGCCGACCTCGACGGCTCCGCCGCGATCGCCGCGGACCACGTGAAGTCGATCCTCGTAGAAAACACCGCGGGCAAGAAGTACGTGACCGTTTTTCTCTGAGACCTCCGTCTCCGTCCCGTCGACGTCCCGGCCGCGCCTCATAGCGCGCCGGGTACGTCGCGTTCCGGCGGCACACATCGCCACCCAGGTCCGCTGTCGCGGACGAGCCCTCCGCGGCCGGACCGGATGAGCGCGTGGTTCCGCGCTTCCCGAGATCCGCCCCACACCGTCCATCGCCCGGACCGGCGAGTCCGTCACCGAATACGGAAACTTCAGCTGAACCCTCGGAGAGGGCGGTACGTGTGAAGGGCAGGTGGCTCCGCAGGGAGCCCGAAGCTCCTGAGCACGAAGGATCCGTGATGACGAAGAAGACGTGGAACGTACTTGCCCTCGGGACGTCCGCACTCGCACTCCTGACCGTGTCTGCCTGCGGCACCAGCAGCGGTTCGGACAACCAGGCCGCGAAGCCGAACGCCTCACCGGCTATCAGCGTCATCCCGGGCGCGGCCGACGCATCCCCCGTCGCCAAGGCCACCGCCGGCCGGCTCACCGTCACCACCGACGACAAGCTGGGCCCCGTCCTGAACGACGGCAAGGGCATGACCCTCTACGTCTTCGACAAGGACACCACCCCCGGCACGTCCGCCTGCTCCGGCGACTGCGCCAAGCTCTGGCCGCAGGTCCCCGCCGACGGGACCACCGTCTCCACCGACCTCAACCAGGACCTGCTCGGCTCCATCACCGGAAGCGACGGCAGCAAGCAGCTGACGCTGGGGGGCAAGCCGCTCTACTACTACGCCAAGGACACCAAGCCGGGAGACACCAACGGCCAGAACGTCGGCGGCGTGTGGCACGCTTCGGCCCCGGATGGCTGGAAGGCCGGGGTGAAGCGCCCCGCCCTCCGCGTGCTCGACGACCCCAAGCTCGGCCCCATCCTCCAGGACAAGAACGGCATGACCATGTACTTGTTCACCAAGGACACGCCGTGGCCCATGAAGACGGCCTGTGACGCCACCTGCCTCCAGAAGTGGACGCCGAGCGGTCTCGTCAACGCGTCGGATGTCGAGGCCATCGGCCTGCCCGCGAAGACCTTGTTCACCTTCACCACTCCGAATGGCACGAAGCAGGAGTCCTTCAACTGCTGGCCCGCGTACACCTTCAAGGGTGACACCCAGCCGGGCCAGACCAACGGCCAGAACGTGGGCAAGGTGTGGTTCGCCATCAAGGCGAATGTCACGGCGGTCGACCGCGGCAAGACCATCCCCGCCGCCAAGGAGGCCTGAGCAGAACGCCTCCGACGGGGGCGGGCCGACGGGGAACCGCAGCGAGAACGGGCAGTGGGCGACCACTGCCCGTCCGCTTTTCGCGCGGCGGGCGCTCCACGACATGGCACCCCTGGCACGGCACGGTGTGGCCACACACCATCCCGCACCGGTGTGCCGAGTGGGGCGCTCGTACGTACCCGACGGCACACCCCCGGCACGGCACAGTACCGAGCACACCACCACCTCGCACGGAAGTGCTGAGAGGCCTACGTACCCGACGGCAAACCCGGCAGCACAGGCGTACCGGCGGGAAGCCGATGGCACCGCCACGGGCGTGCCCACTCCCGACGCCGGCCCCGACCCGGGCATGCCGACGGGCCGTATCCAGGGGCGAGAAACCCACCGGATACGGCCCGCAGAACAGCGCCGTCAGCACATGGCCGTCAGGGGTCGAACTCCCATGACACGGCCGTCCCGGACCCGCCGTCAGGCAGGAACGGTCAGTTTCGCTCCGAGCACGGGAATGTCCACGCTGCCGTGCGCATCGGTGTACCAGCGCCAGTGCGCACCGTTCGCCTCGCCGCAGACAAGCCCCGTCCAGCCCGCCCCACCGGGCCCGCAGAGCGCCGCGAGTTCCGCCGCCTCGCGGCCGTTCGGCGTCCCGGCCATGACGACGAGCCCCTTCACCGGCCGCCGCGCCGCGGCGCCCACCACGGTGCGGGAGGTGTCATGGGGCCGCGCAACCCCCGCCTCGACCCGGGCGACCTGCTGGAGCTCGGCCGGAACGTCGAGCGGCGGTGTGCCGTCGGCGCCGCGCAGCACCGTCACCGGGGTTCGGGGCTTGCTGCGGGCGACCTCGGCCAGCAGGTTCCGCACCACATCACGGGCCACCGCGTAGTCGCCGGTCACCGAGAGGACGCCGTCCAGCCTGCTCATGTCCACCAACACCGGCTCACCGTCGTCGTCCGTCCCCACACGCACGAAGCACGCCGCGTCGAGGGCGGCCATCGCCATCGTTGTGGTGTCCGTGCCGTGCACCGACCGGGCCGTCGTGGTCGGCGGCCTGCGCCACCGCGTACCCTCGATGTTCTGCCACGGCTCCGCGAGCTTGTCGGTCGACGGCAGCCACACGGTCACACCGGAGTTGTCGATGCGCAGGGCGTGCACGGGCGTCTCGGGCTTGTTCCGCGTCGGCACGAACTCACCGAGGGTGTCGTACGCGCGCCGCACGGTCTCGGCGTCGGCCGCGAACCGGGCTCCCACCGACCGACGTGCCGTCAGTCGACGCCGTCGCCGGGCAGGGTCGCCCAGCTTGTGCACCCCGCGTCGCAACACGTCGAAGCCCCGCTTCACCCGGCGCCTGGCGACGATGCCGGCCGTCACGATGGCCAGCAGTACCGCGCCCGCCCCGGCGATGACCGCGGGCAGTGGCAGGGTGAACAGGACCGTCTGCTGCTGGGTCTGTGGTGGCGCCGCCGGTGCGGCGCCCCGGCCGTCCGGGGGCGGGACCGGCTGCTGGGTGGAGGTGTCCCTGGCCAGTTGGACGTCCGGACCCGAGGCGTCATCGGGGAGCCGCAGGATCCAGCCCGGGTGCAGCGCTTCGCCGGGGTCGGTGAGGGCCGCGCCGTCGGGCTGCGCGAGGGAGCGGTTGAGGGTGAAGATCTCACCCGCGCGTGACGCGTCGCCCAGCGTGCTGACCGCGATCCCCTGGAGCGTGGCGAGCTGCCCGCCGCTCACGGCCTGGTCCTTCACCACGAACACCTTGACCGTGCCGTCCCGGTCGGCCGCCTGCGCCGACGTGCTCATGCCCAGCAGGCCACACAGGCCCAGCAGCACGAGCGCGACGGCCCGCACCACCCGGTGCCGACCACGCCCGGCGCCCCTGCTCGTCGGCCGATGCCGAGGCATGGCCTCGGTGCCTTCCCTCATCTGTTCCACCTATGGATGTCGTGATGCCGAATCCCCCACCGCTCGCCGGTGCCCCGCGCGAGGCCACGGTCACGGTGACTCACCCTTCACACGACTCCGCTTCCGAGAAAGTTCGAAAAAGATCTGAACGGTTGTCCGCACCCGGCACGTGTAGAGCGTAGACACACACCGTGGGAACAACCGGGGACCCGGCAGGGCGGTGGTGCGGCTCGAAGAGTCGACCACCGTGGATATCGCCGCGAGGCGCGTACACCGTGACGCCGCCCAGGAACCGCCCCGCCCATCATGTAGCCAGCAAGGAGTAACGCTATGCCCAATTACAACGTCAACTCGGACGAGACGGCTTCCACTTCGCAGGCGCTGCTCAACGATTTTCAGCAGTGCGTCGACAAGCTCAACGAGGTGAAGGGGAAGATCAGCCAGCTGCTCGCCAACGGCTACCAGACGCCCGCGGCCCAGCAGAAGTTCCAGCCGTTCGTCGATGAGTTCGCGAAGGGCTTCGACCAGGTCAACCAGGGTCTCCAGGGCATCGGTCAGTATGTGAAGTCCGTCGGTGACGCCTTCAGCCAGACCGACGAACAGCTCGGCTCCAACCTGTCCTAGTGCCGCGACCGGCAATGTTTGCCCATCGAGGAGCGGCGTCCGGTCCGTGTGATCGCAAGGCGGCCGGAAGTCCTGGTAGCGGAGCTACCCGGGCTTTTGGCCAACGCCGCGAGCGCGCGTGCTGGGGGCCGCTACGGGGCAAACGTTGCCGGGAGGGGCACCAGTGCCCCGCACGTGGGCCCCCGGGTCACGGTCGCACACACCACCCTGTGCCACCTGCCCCCGGGGGCCCACACCTGTCTGCCGTTCCTCCAAGGGCGGTGAACACTGTGATGCCCTGAATCGTGTGCCGGACGACAGCAGTTGGCACAGCTCATGGCCGGCGAGGCAGGGACCACATCGAGTTCATCCTCTGGCCGTCGTCGCCGTCTCGGGCGTACCGCCGGCCGTCGAGTACCCGGGTGCCCGGCGTCGCGACAAGGCGTGTGCGGAGCCGGCACCGCTGACCGGGACGCCCTTCACCGGCGAGAGCCGCACACACCTGTCCGCCGGGGCGCGACCCGCCGCCCACGCACGGTCACTGTTGCGCTTTCTCCCCTGCGGGCCCGGCCGCGAACCAGGTTCCCCCCACGCCCTGACCGTTGAGGTCGCCCGGCTTGGAGTCGCCCGAGTAGCGGTACAGCGGCCAGCCGCCCACCGTGACCTGGACCGTGCCGTCCTGGCGCCGGAGCGCACCGACCTGCTTCTGGTCCACGCCCGCGAGGTAGACGTTGCCGCCTTCCTCGATGGTCACCGGCGGCCACTGCGTGGCGCACTGCCCCTCGCAGGCGGAAATGCCGGAGCCGGGGGTGTCCATGTCGAAGCGGTACAGCGCCGCCTGGTTGATGTTGATGAGGTGGGGCGCGGTGAGCGGCGGCGAGATCACCGCGGAGAGCTGGACCCACTTCGGTGGCTGCTCCTGTACCGCGGTGCCGACCACCGTGCCACCGGTACCCGTTTTGCCTGATTCGGCGGCAGTGTTGTCGACCACCTGCAACGTGGAGTTGCTGGAAGGCCGGCTCTGGGACGGCGCGGGGGCGGACGCCGCCGCGGGCGGCGGGCTGCTCGGCGGGGCCGCGCCGGCGCTGTCACTCACCGAGATGGTCTTGCCGCAGGCGGCGAGGCCGACGGAACCCGCCAGGACGAGGGCTGCGGCCAGGGCGGCGCGGGTGCGCCGACGGGCGAAAGGGGTGTTGCGCTGAGGCATGGGAGAAGTCACGACCCTCACACGAGGCCAGGGCTCACACCGTTCAACCCGATCGGTGTTTTCTCGACCGGCTCCCGGACGGGGACACGCCGGACCGCGAGTCCCCGGCGGTGCAGGGGTGTCCCCCGTCGGACCGGGGTGTCCCCCCGCCGAGCCGGTGGCGTCACGGTGAACGAATCACGCCCACCCCACGTGTACGTCCTGAGAGAACACCATCATCACCGCCAACACGTGGGGGGTCACATGTCCGGAGACATTTTCATTCCCGGCGACGAACTGGACGCGGCGCGTCAGGCGCTCCACTTCGTAGACGGCAAAATCGACATCGGCACCACTCAGTTCGACTTCGAGAAGGCGTTCGGCCCGGATCTCGCGATCCACGGGGCGGCTCAGAACTTCGAGAACAAGTGGGTGGACGGCAAGAAGCAACTCAAGAAGCAGGTCGAGGACCTTATGAAGGCCATGGACAGCATCATGGACAGTTTCCAGAAGACGGACAACGACGCCGTGGCCGGCCTGAACGACGACACGACAGCCTTCCTGAACGACATCAACAGCGCGTTCGGCCTGAACAAACTGGATGAACTGGCCAAGGCCAAAGAATCGGGAGGCACCCAGTGAACTCCGCACAACGTTTCGTCCTTGACGTGCCCGACTCGTGGCGCGAGGTCGACATGAGCGGCGCCGCCATGGCCGAGGTGCGCGCCGATGCCCTGGCCCAGACGGACGATCCGGTGGCACGGGCGAACATCAACGACATGTTCCGCCAGGGGCGGGACCTCCTCAGGTCCGCCCGCAACCACGGCGCGCTGCTGGCGACCGGCACCGTCACGCAGTACGACGACGGCCTGTTCATGGGCTACGCGATGGTGTTCGCCATTCGGACGCCGGACGGCGTGGAGCTGACCCTGCCGCTCGTCGCCGCGCAGATGGGGGTGGAATCGGCGAACGGCAAGGCCCCGAAGGACCGGAAGATCACCTCGGCGAAGATCCCCGCGGTGGGCACCGTCACCCGGGTCACGGGCACCGAGACGACCCGGGTGACCGCGGACATCGACATGCAGTTGCTCTGCGTGCACACCATCATGCCGGTGCCGGGAAGGGCACGGGAGTACCTCGTGGTCACCTGCGCGAGCCCCAACCTGCCCTTGAAGGAGTCGGTGTACGACCTCTTCGACGCGATCACGAGCACCTTCCGTTTCGTCTCGGCGGAGGGCAAGGTCGTGAGCGGTGTGAGGTGACGGGCCGCTGAGAGAACATCCGCGGTGTGAGGTGACGGGGGGACGCACACCGAAAGGGCGGTCCGGCTGTTGAAGCCGGACCGCCCTTTCGGTGTGTGCCGTGTGCGGACGTTCTCTCAGAGGTCCGCGACGTCCAAGAACGGTACCTGCACGGTGGTGAGGGTGCCGTCACCGACGTGCAGCAGACCGCGGCCGGGCTGCGGTGCGAGGCCGACCACGCCCCGGGTCAGTTTCACGCCGATGACGTCGCCGTCGGCCGGCGACTGCGGCGAGAGCAGCATGCCGGTGCGGTTCCGCTTCACCTGGCCCACCCAGCCCCCGAGGCTCAACGAGAGCGACTCCGCGTTACCGGCGACCATGAGACCCCAGCCGTTGCCGGCGCCGCCACGGGCCAGCAGTGCGAGGTCGGAGTCGATCTCGCTGCCGATGAACAGCTCCGCGTCGTCGATGAGGATGACCGCGTTGTCCTCGGGCACATTGCCCAGCATCTGCCGGAAGTCCGCCACCGACACCTCGGAGTCGGTGATGAGCGCGGTGACGCCCGGCCGTCCCTCCAACGACCGCAGCGGCGACCTGCGCGGTGCCAGGACGATCACGCCCCCGCCCGCGTCGAGCACCGAACGGGCGGCGGTCAGCAACGCCGTGCTGCGCCCGGTCCGGGGCGGCCCCGCGATGACGAAAGTGGGCACCTCGGCCAGATCGGGGGCGAGCCCGGTCAGGGTGTCGCCGCCGACGGCCACCAGTGGAAGCATGGGTGCCGTCTGCGGGCGCAGGGCGACCGCCTGGGTGTAATCGATCTGTTCCGGCAGAACATCGAGACGCGGGGCGCGACGTTCCGCGGGCACCGCGGCCTCGCGCCGGGTGATCTCCTCGCCGAGCGCCATGAGAGCCTCGGCCTGCGCGGTGCCGGACAGGTCGGAGCCGAGCACGGCGAGCTGGACCTCGGTGAAGTCCTGGGTGCGCATGGCGCGCCCGGGGGCCGGGTCGGTGGGCGCCGACTTGGTCGGGATGCCGACCGAGGAGTAGTCGGCCTTGTCGTTCAGCCGCAGCACGAGCCTGTCCTCGGTGGTACCCGAGAAGCGGCTGTTGCCGAGGATCCGGTCACCGGCGAGGACCACATGGATGCCGACGCCCGCGCCGTCGCGCAGCAGCCTGATCACGCGTTCCATGTAGCTGCCGTTGTCGAAGGTGACGTACTCGCGGTCGAAGACCTCGAACCGGTCGACCATGAGCACGATGTGCGGCAGCCGCTTCCCGGGCTCGGTCATACTCCGCAGTTCTGCCAGGTCGGCGGTGCCGCGAGAACCCAGCACGCCCTGGCGGAAGGTGAGTTCGGCGGTGAGCCGGTCGAGGAGGCGGCCGAGGCGTTCGGTCTGGTTACGGTCGACGACGGCCCCGCAGTGGGGAATTGCCGTCAGTGCGTTCAGGGCTCCGTTGCCACAGTCGATGCCGTAGATATGGACGTCGTCGGCACCGTGGGCCTGGGCGAGCGCGGCGGCAAGGGTGCGCAGGGCCTGCGACCTGCCGCTGCGGGGCGAGCCGATGATGTGCAGATGCCCGGCCCGGTCGATGTCGAAGGTGAGATCCGAACGGCTCTGGAGGGCCGGCAGGTCGACCATCCCGTACGCGACGGCGGGCAGCGCGGCCTCGCGTTCCGCGGACGGTGTGGGCGCCGGCGACGGTGCCCATTCCAGCAGGTCCGGAAGCGCGGGCAGCCAGGGGCTCGGCTGGTGCGGCACCTCGGCGACGCGGGCCGCCTGCGCGACGGCCGCGGTGAGCACCGCCAAGTCGGTGACGATGTCCGTCTCGCCGCCCCCCGACTTCTTGCCGCCGGCGTGGAGGAGGGGGCCGCCGAGGTCCCGCCAGGACACCGTGAGGGCATGCACCGGCACCTCGGTGTCGGCGGCCACCCGAGCGCCGGGGCGCCGCCCGCCGACCCGGCCGGACTGGAACGGCAGCAGCGCCGAGGGCCCCAGCCGGGCGTAGGCACGGCCGGGCGTACCGGGCGAGATCTCCCCTGCGTCCGGGGCGTCGATGATGTCCCGGCTCTCCGAGGTGTCGGTGGTGCGCAGCGCGATCCGCAGGTTGGTGTTGGCACGGATGTCCGCCGTCACGGCGCCCGTCGGGCGCTGTGTCGCGAGGACCAGGTGGATGCCGAGCGACCTGCCCCGCTGGGCGATGTTGACGAGGCCGGAGATGAAGTCGGGCAGCTCGCGCACCATGGACGCGAACTCGTCGATCACCAGCAGCAGCCGGGGAAGCGCGGGGAGTACGTTGCCGCCGCGGAAGCGCTTGTCGAGGTAGTCCTCGATGTCCTTCGCGCTCGCCCGCGCCAGCAGTGTCTCGCGGCGCCGCAGTTCGGCGCCGAGGGACACCAGGGCGCGTTCGACGAGGTGGGTGTCGAGGTCCGTCACCAGGCCCACGGTGTGCGGGAGGTCGGCGCACTCCGCGAACGCGCTGCCGCCCTTGTAGTCCACGAGGACGAACGTCATCTCGTCCGGGCGGTTGACCACGGCGAGGGTCGCGACGAGGGTCTGGAGCAGTTCGGACTTGCCGGACCCGGTGGTGCCCGCAATCAGCGCGTGCGGTCCGTCGCGCACCAGGTCCACCGAGAATTCGCCGTCGTAGCCGCTGCCGAGGACGGCTCGGGTGGAGCGGCCGGACAGGGACCAGCCGCCGACGATGGCCTCCGCGGTGGGCGGCTCGACGCCGAGCAGGTCGAGCAGCCTCACCGAGCCCGGCAGGGCGCTCTCGTCGCTGTCGCCCACTCCGCGCAGCGGCGCGAGGGAACGGCCGAGGCGCTCGTACCAGGCGGGTTCCGGGGAGTCCGTCCGCACTTCGAGCGCGCCGCCGCCTCCGGTGCGGACCGTGGAGAAGGTCGTGGAGCCGGGCTCGGTGACGATGACCGCGCCGCACTCCTCGGGCAGCAACCGCTCCTCGCGGTCCATGCAGATGGTGTAGACGCCGACCGCGGGGCCGTCACGCAGCAGGGATATGACCCCGGGCAGCGAGCGCGCCCGCCGGGCCTGGTCGAGGACGACGATGATGTCGGGGTAGCCGTTGACACCGCCGCGCACCAGTTCCGGGCCCGACTGCCCCCGGGCCATGACGATCTGGCCCAGTTCGCCGATGCGGCGGGCCAGGGAGTCGGTGGTGGAGCCGACGAGCGCGTACGCGTCCTCGCCCGTCGGCTGCGTGTGGGGCAGCCAGCGGGTCCAGGACCAGTCGCGCTCGCCCTCGAGGCCGGCGAGGACGACGATCCTGAGGTCGGCGGGGCTGTGCAGGGACGCCGCCTGCGCGGTCAGCCAGCTCGCGACGCGGCCCGCGTCGCCGCCGGCGACACCGGCGACCCCGGCCTGCCGCAGCCCTACCGACACCGGTACCTGGTTCAGCGTGGGCACGCGGTTGCGGCGGTGCTCGTCCTGTGTGGGGTCCTGTACGGACAGCGAAGAGGGCAGATTGGCGGTGCCGACGCGCAGCCCGAGGAAGTCCGGATCCTGCCAGCGGCGCTCCCACAGCCGCTCGGACGGCTGGGCCGCCATCTGGAGCAGGGTCGCCGGATCGGGCAGGGCGAGCCGCAGGTTGAGCTGCTCCTCGACGACCGCCGCGTCGACGTCGTCGTTTATCCGGGCGAGCTTCTTCTCGTACTGCTCCTTCTGCTCCCGGTACTTGAGCATGGCCTGCTTACGGCCGCCGAACTGGCTGACCAGCGCCGCGATCGGGGAGAGCAGGGCTATGAAGATGAACACCCAACGGTGGGTGATGAGGATGGTGACGAGCGCGCTGCCCGCGGGCAGCAGCAGGATCGGCAGCAGCGGGATGGGCCGCTTGTCCGGCTTCGTCGGTGGGGAGGGCAGCTGGAACTTACCCTGCGCCTTATGGGGCAGAAAGCGTGGCGGCCGGTTGAACTCAAGGCCGAGGCCGTCCGCGGCGGGGGTCAGCGGTGCCCGCGCGGACACCCTTGAGGTGAGTTCCAGCAGGATGTCACCGAAGGAGAGTTGGCTGCCCTCGCGCCAGGTGGCGGTCCCGTCCACGGGCGCGCCGTCCAGCTGGGCCTTGTTGGTGAAGAGCAGTTCCGCGGTACCGTCGAGACGAATCCGCAGCCGCGCGGCGACCGGCGGGGCTTCCCCGGCCAGCCTGATTCGGCAGGTTTCGTCGCTGCCGATGTCGTAGTCGCCGGGCACCAGGCGGAACACCGTGCCCGCGCCGGGGCCGGACACCACCTTCAGCTCGGTCCTGCCCTCGGGCTCGGGCGTCTTCGGCAATGGAGTGCCGAGCCCGACTGTCATACCGTCGCGCACCCCCGCGGACTGGATGGTGGCTTCGGCGTCGACGGGTTCCGCGTCCACGTACAGGGTGGGTGGGCCTTCGTGGTCGCCGCCGGTGTGGCCGACGGCGCGCGCCAGTTCCGCCGCGAACCGGCCCGCCCGCGCGGCGGGTTCGGTGTCGACGACCACAGTGGGCGCCTCCTCCGCCAGCGGGTCACGCACACTAACCTTCAGTTGCACTACTCGCGTCCTTACATCGGATGAACAGCCGGGGATGGCGGGCGACCCGCTCCGGTACAGCGAAACGGTGTCCGGTCCGGCCGGGGCGACAGCTGTCTGACCACCGGCCGGACGACGTCATGCGTCGGTGGTCGGCCCAGCGGTTTCCGGCCCAGCGGTTTCCCGCCCGTCGGTGGTCGGCTCGTCGGAGTCCTCCTCCTCGGCGAGGAGGATCTCCCGCACGGTGGTCAGCCACTCCCGACCCGTGATGTCGTCGTAGCGGGGGTCGTAGTAAGCGCGGAAATCGCCGAGCCACATGGTGACGATTTCCTCGTCGGACATCCCGGAATCGAGGATCTCCGTGATTTCCGATGCCGCTTTCTCCACGGTTTCGGTCGCTTCATTGTCGCGGAACACCTCTACGACACCAATGGGGGTGTCCGCTTCCGTATCGAAATCCTGGTGAAAGTATGATCCGGCGAGACTTCTGAGGCCGTCGTACACAGGGAACCTCCGGGGAGATGGGTGGATATCTTGTGGGTCAGCGGTGCACCGGAGCAGGTGCGCCTCGGACCGCTTCGGGAAAGTACTCACGGTACCCCGTTGGCCGCAACCTACCATCCGTACGGCAACGCTCGGTGACCCGCTACGACGTTGGGAATGACGTGATGATCCTGAATCCGTCCGGAGCACTTGAATCTTTCTCTATCACCGTCGTCACCTTCGTCGGACTGGTCTGCGCGAAATTCCCGTTGCTATCTTTGGTGAGGCTCTTGGCTCCCGTCCCAGGCGGCAAAAAGGACGTGAAGTCACTCCTCTGCAGCGGAACCTTTCCCTTCTTCGTGGGAGGAGGAGGGGGGCTATTGAGGAATTTTTGTATATCAGCACTGTGTTGGCTGAGGTTGTCCGCGGTGGCTTTGTCCGCGTCGCCGAGCGTGTTGAAGGTCGAGGCAACCGGGATTGGTCTGACTGGCTTTTGTCCGGGTCCTCCCGGTTGACCGTTCAGACGGCCCTGGAGAAACGCATCGTCCTTGGCCACGTGCCGGTCGATGGCGTGGCCCTTGTTCCCCGAACCGGTGCCCACTTCGTGCGCGGTGAGACCATCTGCGTTGAAATTCGAGAACGGCGAGTTCAGCCCCGTATTCGTGGTGGGAACATGTGTCGCCGGTGTCGGTGCTTGGTTTCCCGGGGTCGATGAACCTGCCACGGGAGTGGTGGACGTTTTGGTGGGAATGCCACCGGCGGCCGCCGCGGCACCCGCCGCCCCCGCGGCACCGGCCGTAGCCGGCCCGGCGGTCGGAGGCGTCGTCTGTGGCTGTGGTGACGATGTGTTGGCTTGCGGGGTGTTGTTCTGCGGTGTGGGCGTGTTCTGCGCACCGGTGGTCTGCGGGGTGTTGTTTTGCGAGCCGCCGGTTTGCGCGCGTGTGCCGCCGCCTCCGGAGGAACCCGCTGCCGGGCCCTTCTGAGGGAAGGGGGACTTCTTGCCGAAGGTTGATGCTCCGGCTCCGAGGGCGCCGCCGGCGAGGCCGAGGGCGCCGGCGTTCGCGATGTTTCCGGCGTCGAGCCCTTCGCCGTCGATGACTTCTGTCGCTGCTTCTTCGGCGGCGTTCTCGGCGCCTTCTTTGACGCCTTCCTTGCCGATCTGGGTGACAGGGTGATTGAGGATGCCCTGGATGGATTTGCTGTTTTTGATGGAGTCGCCGATTTTGGTGATGCTGCCGGTTGCCTTGCCGAACGCGCTGCCGGCCGCACCGGCGCCGCCGACGAATTTTGCTGCGCCGGGGAGTCCCTTGGCGGCGCCGCCGATGGCGGTGACTGCTTTTCCGCCGAGCTTGACGAGGGAGCCGCCCGGGATGAGACCGACGAGACCGGTGAGGATGTCGCCGAGGCTGAGTGTTCCTGTGGCCGCGCCGACGATTGTGGTGAAGGCGAACAGTGCTCCGCCGAGGAGTGCGCCGGCGACGGGGAAGAAGATGGAGGTGATGGCGATGAGGGCGCCGAGGAGGATCTGAACGAAGGGGAAGTCTTTGAAGAAGTCGGCGACCTTCTGGAAGAAGCTGCGTTCCGGGATCGCTTCGCCGGCTGCCCGGTAGAGCACGTCTTCGCAGGCCTTTTTGGCCTTTTCGCGCATGGCCGCGGCATCGCCGGCCATGAGCTTTGCGCCCGTCATCTTGAGGTTTGCCTGGGCGATCTGGTCCTTCTGCTTCTGGTTGTCGCTCTTTTGCTGGTCGGTGGCGTCGTCGGGGAGCGTGGGTGGGGTCTGGTTGGCCTGGTCGCCGACTTCGAGGGCTTGGTCCATGGCCTTGTCCAGAAGGTCCTGCGCTTCGACGAGTTGAGGGCCGTAGGTGGTGTACGCGTCGGCCGCGTCGTGGTAGGAGGTGACGGTCTTCTGGAGTTTGTCGGGCAGGTCGCTGATGTGTTCGCGAAGCTTGTTCATCGCTTCGCCGCGGCCAGTTTCGACCTGGCCGCCCTTCTTGAGGAAGTTCAGGGCTGTTTCAGCTTCGTCGCCGATGGATTGATAGCGGTCCCGGACCCGGTTCATCTCGTCGATGTCCCCTGGAGCGGGATCGTTGTCATACCCGACGACCTCAAAGCCCGACGGGTGCCGACGTGCCACGGTGCTCCCCCGGGGTGTGCTGTGCGGACTGCTGTTGCCCCATACACGAGGCGCGCCCGGGGACCGTTCATCCGTCCTTCGGATCGCTCGCCCCGCCCCGCCCTCCATGGTTTCCTCGGGGGACCCGCAGCGTCCGTCCGGATCCGGGACAGGAACCGTTCAGTCGGCGGCTGTGATGGATGGATTCGGGGTACCGCGTCGCGTGACTGCCCACAGGAGGAGCGCGAGAAAGCTGATCCAGCCGCCCAGTGCGCACACGGCTGTCCAGCCTGCCACCGCGTAGAGGGTGGTCGCGGCGACGGCGCCGGAGGCGCTGCCGATCGAATAGAAGACCATGTAACCGCCGATCAGTCGGCTCCCCGCCGCCGGATGCAGTGCGTAGATCAGGGTCTGGTTGGTGACGTGGACCGCCTGTACGGCGAGATCGAGGACGATCACGCCGACCGCCAGCGCCCAGAGCGAGTGCCGGGTGAAGGCCAGGGGCAGCCAGGAGACGGTGAGCAGGGCCAAGCCGATGCCGGTGGTTCGCTGGGAGAAGCCGCGGTCATTCAGGCGGCCTGCCGCGGTGGCGGCGAGGGCGCCCGCGGCTCCGGCCAGTCCGAATGCTCCGATTTCGGTGTGGGACAAGGAGATCGGGGGTGCGCTGAGGGGCAGCGCGACACTGCTCCATAGAGCGCTGAAGGCGGCGAAGATCAGCATCGCGAGCAGGGCCCGCACACGAAGGAGGCGCTCGCGCGCGAACAGCGTGATGGTGGAGCGCAGCAGTTGCCCGTACCTCCTGGCCGTCGGCGTGGCACTGTCGCGGGACGGCAACAGGCGGTGGAGTGCCAGGGCGAGCACGCTGGTGAGAACCGCGGAGGAGAGGTAGACGGAGCGCCAGCCGGCGAGGTCGGCCAAGAGGCCGGATACGGTGCGGGCGAGCAGGATGCCGGTGACCACACCGCTGGTCACCAGGCCGACGACCCGTCCGCGCTCCTCGGGCGGAGCGAGGGATGCGGCGAAAGCCACCAACGTCTGGGTGACCACCGCGAGCAGCCCCACGGTTGTGAGGCCCACAAGGAGGAGCGCCGCGTAGTCGGCGGTGCCGACCGCCGTCAACGCCATCGCCAAGAGGAGAAGTTGCGCCACGATGAGACGTCTGCGGTCGAGCATGTCTCCCAGTGGCACGAGAAAGAAGAGTCCCAGCCCGTAACCGATGTGAGTCAAGGTCACGACTGCGCCGACCGTCGCTGTGCCGATCGAGAAGTCGCGGCCCAGTGTCACCAGGAGTGGCTGCGCGCAGTAGACGTTGGCCACAGCTGTTCCACAGGCTACGGCGAGGAGCAGGGTGACTCCTCTTGACAGTTTGAACCCGGACGTCCCCGCGCTCAGCCCTGTGGCCTCTGTTGTCATGCCCCCGCGATCTCTTCCCACGCCGATCCCTCTTGCGGTTGGTTTCATCTTGCTACCAGTGGGACGGTAACCCGATCTGGTAGCATGTTGCAACCAACATGATGAGGGAGGGCGACATGGTGGAGCGGACACGCTTCAATGACAGCGACTGTCCCGTCGCGCGATCAGTCGACACGATGGGCGACTGGTGGTCTTTGCTGATCGTGCGGGACGCCTTTGACGGCAGCCGCCGCTTCGGGGAGTTCCAACGCGGCCTCGGCGTGGCGAAGAACATCCTCTCCGCGCGCTTGCGTCACCTGGTCGCCGCCGGAGTCCTCGACGCCGTCCCCGCCTCGGACGGCAGCGCCTACCGCGAGTACGTACTGACGCCGAAAGGCGAGGGCCTCTTCCCGGTCATCGTCGCGCTGCGACAGTGGGGCGAACAGAATCTGTTCGCCCCCGACGAGCCACACTCCGAGATGATCGACCGCCGGCAGGGACGTCCCTTGCGCGCACTGGAGGTCTACTCCGCCGACGGGAGGCGACTCGACGCGGGCGACACCACCGTCAACAAGGTCGGCTGACCGGGACGCCCGAACATCCACGAAGTGCGTTCAGCTCGGCCGCCGTCGCCGCGGCGGGCGGAGACGGCGGCCGGTCAAGCCGTCGCGCAACGATCGCGGAACCCTCAGGCATCGCCGAATGGGGTACCTGCGAATTCCCAGGCGTCGGTGATCTCACCATTCCGCACCTTCACCCACAGCACGTATCGATTCTCGAAAGGCGCACCTGTGGATGTGAGGCCCTTCATCGACCAGAGCGCTGCTCCGGACTGCCCCTGACTGATCGTCTGATGCACCGTGGACTGCAAGGATCCCTCCTGGTAGTACACGGAGAACACCCTGTCGAGAGCCCCCACCATGGCCGCACGGCCGTGCACAACGCTGGGCATGATATCGGGATCGATGGGAAACTGAAGGCGCCAAGTAACGTCCTCGGCCAACAGGGGACCGATTGCCTCCGGGTTACCCGCCGACTGTACGAGGCGTGCGGCGTATTCGCCCGGGAGGGAAAAACCTTCTTGAAGACCACTCATGCTTACCTCACTCGATTCCACGCTGGTTGGTCCCGCGTCTCACCTTGCTGACGAATGCAGCGCGCAGCGAGCGAAGTCTTTTCACCACTGCCGAATCGGCCGTTCCGACCGATGAAGGACTCGCGGTGCCCAATTGCGCGAAGCCTTCCCCATTCGGAGCGGCAGTCTCGCTCGCTGCAGCTATATGACGGACTCCGAGGGTCGGATGTGAGGTGGCCGAGAGCACGGATCCAGGTGGTTCGCATCACAGGGGGCGGCCTCGTACCTGATCGCCGCGGGCGACGCCACGAGTTCTTCACGTGGCGCCGAACGGCAGCAGCCGCGCGCGCCCGGTCGCCGCTGTGCGGGAGCCACGGGCGGCGCCGCCGGACGGGACACGTGGTCCTTGTCCGGCGGCGTCGGCGGGTCGGCCGAGCCCTCAGAGGGCTTCGGCGGTACGGGGCTTGCTCTGGTTCGCGTCGGACGGCGCGGTGGGTGCCGGAGCGGTGTTGGTGCGCAGGGTGAGCCAGGCGATGACCGCACCGGCCGCGGCGATGGCGGCGGCCCCCACGAAGGCCGCCGAGAAGCCGTCGGTCAGAGCGACGGGATTGCCGAGCTCCTTGGCCCCGTACGCGGAGGCGACCGCGGTCATCGCGGCGAGCCCGAGCGCCGAGCCCACCTGGTAGCTGGTGTTGACAATGCCGGAGGCGAGGCCGCCCTCCTCAGGACGCGCGCTGGACAGTGCGGTGCCGAGGGAGGGAATGAACGCCAGCGACATACCGGCGGCGGCGAGCAGCGAGGCCGGCAGGACGTCGACCCAGAAGTTGCCGTCGGGGCGGGCGAAGGACAGCCAGATCATGCCGCCCGCGAGAGCGAACAGACCTGTCACGATCAGCGGCTTGGGGCCGAACCGGCCGATCATCCGGGGCGCCAGCACGATCATCATGATCATGATGGCGACCGTCATCGGCAGCAGCGCGGATCCGGAGGCGAACGCGCCCAGGCCCAAGACCTGCTGGAGGTACAGGTTGAGGAAGAACCACATGGGGATCCAGGCACCCGCCATCAGCAGCTGGGCGATGTTGGCGCCGGCCAGGTTCGGCGCGCGCCAGATACCCAGCCGCATCAGCGGCTCGCGGCGCTTGGCCTGGATGGCGACGAACGCGGCGATCAGCGCGACGCCCGCGGCCAGCACGAGCCAGGTCTCGGCCGAGGCCCAACCGGTCTCCGGGGCACGGACGATGGCGAAGACGGCGAGGGCGAGACCAGCCGTGACGGTGACGGCGCCCGCGATGTCGATCGAGCCGCGGCGGGCGGGTGCGGACGGCATGACGCGCGGGGTCAGGGCCAGGACGATCACCGCGATGGGGATGTTGATGTAGAACACCCATGGCCAGCTGGCGTACTCGGTGATGACGCCGCCGAGGAAGACGCCGGCCGTACCGCCCGCCGGGGCGGCGGCGCCGTACAGGGCCAGCGCCTTGGTCAGTTCCTTCGGGTTGCCGCCGAAGAGCATCATCAGCAGCGTCAGGGCGGACGGGGCGATCAGTGCGGCGCCGACGCCCTGGAGCGCACGGCCGGTCAGCTCGATCCAGACCTCGCCCGCCAGGCCGGCGGCGAGCGAACCACCGGCCAGGACGATCCAGCCGGCGGTGAAGAGCCGCTTGGCGCCGAACAGGTCCGACAGACGTCCGCCCAGGAGCAGGAGCCCGCCGAAGGCGACGACGTAGGCGTTGAAGACCCAGGACAGGTTCTCCTGCGAGAAGCCCAGGTCGGTCTGCATCTTGGGGAGCGCGACGCCGATGATCGAGGTGTCCATGATCACCATGAACTGGGCGAGGGCGATGAGCGTGAGCGCCGTCCAACGACGCGGATCAGCTGGAGCGGTGGGCGATGACATGATGATCTCCTATACGGGAGGGGGGTATGTGCGACAGTGGGAGAACCAATATACCCCCGGGGGGTATTTGGTGCCGGGTCTTCGACAAGAGAAAGAGGAGAGGGAGAGAGGAGGGGGAGAGAGGAGATGCGGCGCGGACCGCGTCAGGAGCGGACCAGTCGTGCGATCGCCTGGGAAGCCTCTCCAACCTTTTCCTTGGCCTGGTCGCCTCCTTGCCCGATGGCCTCGGAGACGCAGCAGTTGAGGTGCTCGTCCAGCAGAGCGAGCGCGGTCGAGCGGAGGGCGGCGGTGGTGGCGGAGACCTGGGTGAGCACGTCGATGCAGTACGTGTCCTGCTCGACCATCCGCTGAAGACCGCGCACCTGGCCTTCGATCCGGCGCAGCCGCCGGAGGATGTCGTCCTTCTGATCTTCGTAGCCCGGCATTGATGCCTCGTCTCGCAGTCTGGTCCGGGGGGTCGGGGCCGGCGTCGGTCCCGACCTCCGGGAGCAGCGGATTCAGGATGCGGCCTTGAAGCCGCGCAGTCGTAGGGAGTTCCCGACGACGAAGACGGAGGAGAAGGCCATGGCCGCGCCCGCGATCATGGGGTTGAGGAGTCCGGCGGCGGCGAGTGGGAGTGCGGCGACGTTGTAGCCGAAGGCCCAGAAGAGGTTGCTCTTGATGGTGCCGAGGGTTCGGCGGGAGAGGCGGATGGCGTCGGCGGCGGCGCGCAGGTCGCCGGTGACGAGGGTGAGGTCGCCGGCCTCGATGGCGGCGTCGGTGCCGGTGCCCATGGCGAGGCCGAGGTCGGCCTGGGCGAGTGCGGCGGCGTCGTTGACGCCGTCGCCGACCATGGCGACCGATTTGCCCTCTGCCTGGAGGCGCTTGACGACATCGACCTTGTCCTCGGGCATGACCTCCGCGATCACCTCGGTGATCCCGACCTCCTCGGCCACCGCCTCGGCGACGGTCTTGTTGTCGCCGGTGAGCAGGACGGGCGTGAGCCCGAGGGCACGCAGTCGGCGGATCGCTTCGGCGCTGGTGTCCTTGACGGCGTCGGCGACTTCCAGGATGCCGCGCGCCTCACCGTCCCAGGCCACCGCGATGGCCGTACGACCCGCGGCCTCCGCCTGCGTCCTGGCGCGCTCCAGTTCCACCGGCAGAGCCATCGCCCACTCCGCCAGAAGCCGCTCGCGGCCGACGAGGACGGCATGACCCTCCACGATCCCCTGGACTCCGAGGCCCGCGATGTTCGCGAAGTCCTCAGGCGTGGGCAGCGCGCCCAGCTTCGCCGCCGCGCCCCGCGCCACGGCCTGTGCGATTGGGTGCTCGGAGGCGTGCTCCAACGCGCCTGCCAGGCGCAGGAGTTCGCTCTCGTCGGTGCTGTCGGTGGTGTGGACGTTCAGGAGGGTCATCTTGCCGGTGGTGACGGTGCCGGTCTTGTCGAGAACGATCGTGTCGACCTTGCGCGTCGACTCCAGGACCTCGGGGCCCTTGATGAGGATGCCGAGCTGGGCGCCGCGCCCCGTACCGACCATCAGGGCGGTGGGGGTGGCAAGCCCGAGGGCGCAGGGGCAGGCGATGATCAGTACGGCGACGGCGGCCGTGAACGCGGCAGTCAGGCCCGATCCGTTGCCCAGCCAGAATCCGAGCGTGCCGAGCGCGAGTGCGATGACGACGGGGACGAACACGGCGGAGATCTTGTCGGCGAGGCGCTGGGCGGCGGCCTTGCCGTTCTGGGCGTCCTCGACCATGCGGGCCATGCGGGCGAGCTGGGTGTCGGCGCCGATACGGGTGGCCTCGACGACCAGCCGGCCCCCCGCGTTGAGGGTCGCCCCGGTGACACTGTCGCCCGACCCGACCTCGACCGGCACGGACTCACCGGTGAGCATCGACGCGTCGACGGCGGAGGTGCCCTCCACCACCGTCCCGTCGGTGGCGATCTTCTCCCCCGGACGCACCACGAACCGGTCCCCGACCACCAACTCCCCCGTGGGCACGGTCACTTCACGGCCGTCGCGCAGGACGGTGACCTCCTTCGCGCCCAGTTCCATCAGGGCTTTGAGCGCGGCGCCCGCCTTGCGCTTGGAGCGGGCCTCGAAGTACCGGCCGGCCAGGATGAACGCGGTGACGCCCGCCGCCGCTTCGAGATAGATGTTCCCCGCGCCGTCACCGCGCGCGATCGTCAGCTCGAAGGGATGGGTCATGCCGGGCATGCCCGCCGTACCGAAGAACAGCGCCCACAACGACCACAGGAACGCCGCGGAGGTCCCCACCGAGATCAGCGTGTCCATCGTCGCCGCGCCGTGTTTGGCGTTGGTCCACGCGGCCCGGTGGAACGGCCACGCCGCATAGGTCACGACCGGGGCGGCCAGTGTCAGCGACAGCCACTGCCAGAACTCGATCTGCAGCACCGGGACCATCGCCATCGCGATGACCGGCACCGTCAGCGCCACCGCGGTCAGCAACCGCTGCCGCAACGGACGCAGCGCGTCGTCCTCCCGCTCCTCCGCCGTCCGCGACGAAGCACCGCCGTCCGGAGAACCGTCGGCCGCCGTACGGGGCGGGGCGGGCTCCTTCGCGGTGTAGCCGGTCGCCTCCACCGTCGCGATCAGGTCGTCGACCGAGACGGCCTCGCCCCGGTAGCTGACCTTGGCCTTCTCCGTGGCGTAGTTGACGGTCGCCTCGACGCCGTCCATACGGTTGAGCTTCTTCTCGATACGGGCCGCGCACGAGGCGCAGGTCATGCCGCCGATGGCGAGCTCGACCTCGGCTTCGGCTCCCGTGCCGGTCGTCGTGGTGGTCACGTCTGCTCCTCGGACTGGAGATTGAGGGGCGGGGCCGCAGGGGGACCCCGCCCCGGACTGTTCAGGTGACGCGCCGTCAGGCGCGGCCGGCGAAGTCGTAACCGGATTCGTCGATGGTCCCGCCGATCAGCGCGTCGTCGGCCTCGCCGCCGGTGACGACCGTGATCAGGCCGGTGCCGATGCCCACCTCCACGCCGATGACGGAGTCCAGGCCGGTGAGCGCCTTGGTGACGATGCCCTGGCAGTGGGCGCTGTTGACGCCGCCGACTTTGTAGACGGTGGTGTGGCTGTCACCGACGGTGGCCGTGGCGGGCGCCGTGGTCGTGGTGGTGCCTTCGGCTGCCTGACCGGTGTGACAGCTGCCCTCAGGCGTACAGCAGGACGACATGAATCGCTCCCCAGTCCGATTGATACCCCAAGGGGGTATGCGGATGACGAGGTCCATGTATACCTCCCATGGGTATGCGACGCAAGGGCACGCCCAGCTTGACTACATACCCCATGAGGGTATGTTGACGATGTCGGCCGCCCCTGCGGAGCGGCCCCTTCAGGAAGGAGACCCCCATGAACACGGGACTCAAGATCACAGCCTTCGGCGCCGCGATCGCCGCCACGTTCGGCACCGCGTACGGCATCGGCACGAGCATCGACCCCGTCGTGGCCACGAAGCCGCCCGCCGCCCACGACGAGCACGCGAAGACGGGTGAGGGAGCCGCCGGGAAGGAGAAGGGCGGACACGAGGAGGCGTCGGGAGGTGCCGGTCACGAGACCGCACCGGCCGGTGGCCTGCAGATCTCCGAGGGCGGATACACGCTCGCTCTCGACACGCCACGCGTCGCGGCGGGGGCGTCGACCGTCCTGAGCTTCTCCGTCAAGGACGAGAGCGGGCGCAAGGTCACCGCGTACCAGCGCGAGCACGACAAGGAGCTGCACTTCATCATCGCGTCACGGGACCTGACGGTCTATCGGCACCTCCACCCGACCCGCGTCGCCGACGGCACCTGGAGCGTCCGGGCCACGCTGCCCGCGGCCGGCGGATACCGGGCCTTCGCCGACTTCAAGCCCGCCAAGAAGGACGCGGCGGGCGTGACGCTCGGCGCCGATCTGGCCGTCTCCGGCACGTCCGAGCCCGCCGCGCTCCCGGCGGCCGGGAACACCGCCGAGGTCGACGGCTACCAGGTCGCACTCGACGGCGCCCTGACCCCCGGCAAGGCGAACGAACTGAAGCTGACCGTCGCCAAGAACGGCAAGCCCGTCACCAACCTCCAGCCCTACCTCGGGGCGTACGGCCACCTCGTCGCCCTGCGCGCCGGAGACCTCGCCTATCTGCACGTCCACCCGAACGGCGAGCCGGGCGACGGCGTCACGAAGCCCGGCCCGGACGTGTCCTTCACCGCCACCGCACCCAGCTCGGGCGCCTACCGGCTCTTCCTCGACTTCCAGCACCAGGGCAAGGTCCGCACGGCCGCCTTCACCGTCGACGTGCCGGCCGCGGGCGCCGCCGGAGCCAAGCCGTCCGCACAGCCCGGTGAGAGCGGGGAGGCCGACGGTCACGAGCACTGAAAGCCCCGCCAGTCCCCCGCGTTACCCGGCAGGGGTATAAGGCCCCCTTTGGAGCGAGCACTCTACGATGTGCGGGGTAGCACACCGTGAAGTCGGTTCAGATACGGAGAAGGGGGACATCGTGCGACCGCTGGGCGAGCTGGAAGCCGAGATAATGGACCGGCTGTGGCGCTGGGGACAGCCCACGACGGTCCGCCGGATCGTGGAAGACATCAACGAGACCCGGCCGGTCGCGTACACCACGGTCATGACGGTGGCGGACATCCTGCACACGAAAGGCTGGCTCAGGCGCGAGAAGATCAACCGCGCCTGGGTGTACGAGGCCAGGCAGAGCCGGGAGGAGTACACGGCCAAGTTGATGCGGGACGCCCTGGGCAGCACGGAGAACCGCAAGGGCGCTCTGCTCCAGTTCGTCGAGCACATGTCGAGCGAGGATGTGCAGGCCCTCGACGCCGCGCTGCGCGCCGTGGTCGGCCCGACCGCGGACGGCGATCACCGGTGAACCACCACCTCCTGCCACCGCTCGCGCTCACCCTGGCCACCGGTACCGTGCTCCCCGTCCTGCTGGCGCGCGGAAACTGGGCGCACCACGCGCCGCGCCTGGCGATCTGCATCTGGGCGCTGCTCGGAGTGCTCTTCAACGCGGGCCTGGCCATGTCGGCCTTCCAGACCCTCCTGCCGTACCGCACCAGCCACACGCTCTCCCATCTCACGGAGGAGTGCCTGCCCTGGAGCGCCGAGCGGTGCCGGCCGCCGGCGTTGTCGGTGCTGTCGTCCCTCGCGGTGATCGACTACGTGGCGGTCGGCGCGACCGCCACGATACTCGCGCTGCCCTGCGCCACTTTTCTCCGCGAGGCCGTACGCGCGCGCCGACACCGGGCCAGGCACGCGGAGATGCTGTCGCTGCTCGGCAAGCGGGACCAGGGGCTGCGGGCGACCGTCCTCGAACACAGCACCCCGGCCGTCTACTGTCTGCCCGGTCGCACCCCGCAGGTGATCGTCAGCACGGGCGCCCTGCGCAGCCTGACCGAATGCCAGTTGAACGCGGCCCTGGAACATGAACGGGCCCACATCGCCGGCCGCCACCACCTGATGACCTTGGCTGTCCAGGCGCTCACCGCGGCCTTCCAACCGCTGCCCCTGGCCCGGCGGATGCGGCACGAGGTGCCGCTCCTGCTGGAGATGGCCGCCGACGACCGTGCGCTGCGGCGGTGTTCGCGCGAGGCGCTGGCCCTCGCGCTGTACGCCATGGCGGCCGGGCAGGCCCCGACGGCGACGCTCGCGGCGGGCGGACCTTCCGCCGTACTGCGCGTACGGCGAATTCTGACCCCGCGTCAGGTCGGCTACGCCGTCCTGCAAGGACTGTTCGCCACCACCGCCCTGATCGCCGGCGTGGCACCTCTGTTCCTGGCCTGTTGTTCAATACCTGGCTAATTCTCTACGCATTAACTAAGTAACTTCGTAAATACGGTTCGGCGGTCGAGTGGCCCAAGTGGCCGCTATTGTTGGGCACTTGGAGTTCACGCTGCACCCAGGAGGTACAGAGCCCATGCCCCCCGTGGAGGTGCGCCCAGCAACCCCCGTAGAGGCACTCGCGATATCCAGACTTCTGGCAGAAGCGATACGCGACAGCTACACCGGGATTCTTGAGGAGCCGACCGTCGAGCACTTGGTAAGTACCAACTGCTCACTCACTCGAATAAAGGCAGAAATCGGAATCCCCGGCGGGGTACCGGGATGGCTCGGCTGGCTGGTGGCAATCGACACCGAAGGGACGGTCGTCGGCGTGGCGGCGGGCGGAGTACCCACGGCGGGCGAGGGCGAGGTGTACTCCCTCTGCGCCTCGCCGGCGCTGCGCGGTACGGGCATCGGCACGGCCCTGCTCACCGCCGTCACCGAACGGATACGGGAGCACGACGCGAAGCGGCAGGCGGTCTCCCTGCACTCCGAACAGGACCCGGCCCGCGGCTTCTTCGTCCGCCAGGGCTTCACGGGCTCGGGGACACGGCTGCTGCGCGGGCTGTGACGCACACGGCACCCTAGGCGGGTCGGCGGGGGCGCCCCCCCCGCCCCCCCCCCCCCCCCCCCCCGCCCGCCCGGTCGCGCCCCGGGGGTTGCAGGCCCGGGGGGCCAGGTTGCGGGCCCGCAGTCAATAGGCGAGGCCCCCCG
>NZ_JBIWLW010000008.1:0-15336 GCF_044766385.1 Streptomyces sp. NPDC102274 | reverse complement strand
CCCGCACCCGGCCCGCGGTTTCTGCGCCCGCCTGGGCTACACGGGCGGGGGGGCGGGGGGGGGGGGGGGGCGGCCCCCCCCCCGCCCCCCCCGGCGGGGGGGGGGGGCCCCCCCCGCCGACCCCCCTGGCGCATCCACGCGATGGCGTGGACGCGCAGCGGTGTTCGCTGGCCCGGGGAGCCTGGTTCCGGCCACGATGTCATTCGGCGAGGCCCCCGGCGGCACGGAGGTCAGGCCATGGACGGCAGGGACCAGACCGAGCGCCTCCTGGAGGAGCGATGCGTACACCGACCGGGACTCCCGCCCGAACCGGACTCGGCCAGGTCCTGCCGTCCCCAGTCCCGTCCGGCCCCGCATCCCCCCCACCCGGCCTGGAGTCCGCCGCACCCGACGACGGGAAGCACGCCTGGCTGCAAGAGGCGCTGGTCGGCCCGTACAGCGCCGACATCATCGAGTATCTGACCCTGGCCAGGAAGACCGGCGGCCCGATCCTCGACCTCGGATCCGGCGCCGGACGGCTGGCCGTCCCGTTCGCCCGGCACGGCTTCCCGGTGGAGGCGATGGACCGCGATCCGGCGAGCCTGGCCCGGCTGCGCGCGTGGGCCACCCGGATCGGCCCGCGCACCCACCGCCTCATCACCACCACGCAGGCGGACCTCGCCGATCTCCAGCTGCACCGGACGTACCAACTCGTCCTGCTCGCCGGGGCGATGGTGGCCGCGGTGCCTCCGCACGCGCGCCCGGCGCTGCTCCGTGAGATCGCCACCCACCTCGGCACCGGCGGGACACTCGCGCTCGACTACACCGCGCACGAACTGCGCGCTCTCGCCGAACACCCACGCCGTTCCTGGTCGTTCCAGGTGCCACGGTTCGACGGCGTGACGGAGCAGGTCGTCGCGCGGCAGGTCTTCGATCTGGCCACCATGAGCGAACAGATCACCTATCACACCGAGCGGTCGAGGAAAACGCGCGTCAGCCGGTCGGCCTTCCGGACCGCCAAATGGATCGTGGAACAGGACGACTTGGCAGATCAGCTGCACACGGCGGGGCTCCGTGTCGCCGAGCGCAAGCAGCAGCGGCTCGACCATCGGACACTGGGCGTCCTGCTGGTATGTCGCCCGGTGACGTGACTCGCGTCACATCGGCGATCACATACACGAGACGCCTCCCACATCTGTGACTAAGGTGTGACGGGGTGCGATGTTTCCAGATGGGCCAGGGGGCGCTGCGCATGACGAGATCCGACCGAATACGTACGCAGTCGGCCGATCTGACACAGTTGCTTTATCAGGAGCTCCGCGCTCGGGGGGCGTCGAGTTACGACGACGTCGTGGCCGATATGCAGCTCGACAGCGAGGAACGGCAACGATGTCGTTCCGAATTGCTGAGCCTGGGACTCATCGCACCGACCGGAGCGAAACACGACAATCGGCTGGCGTTGGAGAATGGCGCTCCCTCCGAGAGCGAATCCGACGCGGTGGCGGTCATTGATCCGGAGATCGCGATGCTCCGGTTACTCCACGAGGAACAACAGCGCCTCCAGACGCACATTACCGAGGCGAGCCGGTCGTACAGCGCGCTCGAAACATTGGCGGGACGTTTTCTGCGGGCCGGCACCCTCACCCAGGAATCCGAGGTCGAGGTGGAGGTCCTCACCGATTACCGGCGCATCCAGCAGGTACTTGAGGACATCAGCCATGTCGTGCAGCACGAAGAGGCGATGATGCATCCGGGGACGCTCCAGCGGGAGATCCCCGAGCGCGTACTGGAGCGCGACCGCAGGCAGTTGGACAAGGGCGTGCGCATCCGTGCGATCTTCAACCAGCGCTTCGTCTCGGTGCCCGACCAGGCCGAGTACTTCCGCCGGAAGGCTGAGCAGGGCGCCGAGATGCGGATGTCCCCCGTCGTCCCGATGAACATGGTGATCGCGGACCACCACTTCGCGCTGATTCCGCTGGACCCGGCGAACCCGACCCTCGGAGCGATCCTCGCCCGGGGGCCCGCGCTGGTCCGTTCCTATCTCGCGCTGTACGAGTACTGCTGGCACACCGCGACGCCCTACGGCGAGATGGTCGGCCCCGAGCCGGGCGGCGACGGGCTCACCGAGCAGCAGCGGGCGGCGATCCGGATGCTGGCGTCCGGGATGAAGGACGAGAAGATCGCGCGCAGCCTCGGTGTCTCCCTGCGTACGGTCAGCCGCATGCTCTCCGAGCTGATGGCGGATCTCGGCGCCTCCAGCCGCTTCGAGGCGGGAGTCCGCGCCACCCGGCTCGGCTGGCTGGACTGAGCCCGCGGCGCGGACCGCCGCCGAGCCCGCGGCCTCGACGTCACCTTCTTGCACCATGCCCCTGATGGGCAAAGAGGTAAGATGCCTGCAAAGTTTTGGTCCGACCAGGCGGCGATCGGGTGGCGACGAGATGACACGCGAGGCAGTGGCGACCGAGCGCGACGTGGTGATCCAGCGGCTGCGCGACGCGGGTCTGCGCGTGACCGGCGGCCGTCTGGAGATCCTGCAACTCCTCACCACGGGCGGGCACATGGACGTCGAGGCCCTGACTTCGGCGGCGCGGGAGCGGCTCGGGGCGCTGACCAGCCAGGCGGTCTACGAAATGCTCCGGCATTTCCTGGAGACCGGTCTGGTAACGAAGTTCGAACGGCCCGGCTGGCCGGCCGTCTTCGAAATCGCGGGTGCCCCGCACCACCACGCCCTGTGTATGAAATGCGGGCGGGTGGAGAATGTGGAATCGAATATTCCACCGACGCCTCGTAAAGGCATCAGGGGCTGGCACATCGCGGATACCGAACTGCTCTTCAAAGGCGAATGCCCGGACTGCCGGTCGGCCAGAAAGAGTTGAGCGTCCGGTATTTTCTCCGGGCCCCGGCGGCCGCCATGTACCGGGGGAATTCCGGCGCGGTACGAGGACGGCCCGCACGACCCGGACCGGGTCGTGCGGGCCGTCGGCGGTCCTGGACCGGGGCGATCAGGCCTGGGGAGGGGTGGGCCATTCGCCGTCGACAGAGGCCAGGACGGGTGCGGGGGCCGGCGGGGGCCACTCGCCCTCAGCGGGGGAGGCGCTCACGGCCTGCACCGGGGCGGGGCTGGGGGCGGGCCACTCGCCCTCAGCGACCGACACCCGCGTGGACGCTCCCCGGTCGGCCGCCATCACCGGCGGTAGGGCTACGCCCGTACAGAGAATGACCGCAACGACGAGCTGACGGGCCACTGTGCGAATTCCGGCACCGCGAACGACTGCAGACATGCTTCCTCCAGGGAAATCGACGGAACGGTAAGTGGGACTTTCCTCTTCACCCGGCCCGTGCCGCCGGGCCTCCGGTGAAGACATTTAAATAATGTCCCACCCCGTACTGCCGAACCAGAGTTTCTTCCGTCGTGGACCCGCCATGGCGCGGACGCGTCATCAACAGCGACAGACGTAACATCAATTGCATTCGATGGCAATTCATTTCGGTCACAGTTAAAGACACCACTTTTTTGGTTCCACCAAAAAAACTGCTAAACTGGTGCTACGGCTCTCCCGTTCCTCCAGGAGGGGGCGGCCGTAGGGGCAGGGGCGTGCCGCCGCCCCTGCCCCATGCTGTGCGGCACGGCGGCCATGGCACGCTCGTACACCCCCAGCGTCCGCTCCGCGGCCGTGTCCCAGCTCAGTCCTCGCGCGTGACGGACCGCGGCCTCCCCCATCGACGCTCCGGCTTCCGGCCGGCCGGCGAGCCACAGCAGCCTCCTGGCGTACTCCACCGGCTCGTGTCCCTGGACCAGCAGACCGGTCACACCGTCCCGTACCGCCGTGGCCAGACCTCCGACGGCCGCTGCCAGTACCGGGGTCCCGCACGCCTGCGCCTCCAGGGCCACCAGGCCGAACGACTCACTGCGCGAGGGGACGACCAGCAGGTCTGCCGCCCGGTACCAGTCGGCCAACTCGACCTGCGACACGGCCGGTTCGAAACGCACGACATCCAGGACCCCGAGCCGCGCGCACATCTCGCGCAGCGCTCCGGGCGCGGCGGTGCCTGAGCCGCTGAGTCCGCCGACGACGGGGACCAGGAGCCGCCGGCGCAGGCCCGGCTCCAGTCGCAGGGCCTCGGCGACGGCCCGTACGAGGACATCAGGGCCCTTCAACGGCTGGATGCGGCCGGCGAAGAGCGGTATCAGCGCACCGGGAGGCAGACCGAGCCGGGCGCGGGCGGCTGCCCGTCCTCCGGCGGCGGGGTGGAAGACGCGGGTGTCCACGCCGGGGCTGACGATCTCGGTACGCGACCGCTCGGCCCCGTACATCGTCTCCAGCGCGCGGGCCTCCTCGGCGGTGTTGGCTATCAACCTGTCCGCGGCGCGGACGACCTCCAGCTCGCCCCGTACCCGCCACTGGGGTTCCGGGACGTCACCCGGCGCCAGCGTGAGGTTCTTCACCTGGGCGAGGGTGTGCATGGTGTGCACGAGGGGGACGCCCCAACGGGCGGTGGCGAGACTGCCCGCCTGACCGGAGAGCCAGTAGTGCGAGTGCACGAGGTCGTACCGGAGCCCGGAGCGGGCGGCGCGCAGCAACGCGAGCGAGAACTCCAGGAGAACCCCCGGCATGGCCTCCTTCGGCAGGGGCCGGCACGGCCCGGCGTGCAGATGCCGCACACGGACGCCGGGGCCGAGAGGCACCAGGGGCGGCCGACCCTCACCGCGGCAGCGGGTGAACAGGTCGACCCGCGCGCCCTGTTCGGAGAGCGCGCGGGCCAGTTCGACCATGTATACGTTCATGCCGCCCGCGTCCCCGGTGCCGGGTTGGTGGAGCGGCGAGGTGTGGACACTGAGCATGGCGACGCGTGGGGACACGGGAAGCTCCTCGGTTCAGGGCCACGTGTCACGTCACCACAGGCGCCCGGCCACGCGGCGGGGATCGCAGGAAAGGGTTCACGGACTACCGGGTCCGGCCGGTGGGTCAGAAACCGAAGACCGGGCCCCGGACAGGGGAAAGGCGGGTGCCGGGGACCGGCGGGGTCAGGGCGTCCAGGGTCACCGGACGGCCCGGTTCGATGCCGAGCGCCGCGGCCAGCCGGTCGGAACCCTCCGGCATGACCGGCCGCGCCCAGGCGGAGAGCGCCGCCGCCACGCTCAACTGCGCGGCGAGAGACGGCAGATGCCGCCCCCGCGCGCTCGGCCGGGCTCGCTGGTGAGCGTTCACATGCCCGAAGGCGGCGGTGGACTCGACGATCTCGTCCAGGACGGCGACAGCCCGGCGCGGATCGAAGGCTCCGGCTCCGTACGCGTCCCGAAGCTCCGCCAACGCGTATTTCACACGCCGCAGTTGAGCCTCCCAGCCCGCGCCGTCCGGGGCGGTGTCCGGCATCCGTCCGCCGTTCTCCTCCCGCACGGCGGTGAAGAGCCGGTCGAGCCAGCCGTTCCACGTGCTGTCCAGGGCGAGGCGGGTCGCGGCCAGTTCACCGACCCGGAAGTCGACACGGCGGCCGGTGGGGCGCGCCTGGAGGACATGCCTGCGCAGCGCGTCGGAGCCGTACTCCACGAGCAGGTCCAGCGCCCACGCGGCCTTCCCGCCGTCCGGCGTGCCGTAGGTCTCGGTGACGCAGAACTCCTGTGGCAGTTTGACACCTTGGGCCAGCAGGATGGCGGGGAGCAGCACGGCGTGGCAGAAGGTGTGCTCGAACGCCCCGAAGTGCACGGTGCGTTCGGGCAGTGGTCTGCGGTCGTAGCCGCTGCCGAACAGATGCATCGCGGCGGCCTCGAAGCAGGCGTCGACGCGTTGTCCGGCGAAGCCGTCGACGGGGACCGGGATGCCCCAGTCCCCCGGGTGTCCCACGGCTATGTCGGGCAGCCCGTCCTCCACGAGGCTTTCGCAGAGCGCCGCCAGCCGGGGCGGCAGTTCGGAGGCCGCCCAGTATTCGGCGAGCGCGTCACGGAACGGTTCGAGCAGCAGGTGCGGTGTACGGCAGCGGCGCCCGACGGCGGCCGATCCGCACCGGGCGCAGCACGGGTCGACGAGCGTTCCGCCGTCCTTGGGCAGGGCGCACTCGCCGCACATGCCACCGACGCCGCCGGCTCCGCAGCGGGGGCAGGCACCGGTCACCAGGGCGCCGTGCAGCCAGCGGGCACAGGGCTCGCAGTAGGGCACCGTCCGGGCCCTGGGGGCGATGACGCCCTCCGCGTAGAGCCGGGTGAACATCTCCTGCGTCCAGCGGGCGTAGCCGCGGTCGCGCCGGGGATGGACGATGCGGTCGAACTCGATGCGGGAGTGTTGCCAGTCGGCCGTGATGGCGGCGCGGTAGCCGTCGGCGACCTCGGCCGGGTCACGGCAGGTGCGCAGAGCCCGCGACTGGACCGCGGCGGTGTGATCGGCGGTGCCGGTGGTGAAGAGGACCGCCTGGCCGTCGGCCCGCAGGAAACGGGCCAGGACGTCGGCGGCCACGTAGGGGCCGGCCAGCTGCCCGATCTCCAGTTCGGAGGAGGGGACGGGCGGGGTCGCGGTGATCCAGAGAGGGGTGCTCACGGGTGGACCTCCTTGACGCGGAGTGACGCAGACGCGGTGCGATGCTCAGCGCGGTTCGAAGTGGAATGAGCGGATGAAGCAGTCACGCGGCTGCTCGACCGCATAGACGACGCATTCGAAAAGCGCCTGGGTGGTCAGCTTCTCCTCGGCCGTGGGCCGGCCGGAACCGGTCGCCTCCCATTCCGTAGAACGCGGGTCGGAGGTGGAGAAATTCGGCGGATAGAGCGAGAAGACGCGTATACCCGAGGGGCGCAGCCGGCGCGAGAGAATTTCGGCGAATCCGGCCTGCGCGCTTTTCGCCGCGTAGAACGCCTCGTGTGCGGGCGAGCCCGTTCCGTCGTCGTCTCCGCGCACCGCGACCATGTTGACGATGTCGGGCCGGCCGGAGGAGCGGAGCAGCGGCAGGAAATGCTTGACCATCAGGACCGTGCCGCCGGCTGTGGACTCGATGGTCTCGACTATCTGGTCGTCGGACGCGTCGTCCAGTTGGAGTCCGTCCAGCCAGCGCGCGCCATTGTTGACCAGGAGATCCACCCGGTCGGTGCGCTCGGCGACGCGCCGGGCGAAGTCACGGATCTCGGCGGGCCTGCTCAGGTCGCAGCCGAATGCGTGAATACGGTCCCGGGCCGATCCCATGACTTCCGTGTGGGTGCGTTCCGCGGCTTCGACCGTACGGGCCGATACATAGACCTCGGCTCCGAGATGGGCGAATCCGATGGCGAGCGAACGGCCGAATTGCCGGGAAGCTCCGGTCACCACGACCCGTAGATTCTCGAATTTCATCCTCTACCACTCTCCCGGTCGGGATGGGCCACGTCCTGATTGTCTTTCTCCGGACGGGAGTTGCGGGATTCCGCGACCTCCAGAGTGACAGAGGAAAGACGGCGGAAGCAGGCTCGGGCGCTGCGCGTTCACGCCGTGACGCGGATACGCCAGGGGAGAGGCAGGGCCCTTTCCAGTACGGTGGCGTGCTTGCCGTGGACGCCTACGGCGTGCAGCCGTGAGCCCGAGGCGTGGCCCTTCGCGTCGGCCGGGGCAGCGGCGGAAGCGTGGGCCGAGGCGGACACCGGGCCGCCCGGTGTGTCGACGCGCAGGGTGTACGGGCCGGGGGCCGCGCCCCGTCCATGGCCGGCGAGGCGGTGGGGAACAGTGCCGGGCACGGTTGCGGCGGCCGTGAGACAGGCTGCTCCCGTCAGCGCGAGGGACGGGTGCCAGCCGGTGGTGGTGACGGCGCGGACGGTGAGTCCGCCGGCCCCGTACGCGGCCACCGCGGCGATCTTCGGGAGCGCGCCGTGCGCGGGCAGGCCGAGGAGGCGGGCGGCGCGGGCCCGGACACGCAGCAAGCGGTCCAACACGTCCCCCTCGGCGGAGCGGAGGTCACCGGGGGCGGGCAGCCCGAGGTCGGCGGTGTCCACGAACACATACGGATTGCCGAAGTCCACCAGGGACACCCGCAGACCGTCGACGCTGTCGACGGGGCGGCCGGTCGGCAGCAGCGGCCGGGCCGGAGCTGGGCGGTTGAGCCGTACCGTGTACGCGCCGCCGCCCGGCTCCGGTTCGCAGACGACCGTGTCGTTCGTCGTCAGCGCGCGGACCCGGACGGGGCCGGGCCGCCCCGTGGCCACCACGCAGGCCAGCAGCGAGTGTCCGCATCCGGTACGGAAGTCGAAGCCGCCCGACAGCGACTGTACGAAGCGGTAGTCCAGGTCGTGGGCCGGGTCGTGGGACGCGCCGTACAGCGCGATCTTCCCGATCTCGCCGCGCCCGGTGCGGTGGAGCCACCGGCGTAGGGCAATCAGTTCATCCCGTAACGCCAGTGACCCACGCGGCAGTCGGTCACGGTCTATCACCAGCGTCGGACAGGGGGCGCCCGCCACCCGCACGACGTCGACGATCACGCGGCGCATCCGACGGGGACCCGGAGCCCCTGCGCGACCTCCGTCCACAGCTCATGCACAGCGAGCGCCCACAGCGCGAGGGCGTCGGGTCCCGAGGGGTGGGCCAGCTGACGGGTGATCAGTGCCTGGACGCGGTCGGGCCGGAGCCGGCCGCCGCGCAGCAGCCGGGCCGGGGCGAGCAGGTCCTGGACCGCGTCCATCAGCGGGCTGCCCGAGGTCAGCATGGCGGCGACGGGCAGGGTGAAGGGCTGCTTGGGGCGGCGCAGCACGGACGGCGGGAGAAGGTCCCGGCCCACCCGGTACAGCGCCTGTTTGCCCCGCAGGTCCTCGGCGGGCAGCGAGCGGGCCAGCGCCGCCACCCGGGGCTGGCAGAACGGCATCCGGGCCTCGACCGCCCACGCCATGCTGAGGTGGTCGACGCGGCGCAGATGATAGGCGGGCATCCGCCACCGGGTCTCGAAGTTGACCATCGCGGTGAGCCGGTCGGCGCCGGACGCCCGGAGTTCGGCGGCGATGCGGTCCCCGTCGGAGCCGCGCTCGGCGATGAATGCCCGGTACGCGGGGGTGTAGAGACGGCTCCGGAGCATGCGTGGGACGGCGGCGAGGGCGTCGGCGTAGCCGCCGGCCCAGTCCGCTCCCTCGGGCACGGCGAGCGCGGCGCGTAGGCGGTCGTAGCCCCCGAAGAGTTCGTCCGCGCCGTCGCCGGTCAGCGCGACGGTGAAGCCCGCCTGGTGGACGGCGCGGAACAGCGCGTAGGTGCTCAGCGTGATCGGGTCGGCGTTGGGCTGGCCGAGGTGGCGGACGGTGCGGGTGAGCAGGGACGCGAACTCGGCCGGGTCCGCCTCCACCTGGTGATGGACGGTGCGGGCCCGCAGGGCCACGGCGCGGGCGTACGTGTGCTCCGAGTCGGGCCACCGGCCGCGGTAGGTGAGGTGGAAGCTGTGCAGCGGCGCGGCGCCGGTGGCGCGGGCGCCGGCCGCCGCGAGCGCGGTGACGAGTCCGGAGTCCAGCCCGCCGCTGGTGATCGCACACACCGGGACGTCGGCGTCGGCGAGCCGCTCCGTCTCGACGCGCAACGTCTCCTCAAGGTCCTGGTCGGCGGTCCCGGTGACCACTGGCGTCCGGTACGGCGCGCGCCGGTGCACCCGTAGTCCGTGGCCGGGGCGGGCCACGGCCGTGGCGCCCGGCGGGAGCACCTTGATGCCGCGCAGGGCGGTCTCCGTACCGAACGGTGTCTTCGTCGCGAGGACGGTGTCGAGCGACTCCTCGCGCGGGTCGGCCGGCACCCCGTCGAAGGCGAGCAGCGCGGGGATCTCCGACGCGAAGCGCACCGAACCGTCCGGTGCGACATGGTAGTGGACCGGTTTCATCCCCATGTCGTCGACGGCCAGCACCAGTTGGGGGCCGGCCGACGCGGTGCGCCGGTCGAGGACGGCGATCGCGAACATCCCGTCGAGGTGTTCGGCGAACCGGGGCCCGTACTCCAGGTAGAGAGCGGGCAGCACGCTGCCGTCACAGGAGTCGGGAAAGCGGTGGCCGCGTGCCGCCATGCGCCGGCACAGCTCCCGGTGGTTGTAGATCTCGCCGTTGAACACCGCCAGCACGCCGGGCGCGGTGGGCAGCCGGTACGGCTGGGCCCCCCGGCCCGGGTCGGTGACGGCGAGCCGGTCGCAGCCGAGGGACCAGCCCCGGCCGCTGAGCACGCCACGCCCGTCGGGACCGCCGTGCCGCTGGCGGGCCGACACGGCGACCAGCTCGGGAGCGGTGGTCTCGCCGGCGAAAGAACCGAAGATCCTGCACATGCCGGTCGCCTCCGAATCCTGGATCCAATGAATCAACCGTTTATTTGAATGTACCAATTTTTTGTCTGGCGCGTAAGTGTCATGGCTCGGACACGCCACACCCTCGGCCTTGCTCACCGTCGATGAGGTCAACAGGCTGGACATATGGATGAGTTGAGGACCGAGTTGAGGACCGACTCCGCCGCCGACCGCGGCGCTCCCGCGAGCCTGCTGGTGGTGGCGGCGCACCCGGACGACATCGAGTTCTGCGTCAGCGGGACGGTCATGCGGTGGATCGCGCAGGGCACCCGCGTCACCTACTGCATCGTCACGGACGGCGGCGCCGGCGGTTACGACGACAAACTGCCGCGCCAGGCCATGGCGGATCTGCGCCGCGCGGAACAGGTCCACTCGGCGAAGCTGAGCGGGGTGCACGACGTACGTTTCCTCGGCCATCCCGACAGCCTGGTCGAGGCGAGCGTGGAGCTGCGCCGCGATCTGTGCCGGGTGATCCGGGACGTGCGGCCGCAGCGCGCCGTCATCCCCAGCCCCGAGATCAACTGGAGGCGGGTCGCCGATCTGCATCCCGACCACCGGGCGGTGGGCGACGCGGCACTCCGCGCGGTCTACCCCGAGGCACGGAACCCCTTCGCCCACCCCGAACTCCTCAAGGAGGAAGGGCTGGAGCCGTGGGCGGTACCCGAGCTGTGGCTGATGACGGGGCCCACGCCCAACCAGTACGTCGACGTCACGTCGGTCTTCGCCCGCAAGGTCGACGCGCTGCGTATCCACACGTCGCAGACCGCGCACTTCGAGGACCTGGCGAGCCTTCTGGGGGACTGGCTGGCGGAACACGCCCGCGACGGCGGCCTCCCGCCGGGTCGCTTCGCGGAGGCCTTCCAGATCGTCAGCACGGCCTGAGGGCGGTGCCGGCGGTGCTCACCGGTAGATGACGAGTTCGTGTTCCTCGGCGCCGACCAGGTCGTAGCGCGTGCCGACCAGCGGGCGGCCGGAGTAGAGCCGGATCAGCGTCGACGTGTCGGCCGTAAGGCGGGCCGTCGGGCGGCCTTCGACCGGGTCGCCCAGCACCACCGGTTCCGGGTGGCCCGGCAGTGTGGCGTGAAGCAGTGGAGTGTCCCGGCGGCGGCTCGCCACGGCGAGCAGCGGCAGGGCCGGCGTGGCTCCCGCGCCGGCGTACGCGCCCGGTACGCCGAAGGCCTCCCGTACATCCCCCGCGTGCACCCACTCCCCCAGCGCGACCGTGTCGAGCGAACCGTCCTCGTGAGCGGCGATGGCGGGGCCCGCCTCGGTGAAGCCCCGCTCCAGCTCGTCCAGCACGCGCGCCAGCGACCAGTCGGCGCGCTCCGCGACGTCGGCGGCGTTGGACCCGGGTGAGAAGACACCCTCTTCGAGGCGGCCCTCCACGATCCGGACGAGCGCGGCGGCACAGTGCGCGAGGACATCGCGGGCGGTCCAGCCGGGGCAGGCCGTACGGAGGGCGAAGTGTTCCTCGGGCGTGTTCCGGAGCAGCGGCAGCAGCGCGTCCCGCTCGGTCAGCAGCAGACGGCCGGGAAGCTCCGGATCACGGGCCTGTTCGGACATGGATTCGCCCTCCGTGGATATGGCTGTCGATCAGTAACGGTAGTGATCCGGCTTGTACGGGCCCTCCACCGGGACGCCGAGATACGCGGCCTGGTCGGGGCTGAGTGTCGTGAGTGTCACGCCGAGCGCGTCCAGGTGAAGGCGCGCGACCTTCTCGTCCAGGTACTTGGCCAGCACGTGCACGCCGGTCGGATAGCCGCCGGTGCGGGTGAAGAGTTCGATCTGCGCGATGGTCTGGTTGGCGAAGGAGTTGGACATCACGAAGGACGGGTGGCCCGTGGCGTTGCCGAGGTTGAGCAGCCGCCCCTCGGACAGCACGATGACGCACCGGCCGTCCGGGAAGGTCCAGGTGTGGACCTGTGGCTTGACCTCGTCCTTGACGATGCCGTCCTCGGCGGCCAGGCCGGCCATGTCGATCTCGTTGTCGAAGTGGCCGATGTTCCCGACGATCGCCTGGTGCTTCATCCGCCGCATGTGCTCGATACGGATGATGTCCTTGTTGCCGGTCGTGGTGACGAAGATGTCCGCCATCTCGACCACGTCCTCCAGGGTGGTCACCTGGTAGCCGTCCATCGCCGCCTGGAGCGCGCAGATCGGGTCGATCTCGGTGATGACGACCCGCGCTCCCTGACCGCGCAGGGACTCCGCGCAGCCCTTGCCGACATCGCCGTAGCCGCAGACCACGGCGACCTTGCCGCCGATCAGCACGTCGGTGGCGCGGTTGATGCCGTCTATCAGGGAGTGCCGGCAGCCGTACTTGTTGTCGAACTTCGACTTGGTCACGGCGTCGTTCACGTTGATGGCGGGGAAGAGCAGTTCGCCGTCACGGTGCATCGCGACGAGGCGGTGCACACCCGTCGTGGTCTCCTCGGTGACGCCGCGGATCCCGGCGGCCAACTCGCTCCACTTTCCGGGCGTCTCACGCAGCGAGCGGGCCAACGTCTCCAGTACGACGCGGTGTTCGGTGTTGTCGGCCCTCGCCGGGTCGGGTACGGAGCCGGCCTTCTCGTACTCGACGCCCTTGTGGACGAGGAGAGTCGCGTCACCGCCGTCGTCCAGGATCATGTTGGGGCCGCTGCGGTCCGGCCAGGTCAGCGCCCGCTCGGTGCACCACCAGTACTCCTCGTACGTCTCCCCCTTCCACGCGAAGACGGGAATGCCGGCGGCTGCTATCGCGGCGGCGGCGTGGTCCTGGGTGGAGAAGATGTTGCAGGACGCCCAGCGGACGTCGGCGCCGAGCGCGACGAGCGTCTCGATGAGGACGGCGGTCTGCACGGTCATGTGCAGGGAGCCGGTGATACGGGCGCCCCGGAGCGGTTGGGTGGGCGCGTACTCCGCGCGGATCGCCATCAGGCCGGGCATCTCGTGCTCGGCGAGGGCGATCTCCTTGCGGCCGAACTCGGCGAGCGACAGATCGGCGACCTTGAAGTCGGTGAAGTGGGGCAACTCAGCTGGCATGGAGGCTCCTTGAGGTCTGAGGGCTTGGCGTCCCGGGGCACGCGGCCTGGACGTTCCGGTGGATGTCCAGCGCGGCGGTCGAGCGGTTGAGAGTGATGTAGTGGAGGCCCGGGGCGCCTTCGGCGAGAAGCCGCTCGGCCATGGAGGTGGCGTGGTCGACGCCGATCCGGTGCGCGGCGGCGGGATTGTCGCGGGCCGCCTCCAGCCGGTGCGCCAGGTCCTCGGGGAAGGCCGCGTTGCCGAGGGCCGCGAAGCGGGCGATCTGCCGTACGTCGGTGGCGGGCATGATCTCGGGGATGACCGGTGTACGGCAGCCGGCGGCCGTCACCCGGTCCCGGAAGCGCAGATAGTCCTCGGCGTCGAAGAACATCTGCGTGATGGCGTAGTCCGCGCCGGCCTCGCACTTCGCGATGAAGTGGCGCAGATCCGCCGCGGGCGAGAGCGCGCGGGGGTGGCCCTCGGGGAAGGCGGCGACACCGATGGTGAAGTCTCCGAGGGAGCGGACGAGTTCCACCAACTGGTAGGCGTGGGTGAAGCCCTGTGGGTGCGGGGTCCACTCGCCTCGCGGGTCGCCGGGCGGGTCTCCGCGCAGCACGAGGACGTCGCGAATCCCGGCGTCCGCGTACTGGCCGATGACGCGGCGCAGTTCGGCGACCGGATGCCCGACGGCGGTGAGATGGGCGACGGGCCGCAGGGTCGTCTCGGCCGCGATACGTCGGGTGACGGCGACGGTACGGTCACGGGACGAACCGCCGGCGCCGTAGGTGACGGAGACGAAGTCCGGAGCGAGGGTTTCGACGCGACGGACCGTGTCCCACAGCGCACGTTCGCCGGCCGGGGTCTTCGGCGGGAAGAACTCGAAGGAGAAGGTGGTCATGCCCGGCCTCCCGCGTTGAAGTACGTCGCCTCGGGGTGGTGGATCACGAGGGCGTCGGTGGACTGCTCGGGGTGGAGCTGGAACTCCTCGGAGAGCTCGACGCCGATCCGGCCGGGCTCCAGGAGGTCGGCGATCTTCGCGCGGTCCTCCAGGTTGGGGCAGGCGCCGTAGCCGAGCGAGAAACGGGCGCCCCGGTACTTCAGGGCGAACACGTCGTTCATAAATGTCGCGGTCTCGACCTCGGACGGGTCCTCACCCGCGAAGCCGAGTTCGGAGCGGACCCGGGCGTGCCAGTACTCGGCGAGGGCTTCGGCGAGCTGGACGGAGAGACCGTGGAGTTCGAGATAGTCGCGGTAGGCGTTCTTCTCGAAGAGTTCGGCCGTGGCGCCGCCGATCCTGGAACCGACCGTGACGACCTGGAGTCCGATCACGTCCGTCTCGCCGGACTCCTCGGGGCGGAAGAAGTCGGCCAGGCACAGCCGCCGTCCGCGCCGCTGCCGCGGGAAGGTGAACCGAGTGCGCTCCGAGCCGTCCTCACCGAGCAGGATGAGGTCGTCGCCCTTGGAGACGCAGGGGAAGTAGCCGTGGACGACAGCCGCTTCGAGCAGGTTGTCGGTGTGGAGCCTCTCCAGCCAGCCGCGCAGCCGTGGCCGGCCCTCGGACTCCACCAGCTCCTCGTACGTGGCTCCGCCCTTGCGGGACTCCTTCAGCCCCCACTGCCCCTTGAACAGCGCACCCTCGTCCAGCCAGGACGCGTACTCCTTCAGCTGGATGCCCTTGATGACGCGGGTGCCCCAGAACGGCGGCTCCGGCACGGGGTTGGTCGTCGACACGTCCGAGCGGGCCGCGCCTTCCTCCGGACGCTCCTCCACCACGGCTGTGACGGCGGGCCTGACCCGGCGCCGCTTGAGTTCGGGCAGTACGGCTCCGGGGACGCCGCGCTTGATGCCGATCAGCGCGTCCATCAGCCGCAGACCCTCGAACGCGTCGCGGGCGTAGCGCACTTCGCCCTCGTAGATCTCGTGCAGATCCTGCTCCACATAGGCCCGGGTGAGGGCGGCGCCGCCGAGGATGACGGGGAAGTCCGCCGCCATCTTGCGCTGGTTCAGCTCCTGAAGGTTCTCCTTCATGATCACGGTCGACTTCACCAGCAGACCGGACATGCCGATGACATCCGCCCGGTGCTCCTCGGCGGCCTCCAGGATCGCGGA
>NZ_JBIWLW010000007.1:110334-321861 GCF_044766385.1 Streptomyces sp. NPDC102274 | reverse complement strand
GTTCGACCGCACCCACTCCAGCTCCTCCTTGAGCCGCTTCGCGCGCTTGGCGTCCTTCTGCCCCTCCACCTTCAAACGCGTCTGCTTGGTCTCCAAGTACTTGGAATAATTCCCCTCATACCCATGAAGACGGCCACGGTCGACCTCACAGATCCACCCGGCGACATTGTCGAGGAAGTACCGGTCGTGCGTCACCGCCACAACCGTGCCCGGATACTTCGCCAGATGCTGCTCCAGCCACTGCACGGACTCGGCGTCCAGATGGTTGGTCGGCTCATCGAGAAGCAGCAGATCAGGAGCTTCCAGCAGCAGCTTGCACAGCGCCACACGACGACGCTCACCACCGGAAAGATTGGTGACCGGCCAATCACCGGGCGGACACCCCAGCGCGTCCATGGCCTGCTCCAGCTGAGTGTCCAGGTCCCACGCGTTGGCGTGGTCGAGGTCCTCCTGAAGCCTGCCCATCTCCTCCAACAACGCATCGGAGTAGTCCGTCGCCATCAGCTCGGCCACTTCATTGAAGCGGTTGAGCTTGCCCATGATCTCGGCGGCACCCTCCTGCACATTCTCCAGGACGGTCTTGGACTCGTTCAGAGGCGGTTCCTGGAGAAGCATGCCGACCGTGTAGCCGGGCGACAAGAACGCGTCACCATTGGACGGCTGCTCCAGCCCCGCCATGATCTTCAAGATCGTCGACTTACCGGCCCCGTTCGGACCCACCACACCGATCTTCGCGCCCGGCAGGAAGCTCAGCGACACATCATCGAGGATGACCTTGTCGCCATGCGCCTTGCGCGCCTTGCGCATCGTGTAGATGTACTCAGCCAAGAGAAACCGTCCGGCAATCGAGAAGGGCCAACGTGCGGCTCCGCCGCGTGAGGGCAGATACACGCCATCTTGCCGCATGTCCATCCTCCGATGGAAACCCGTATCGTCGAGCGCCTCTGACCTGGGGTTTCACTGGTGGCGGCGGTGACTCGCCAGTCACTGTCGGTCGCTGTCGGGTGGCCTCGGGGGGCGACGGACGGCCCAGGGACGGCCCAGACCCGATCTTCGCGGACCGGTCGGCTGGTCGACGGCGGACACTTCGATACGGGCCGCATGAACCCCAGCCGACGACAGTCAGCCACGACGGCGGGTGCGCCGACCGACTGGTCAGCCGCATTCCGCACCGTCGGGTGCCGCTTCCGCTTTGGTGGCCCGGCTGGTGCAGCCCTGCCGGCATTCGCGGCCCTCGCTGTCGGGCATTCCGAACGGCCGGAGGTGAAGCCGGGTCTGGTGCTCCGGCACAGGGGTATCGCCCTCAGTATCACGGCCTCGGAAGTAATTCTTCTGCCATTTCGCCTCGGATGACTGGAGATGAGGAAGCCGCTCCAGAAAGGATTGACGGGAAGCAGCAAATGCTTTACACCGGCGTCTCTCTTCAGCATGGGACTCCAGACTCCGCACCTCGGGCTGGAATGCCTCCAGCTCACCGCGGCGCTGAGGCACGACCATGCACATTGGTTCGCCCTCTTCAAAGATGACGTCCATGAAGGGACGTGTCATTTTCCAGTTCATGGTGAACGTCGCAGCCGTCCAGTCCGTCTCTACAACACCCTCCAACGCGCACACCCCGTCCTTGGGGGAGTTCGCAGGGCCCCGGACGAGCAAATTGTATCCGGGCGGCGTACGGAAAAGATACGGGATATCCCACGTGATAATACCGTAACCGAAATGACTACGGGCCAGCGGAGTGGGTCCGCTCCCGTCGTGCGTGATAACTAGCGATTTTTTGCAGTCGCCACCGGTCCACTTTGCCTGAAAGGCAACAGAGTTGCGGATCACCCAGCCACTCTGATTCGCCATAAGCAGCGGCAAGCAACGATTGGCGAACCTCTGATCAGTCGCCGACATCCATTCACGGTTTGGCGACCCCACCGTGATCGGCATAACCTGACCGCATAGTGAGTACGCCGTCAAAGTCAGGTTACCGCTTTTCATTTAAAACTCCTCATGGGTCGCCTACGGCCCAACAGGGTCACTGACAACTGACGCTAAGGAGCCCACGCGAATTCGGAGCGCGATCACGTCAAAATTGCCGTGGCGCCCGTAAGGTCCTTCACTACTTCTAGCAGCTTCTCGTAAACACTCCCTGGCCGGCTCGGCGAAGGGGCCTCACCTTCGACCCTACGCACTACGCCATATTCGCAGTCAGTGACGAGCCGCCCGTATGAAAACTTCCACTCTTCCCACTCCTCGGAGCAGACCCCCAGCCGCACCAAGGACCTCAGAAAAGTCCATTCAGAGAGCTGGTCGTCAATGCTCCGGGCCAGCCGAATACCCTGGACATAAACGCCAAGCGCGAGTTCGCTCTCCTCAAGCCTCTCCAGTAGATCGGCGTACTTTTCGATGAACCGCAACATCGTCGTTGGCGGGATGGAGTCAAAGGCTCCACCAATTACCAGAACAGCTAACTTTCGAACCAGGCCCGTAGTTTCCTGGCCCAACACCAGACGGCTTTCCATGGCGTAGAGCATCATGACGACCTGGTAGTACATATCTACGCCGGTCGGAAGATTCGTCGTGCTCGCGAGAACGTCGCCATGCCGGCCAAGACGAGATTTGGCGATTATCATCCCCTCGTAAACCAGATAGTGCAACCCTGAATAAGGGATCAGTTCACCTTCGTTCACCAGGGAGCGGATTCCAGCATGTTCGACGCATTTGAGGCTACTAATAAACTCGAGCGCGCCGTGAGAGTCTCGAACCTGAAAGAATGCCTTCAGAGAGTCGATCACGTAGACAGCCCGAGGAACTCCCTTCATATCCGGATCACCGTCCAGGATCACTGCCCAGACCTGCGGAGTGAGTCGACACGGCCCAAGGCGAACCTCACTACCCGAGTTGATCGAGTAGATATCGGAAAAATGCGCTACGGCGCGTTTTGTTTCCCCCTTGAATCCCAACAAGCGCCCCATGTTCACCCAGGGGTCGAGAGCCAGCCGGAGAAGATTGGCCGACCGCTTCGGGGGAAGACCTTCCGCTTGAGTCGCGATCCAGAAGAGTTGCGCTTCGCAGATCTTTCTTGCCTTGTCCAGGTCCCCCAGGTAGGCAAATACCAAAGCGGCGTTACTAAGAGAGGAGATTACCTTCGCACGTTCATCAGACTCTGGCGGGGTGCCCCTCCGAAGAAACTCAATCAGTCTTTCGGACCAGAGCGCCAAGGGTGAACGAGGAATTCGCGAATAGTGGTACAGGAAATCATTTGACGACTTCGACATCGCCACTCTTCGAAGGGCCGGTGGGGCGGACTCCAATCTGCATGAGCACCGGTTCTCCTGCAGATCTCGGGAGACCCACGAGTGGGCATCCAAGAACCTTGGAAGAATCCTTGCTCCAGCCTCTGAGCCAGGGCCCCAGACTTTCCTCCCGCAATTCGAGAGTGCCATCCTCGAGCAGACGGCCAATGCTGTTTGCGGGGTCAGACAACGCTACTGTGCATTTCCCGACGTCACCGGATGCTCTAATGAGAAGCGAGTTGGGGCGAGCGGCGTAACAGACGTTACTCGGGCGGTAAACCTTTTCACTTCCGGCTTGCCCGTCAATCAGCCCCTTCAGCGCGCTGATCGCTTGAGTGGCTTCAGCATGCCCCAGGACATTGAATTCTTCATCATTGGGGCCACCCCAGTGGCCCACAGCCTTGGGGAGGACAACAAATCTGCTGTCCTCCAGAAATTCCTTGCGAATTTCCAGTAGAAATTCAGGCATCACATCCAGGTTGGCCGGCGTGACGTGCACCCGCAATGTGACGCTGATGTCGACAGAACTCGATCTGAGGTCCAGGAGATTGGCCCAAATCTTCTGGAACGAACCTCCTCCGTCGCGCCGAATGCGCGTTCGGTCGTGAAATCTCTCAGGACCGTCAAGCGTAATCTGATACTGCCGGATATTGAGCTCGTACAGACGCTGGGCGGTGGCCAGGTCGAGCTTATAAGCGTTGGTTGTCATCTCGCTCGTGTAGGTGATTCCAGGCACCGTGCGCGTGAGCGACAGCACCGATTCAGAGATATCCTCGATTACCTTCTGGGCGATCAACGGCTCCCCGCCGAACCAGCCGATGTGGAGCTGCCTGAGGGTAGGGATTCGACGTTCCAGCAGCCGCTTTACACCCGTAACTACGGGAGCCTTCATCGTGCCTACGCTGAAGTCCTCGTAGCAGTAGACGCAGCGAAAGTTGCACTGTTCAGTAGGGAGCACGATGAGATGCAGAATCTCATCACTGAAGGCCGTGAGGATTTCCTCGTCCAGGATGCCTGGAATGGCGGCGTCATCAGTCACTGCGGGCACCCCGACTGGATGGGCGGCGGCGGGACGGTGCAATGACACATGGTTCCGTTACCTTCGTCCATAATCGCCAGCTTTCCCACGTCGAGGAGATCCCTCAGCTCGTTCAGCCTGGCCTCGACCTTCGGGTCATTGCTTTTAATGCGACCGCTCTCGTCGATGCTGACTTTGTCGGTGTCGATCTCGCAGAGCAGATCCCTTAGGGAACGCTGGGTCATTTCTTCTTCCTTACACTCAATGGCAGGGCGGCCGGCACTGTGGCCGTTTGCGTTCCAATCTTTACCAGGCAGGTCATCGTTTGAAACTCAGAACGCTCTCTGTGCGCCCGTGTTCGTACGCCGAGGGGAAGCTTTCCGAGTAGTCGGACACCTCAATTGTGGCTGTGACCTGTGGGTATTCGCTGTCAGGAACAGCCGGAGTCGCAGCTGTGACCTCCTCCCCGGCCTTTTCTCTCCATGGTCCAAACGAGGTGTAAGACGTGGCCGACAGATTGAAGCTGTGCCACTGGGGCTGCACCGGGTGGCCCGGCAGCTGCTTCTCTTAGCGCTTCCATCTGTGGTCGTGGCGCTTGTAGCGCTGGGAGGTCGGCAGGCGTTCGGACAGGTCTTCGGCGCCTTGGACCGGGTGCGCAGTCATTCGGCGCCCTCGGCCCGGTAGCGGCGGTATTAGGTGTAGTACGCCTGTCGGCCGATCCCGAAGTACCGGCAGGACATGGCGACGTTCCCGGTGACCTCTTCGACGTGGCATATCACCGCGAGGCGCCGCTTGACGTCGCGGTCAGCGGCGGTGTGGTGGCGGGAGTCGACTTGGACATGTGGATCTCCGTAGTGATCGGAGACTCAGGGGTCAACGGTGATCATCGGTTTTATCCGGTTTGGTGGAGCCTGTGGGGCTTGAAGTCGTATGCGCACGAGGGAAGTCCCATGCCCTGACGGCGCGCCATCAACAGGAGGAGCGCTGGTCGGACCGTCCAGATGATGCGCGTGCTGACGTGGGTGATGGACACCGTCCAGGGCTCGCGGCGCCGAAGGGCCCACCTCGCGTCGATGACCACCGGGGCCGCGAGAAGCACACCGTCGCCTGTACCGCCCCGCGCTGCAACTTCTCCGCCGTCTTGCCGCATGTCCATCCCCTGATGGAAACCAGTACCGCTCCCCGGACCGCTCTCACGCCCGTGGCCCCCGGCACGCGGGTGCGTGCCGGGGGCCACGGGCTGCGAAGTCTCACTCAGCGCGAGAGTTCGGTCACTCTCCGGGAGTCGAAGGCGTGGCGGTGTTCTTCTTGCGGAGGAGGAACACGGCGCCGCCGCCGAGCACCACGAGCGCGATCGCGGTGCCCGCGATGACCGGGGTCGCGCTGGAGGAGCCGGTCTCCGCGAGGTTGTCCGTGGCAGCCGCGGAGGAGCCGCCGGCCGAGGCCGGGAGGGGCTGCGCGGACTCCTGCTGGGTCACGGGGCCCGAGTCGCTGGTGGTCAGGCAGTCCAGGACGCCCTTGAAGTTCTGCGTGAAGCCCGCGGGTCCGGTGATGGTGAAGTCGTACGCCTCGTCCTCGCCGACCGGGACGGTGACGGTCTTGGACTCACCGGCCGGGACCGAGTACTCGGTGCCCTTGAGCTCGAAGACGAACGGCTCGTCGCCCTTGTTGGTGGCGGTGATGTCGACGCCGCCCTCGGCGCAGTTCTTCTGAGCGGTGACGGCGGGGATCGCGCCCCGCTCGGCCCAGGTCGCGGTCGCCGTCGCCGAGACCGTGGACTCGCTGGACCCGGCCAGGATCTGCGTCTGGCTCTTGGTCACACCGGCGAAGGCGCGGCCGACCGGTACGGAGGTGGTGGCCTGCACGCCGAGCGAGGCGGTGCCGTCGGAGGCGTCGGACGGGACGTCGAAGTACAGCTGCGTCCCGTTGACGGCGGTGGTGACCGGGGCGCCGTCCTTGTCGGTGATCATGACGCCGCTGGCGGCGGCGTCGGCGGGCGGCGTGATGGTGGCACCGGCGGCGTCGGTGCGGACCGTGATCGGGCCGAGCTTCTCACCGGCCTTGCCGGAGACGGCGCCGGGCTCAAGCGTGAGGGACGCCTTGGGCTCGGCGGCGTCCTGGGCGCTCTTCTCCAGCCAGTCGGCGAGCTTCTCGGCCGCCGGGTCGCCGGCGTCGACATCGGCGTTGTCCGAGTAGCGCCAGATCGCGACCTGGGTGCCCGCCGCCGCCGTCTTCTCAGTGAGGGGCCCGGTCTCCGCGCTCTGGGCGAGCGCCGAGAGGTCGTCTATCTGCGGGTAGGAGTGCTCCAGGATCCAGCGGATCTTGCCGGCGTTCTTGTTGACTCCGAGCGAGGTCTGGTTCCAGGGGGTCTCCAGGTACTTGGCCTGGTCCTGTGTGGGGTTGTGGATATCGATGCAGTACGTCTTGAGCTTGCCGCCGCCGTCCACGGTCATCTCGAACAGCCCGGCGGGGAGTTGCTGGTCCTTGCCATCGCTGTGGAGCACGGCGCCGTCGTAGGTCTTCAGTCCGTCGAGGGTGGCCGCGGCGCCGCCCTGGTGCTGGGGAACCTCGTCGGCGGTGGCCGCGCCGGCGCCGGCCACCGAGCCCATGGCCACCAGTCCCGAGACGAGTACCGCGGCGGCGAGACGGGCAGCGCCTCGCCTCCGTACGGATGACGCTGATATCGCAGAAAACACAGAATTCCCCTTCGGGCGAGCTTCTTCCGCGTCGAACGCGTGGGGGGGATGCCTCGCCAGCAGACTCAAGTGCCCCGTGAGTACTCGCGAATTCTATGGACGGCGCGAACCGCCGGAGTCCACTCACACACTCTGATAACCGTTCCGAATCGGAATCGTTATCGACACTCCGGCAGAGCTATGCAAGGCGTCCGAGTATGTCGACATGTCTCCACAACCCATGCTCAGGGAACGGCAGTCGACGCCGTGACGAGCGCACGGGCGGGTGCCGCGCCCGGCGTCCCGTCCGACGTTCCGTCCGGAGACCCGTCCGGCGTCCCGTCAGGTGCCCCCTCATGCACGGGAAGCCGCCCCTGGTCGGGCCCCCGAAGCCGCGCCCGCCCGCGCTCCTCCCCCTCCGTCGCGGGCTTGTGACGCTCCGTCAGGAAGGGAGTTGCCCTGGTCACGCGTCTGAACGCGGCGGTCCCACGCGTCAGATCGTGGCCGACCGCCATCGCGTCGATCTCCACGGACGTCCGGCGCTGCCCTTCCCGTTCGTCCTCCCGTACCCGCAATCGGCCATGCACCACGAGCGGCTCACCGACGGAGACCGAGGCGGCCAGATTCGCTCCCAGCGTCCGCCACGCCCATACCGTGTAGAAGCTCGTGGGCCCGTCCGCCCAGCCGTTCTTCTGCCGGTCCCAGCGGCGCCCGGTCGCCGCGAATCGGAACCGGGCGACCCCGCCCGTGGCCGACTCCCTGAATTCCACCCCTGTTGCGACATTCCCCACCACGGTTACCACGGTGTCGTTCATAACGGCCCCTCCCCGTCCGGCTGCATTGACTGATCCCATGCTGGACCGGATGGAAAGAATCTGCTGTTGGCTGTGGATTACCTGTCAGTTGTGGAAAACCCCGTCACCCTCCACGACATCCCTTCGCCGACCTGCCGTCGCCCCCGTCAGCCACCTCATCCGCCCGTGCGGGAAACGGTCGCGTACTGCTCCCGCACCTCCCGGTAGCGCATCAGCTCCGCCGAGATCGGGTCCAGCACACTCGCCCTCCCACAGGCCGCCGCCGCCTCGCGCAGCCGCCGCTCGGCGTCCTGCCCGTACCGCCGCGCCGGCCCCATCGCGGCCGCCCCGCACGCCCACTCCACGAACGGCCCGCCGATGATCCCGGCGATCATCACCAGCACCGGCGGCAGCAGCCCCGGTTCCAGTACGCCGATGATCTGCCCCACCAGCCACAGCGCGCCGTAGATCTGGAGCAGCGTCATGGATGCCTGCGCCAGTACGGCGGCGGGCCACCAGGCGGGCCGCGGCGGCCGGCTGCTCGGGGTCGCCGCCGTCTCCGCCAGCTCGTCCAGCGCCTCCGGCAGCCCTTCCGCGCCCCGCGCCGCCGCCTCGCGCACGGAGTGCGCCCAGGGCGCGGGCAGCCCGGCGGACGCCTCCTCCGCCACCGTACGTACGGCCTGTTCGACCCGCTGCCGTGCCGTCAGCTCCTCCTCCACGACCTCCGGGGGCCGCTGCGTCTTGCCGCCGGGCATCCGCGTGGACTCGTACCACCGCCACAGCCGCAGCCAGGGCGTCCCGCACGCGCGCCCCGCGTTCCTGCGCCAGGCGCGCTCCGCCGCCTCGCCCGCGGCCACCGCGCCGACCGCCCAGGCCAGCCGGTCGGCGAACTGCTCACGGGAACGCTCGCCGAGTCCGGCACGCCCCTCGGCGACATACGCGGACCGCAGCCGCCACGCGGCCGCGTCCACATCGGCGGAGAGCCGCCGTTCCGCCGCGTTCCGCTCCTGTACGAACCGCCCCAGCAGCTCGCGCAGTTCGCCCACGCCGTGCCCGCTCAGCGCGGAGACGGCGAGGACCGTGGCGCCGGGCTCGCCGTGTTCACCGAGGGCCATCCCGTCCTCGTCCAGCAGCCGGCGCAGATCGTCGAGCACCTGGTCGGCGGCGTCGCCGGGGAGCCGGTCGATCTGGTTGAGCACGACGAAGGTGATCTCCGCGTGGCCGGCGAGCGGCCGCAGATAGCGCTCGTGCAGCGCGGCGTCCGCGTACTTCTCGGGATCGACGACCCAGATCACCGCGTCCACGAGCGCGAGCACCCGGTCCACCTGCTCACGGTGGCGGACGACGGCCGAGTCGTGGTCGGGGAGGTCGACGAGGACCAGGCCGTGCAGTTCCTCGTCGCCGTCCCCGCCCGCCAGCGGCTTGCGCCGCAGCCGCCCCGGGATGGCCAGCCGGTCGAGCAGTCCCGCCGCGCCGTCGGACCAGACGCAGGCGATGGGGGCGGAGGTGGTGGGCCTGCGCAGGCCCGTCTCCGAGATCGGCACCTCGGCTAGAGCGTTGAACAGCGTCGATTTGCCGCTGCCCGTCGCTCCCGCGATGGCGACGACGGTATGGCGCGAGGAGAGCCGCTGACGGGCGGACGCCTCGTCCAGGACGCGTCCGGCCTCGGCGAGTACGGATCCTTCGAGCCGGGTCCTCGACAGCCCCACCAGCTCGCCCAGGGCGTCGAGACGTACCCGCAGAGAACCGCCGTACGCGCCCCCGATGGGTGTGTGGGCCTCGGAGTCGTAGGAACCGGGGCCCAGCACGCCGTCGAGCCCGTCCGGGGAGCCCTTCTCGGTGGCACGGCGGGCGATCAGCCCGTCGTCCCAGCCGTCGACCGAGGGGTCGGGCTCGCCGAGGGCGAACGCGGAGTAGATGGGCTCGGGGGCCTCATGGGCCTTCTGGGACCCCACGGCCTCGTCGGGCTCCCCGGATTCCGCGGATTCCATGGATTTCGCCGATTTCAAGAATTTCGAGGGCTTCATGAATTTCGCGAGCATCGCGGACTTCCCGGGCTCCGTGTCGTTCTCGGCGTTCTCCGATCCCTCCACTCCATTATCGGAAGTGTTATCAGCCTTTTCTGCCCCATCAGTCCTATCGGCCTCATCAATCTCATCAATCTCATTGGCCTCGCTGGCCTCGCTGGCCTCGCTGGCCTCGCTGGCCTCATCAGCAGCACCAGTCACCTGAGCCACATCGGTCACCTTTCCCTCTGGAGTACGGACAGCGCGGCGATCAACTCGGCCTGCGGCTCCGGGGTCACCTCAAGTGCGTCGAGGGGCGCCAGTCGCCGGTCGCGCTCCCCGTGCAGTACGCGATCGATGTACGTCGTCACCAGCTCGCCGCCCCGGTCGCGCAGCCGCAGCGCCGCGTGCGCCCCGACCCGCTCCGCGAGCCGCTCCCCCGCGATCCGGGCCCGCTCGCCGCCGAGGAGGGCCGCCGCGAGCAGCGCCGCGACGCTCTCGGCGTCGGGCGCGGGGGTCCGTTCGAGCCGGCGCACCTCCTCCTCGGCCAGTTCCTCAAGGACGCGGCGCCAGCGGCGTACGGCCATCCCGACCCGTTCCGCCGTCTCCCCGTCCGGGCCCGGCACGGGCAGCACCCCGGCGGCCGGCTCGCGCCGCCACGCCTCCTCCACCCGTTCCTCGGCGGCGGCCACCGCGCACTGGAGGAGGGCGCCCAGGCTCTCCACCAGCGAGTCGAGCAGCTCGCGCGCCGAGTTGTCCCGGGGATAGCCGCGCCAGCGCGTGCGCGCGTCCCCGGCGAGCACGGCCCCGCGCTGAAGCTGCCTGCGTACCCGCTCGCCCTCGGCCGCATAGGCGTCCTCCACCGCCCCCGTCAGCCGTACGGCGGCGGCGTACTGCGCGGCCACCGCGCCCGCCAGCTCCGGCATCCGCGCGTTCAGGGAGTCGATGACCCCGGCCGCGGTGCGCACCAGGGCCTGCTGACGAGCCGCGGGGTCCTGCACCCGGTGGGCGAGCCAGGCGAGCAGCGGCGCGACAGCGGTGGTGGGCAGCAGGCCCCGCCCCGCGCCCGCGGACTCGGGCAGTTCGGGGATGGTGAACCGCGGTACGTCACCGAGCCCAGCCCGGGTCAGCAGGGCCGCGTACTGCCGCGACACCTCGTCGATCATCTGATGCGGCACCCGATCGAGCACGGTCACCAGCGAGGCGTCGTACTCCTTCGCGGTACGAAGCAGATGCCAGGGCACGGCGTCCGCGTACCGGGAGGCGGTGGTCACCATGACCCACACGTCCGCGGCACAGATCAACTCGGCGGCCAGCAGCCGGTTCTCCACCACGAGCGAGTCGATGTCGGGCGCGTCGAGCAGCGCGAGCCCGCGGGGCAGGGCGGCGGCGGTGTCGATACGCACCGCGCTCTGCTCCGCGGACGCCGTTCCGTCCGCGCCGACCCCCGCGTCGTCCTCCTGCTGCGGCAGCCATACGCGCGTCAGATGCGGCAACACCCGCATCCCGGCGAACCAGTGGTGGTCGTCGGGGTGGCAGACCAGTACGGGGGTACGTGTGGTGGGCCGCAGCACCCCCGCCTCACTGACCCGCCGTCCCACAAGGGAGTTGACGAGCGTGGACTTCCCGGCACCGGTGGACCCCCCGACGACCACGAGCAGGGGCGCTTCGGGGTCCCTGAGCCTCGGCAGCAGATAGTCGTCGAGCTGCGCGAGCAGCTCGGCCCTGGTCTGCCGGGCACGCGGCGCCCCGGCGAGAGGCAGTGGAAGACGCACGGCGGCGACACGGTCGCGCAGTGCGGAAAGTGCGTCGAGCAGCTGGGGCCGTACGTCCAAGGTCACCACATGCGAAGAATGCCCAACTTTGGAGCCTTTTTGAAGCGTATGGACATCCCTGCGCGCCGATCACATACTCGGGACAGACGGGACGAGTGGGGCACAGGCATAACGACTGCACAACACCCGGGGCGCCGAGGGCAAAAAGCGATGCGTGAATCGCACCTGCCTGCGATTATCGGTTCGCTTCACTGAACCTCCACAACGTGCCACGGGCGTGAAGCAACCGGGTCAAGGTGATCGGAGCCCTATCCTTGTCCCGGCAAGGTCATGGAACTACCCAACCGGGGCTCCAGGTCACCGAGGCCACCACCCGGCCCCCGTAGCTCAGTGGATAGAGCAGGTGCCTTCTAAGCACTTGGCCGCAGGTTCGAGTCCTGCCGGGGGCGCTTTTCTACGCGCGGTGCACGGCCCTCCCTCAGGGAGGGCCTTTCCGCAGGTCAGCGCAAATCTAGCGGGCACGCTGTAGCGGTGCCGTAAGCGCCGATACCGCCGGCGCGGGGGCGCGGGCGGGGAGATCGCGCGCGGGGGGAGCGAGCAGCGCGCCGCGGTCAATTGCTCCCGCCAGGCAGGGTGCTTGGCCCGGCAGGAGGTCGCCGCGGAGCCGGGAGACGGATCTGGCCGATGATCCGGTCCCGTATGTCGCGGTGATGAAAGATGACCGGCGGCTGCCCGCCCGCGCGCCAGGCTTGCGGGAAGCCCGCCTCGGCCCGCCGGAGATCGAGGGCGGTGACGCACCAGCAGCCCCGGCCCGGCGGAGGACGGTGCGCTGCGGCCGGTTTCCCCGGGACCGGTCCGAACTGCCCGAACTGCCCGACCGGTCGGTGGACTTCCTCGCCCGGCAGGTACGGGTTCCCGCCGAGCCGACGGGCAGGGCCGAGGCGGAGTCCCCCTCTCGGCCGCGGACGCACCCGTTGCCGCTGCGAGTGACGCTGCCGGCCGCCCTGTCGCACCGGCGCGAACGTGAGATCGCCGACACGATCGCACGGCGCCCGGTGATCCGGTCTTTCCGGCCTGTGACGACAAAGAACCTTCAAGAGCGAAGAAGATGAAGAAGAAGACGAAGGAGACAAGGGAGAGCGAGTGAGACGGCAGAAGACGGCGACGGCGTACGGCGCGGGCCGCCGCACCCTGCGCAACGTCCGGATCGGCGCGGGCGGCCCCGTGTGCGACGTACGGATCGCGAGCGGGCGCGTCAGCGAGATCCACCCCGGCGGCAGCGCGGCGCCTCGGAGCACGGGCGGGCCGGATGTCGATCTCGACGGCCGTACGCTGCTGCCCGGCCTGTGGGACGCGCATGTGCATATCGTGCAGTGGGCCGTCGCCCGTCGCCGTCTCGATCTGGCGGGCACCGGCTCGGCGCGCGCCGCGGCGCGGATCGCAGGGGAGCGGGCCGCGTCGATGGGCCCGGGTGAACTGCTCGTCGGCTATGGCTTCCGGGACGGGCTGTGGCCGGACGCGCCGCACAAGCACCTGCTGGACGCGATGGTCCCGGACCGCCCGGTGCTTCTCGTCAGCGCCGATCTGCACTCGGCCTGGCTCAACTCCGCCGGGCTCGCGCTCCTCAGCAGGGGCGACCACCCCAACGGGCTGCTGCGCGAGGAGGAATGCCTCCGGGCCACTGCCCAACTGTCGTCCGTGACCACCGAGATGAGCGACGCGTGGGTCAGGGAGGCGTGTGCCGCGGCGGCCCGGCGCGGCATCACCGGCATTCTGGACTTCGAGTACGCGGACAACGTGACGGACTGGACCCGCCGGATGACGACCGGTCAGGCGGTGACCGGCGCGACGGCTACAGCTGCGGCGGCCGACGATGCGGCCGGCCTCTCGATGCCGCCCCCGACCCCGATATCGACTACGGCCCCGATACCGGTACCGGCCCCGGTATCGGTACCGATCCCGGTCAGAGTGGCCGCCGCCGTCCACCCCGAGCATCTGGACGCGGCCATCGCCAGGGGGTTGCGTACCGGCGTGGCGCTGCGCGAGGTCCCCGGCGGGCTGCTGGAGACCGGCCCGCTGAAACTGTTCACCGACGGCTCGCTCAACACCCGAACGGCCCTGTGCCACGACCCGTATCCCGGCATACCGTCCGGCGGTCCCGGGGAGTACGGGCTCGCCCAGGTCACCCCGGAGGAGCTGGCCGCCGTGATGCGCCGGGCCGCCGCACACGGTATGGAGCCCGCCGTCCATGCCATCGGGGACCGCGCCAACGAGATGGCGCTCGACGCCTTCGAAGCCGTCCGCTGCCGGGGGAGGATCGAGCACGGCCAGCTCCTGCGGCCCGCGGACGTACCGCGCTTCGCCGCCCTGGACGTCACCGTTGGTGTACAGCCCACGCACGCGGTGGACGACCGGGACGTCGCCGACCGGTACTGGCACGGCCGTACGCACCGGGCCTTCCCGTTCGCGGATCTGCTCGCCGCGGGGGCCGCGCTGGAGCTGGGTTCCGACGCGCCCGTGGCGCCGCTCGACCCCTGGCGGAGCATCGCGAACGCCGTCGCCCGCACCGACGACGCCCGCCCCGCCTGGCACCCCGAACAGCGGCTATCCGTCGCGCAGGCGCTGGCGGCGTCGGCGCGCGGACGCCGTTCCGTACGGGTCGGGGACCGCGCGGATCTGGTGGTCGTGGACGTGGATCCGCTCACCGCCGACCTGGCCGTGCTGCGCGACATGCCGGTGTACGGAGCGATGCTCGCGGGTGCCTGGACCCATCTCGCCGCCTGAGCCCCGCCCCTGGTGACGGCGCGTACGGGCGGGGCCGGGGAGCCGGCCCGGTCGTATCGTGGAAAGCGTGGCGGGCCGCGCCGGGGGGCATCAGGGGGCGTCGCGACACGCCCCGGTCGCCGCGCTCGCGTCGGTACGTCCGCTCTGGTGGGTCGTGTCCGTCCTGCTGGTGGCGGCCGCCGTGGTCATCGCGCTCACCCGGCGCCACGAACTGGTAACCGCCGTACATCTCATCGATGACGTCCGGCTGCCCCGGCTGCTGCTCGCCGCCGGGTTCGAGGCGGCTTCCCTGGCCTGTCTGGCGGCTGTGCAGCACTGGCTGCTGCGCGCGGGCGGTGCGCGGATCCGGCTCCGGGTCGTCGGCGCCGTCGTGCTGGCGGCCAACGCCATCGCGGGGGCGCTGCCCGGTGGGGCGGCGTTCGCGGCGGCGTGGGTGTTCCGGCAGTTCCGCCGCCGGGGCGCGGGGCAGGTCCTCGCCGGGACCGTACTGGCGGTCGCGGGGCTGCTGTCCGCGGTGAGCCTCTTCGTACTCCTGATGGCCGGTGTCCTGGCGGCCGGTTCATCGGGCCCGGTGGCCGGGGTGCGGCCCGTGGTCGTCGGGCTCGCCGTTGTGGCGGTCCTGGTGGCGGGCGTGACGGCCGGCCTGTTCCGGTTTCCGCGGGTAAGGCGCCGGGCCCGGCGGATGTGGCGGCGGATCGGACTGCGCTCCCGGCGGCTGTGGGAGATCGAGCAGGCGCTGTCGCATCTGGGCCGTCAGGTCCGTACCACCAGGCCGGGGATACGCCCGTGGCTGTGGCCGTCGTCGCTGGCCGTGCTCAACTGGGGCTTCGACCTTGCGTGTCTGGTCGCGTGCGTGTGGAGTCTCGGGATCGCCATACCGTGGCACGGCGTTCTCGCGGCCTACGCGCTGACGCAGTTCGCGGGAAGTCTGCGGCTCACGCCGGGCGGTCTCGGCGTGGTCGAGACGAGCCTCACGGCGCTGCTCGTGCTGTACGGGCTGAGCGCCGAGCAGGCGATCGCCGTCACCCTCCTGTACCGGGTGCTGAGTTACTGGGTGCTCCAGCCGATCGGCTGGGTGAGTGGGCTCGGACTGACGCTGAGCCGCGGGCACTCCAAACCCGGTGCCGACGACGGGCCCCACGCCGGCAAGGGGCGTCCCCACGATGGCAGCCCCGGCACCGGAGGCAGCCCCGGCACCGGGGACGGCTCCGACGCCCGGGACGGCTCCGACGCCGGGGAAAACTCCGACGCCGGGGACCGCTCCGGCAAGGGGCCCGACGGCGAATCCACCCCCGGTAGCCGTGCCTGATCCAGGCACCCGACCTGGCCATATCTCCCAAGATGCCCAAATCCACCCAGTGCGGCTACGCTTTATGCGGTGGCTTGACCGAACGACAGGCCGGACCGGTGACAACGCCCCGTCCGGCATCCCGCGCCACCGGCAGGATCGGCCGCCCCGGCCGCCATCGACGCCTCCCGGGCCCGAGCCGGGGCCCTCCTCCCACAGGAAGAGGAATCGAAACATGAAGTCCTCCCGCATCCGTAATACCGTCGTGGCCGCTGCCGCCGCGGTGGCCCTCCCGGTCTCCCTGGGCGTCATGGCACCCCAGGCCTTCGCGGACCCCGCCGCGCCCGGCACCCCCACACCGCCGAGCGCGCCCGTGACACCCGGCACGCCCACATCGCCCGGCGAGTCCACCCCGCCCGGCGAGACCACGTCACCCAGCGCCTCCGCGTCACCGAGTGAGTCGCCGTCGCCGAGCACGTCCGCCTCGCCCAGCCCGTCCACCTCTCCGAGCAGGACGGCGGTGCCCAGCCCGGCCGTCCCGTTCGGTCCCGGCTGCTCGTCGATCCCGAAGACCGGCGCCGGCAGTTTCGCCCAGATGGCCACGGAGCAGGTGGCGACGGCCATTTCACACAACCCGGACTTCAGCACGTTCCTCTCCCTGGTGAAGAGCGCCGGACTGACCGACAGACTGAACACCGCGAAGGACATCACTCTCTTCGTGCCGACCAACGAGGCGTTCAAGAAGCTCTCGACATCGCAACTCGACCAGATCAAGAACAACGAGGCGCAGCTCAGGGAGGTCGTGAAGTACCACGTGACGGAGAAGAAGGTCACCCCCGACCTGCTCCCCAACGGCGTCTTCTCGACCTGGGAGGGCACGACCCTCTCCACCTCGGGGTCCGACCGTTCGTTCAAGGTGAACGACACGGCGAAGATCCTGTGCGGCAACATCAAGACGGCGAATGCCACGGTCTACACCATCGACACCGTACTGATGCCGAAGTAGCGCCTCACGCCGCGCTGTACGCACATCGCCGTACGCACATCGCGGTACGGCATCGTCGTACGCACATGCCGGAACGTTCACGCCTCGCCGCCCCCTTTCCACACCGGAGAGGGGGCGGTCTCCTCCCGAAGGCGCGTCAGATGCCCGCCGAGGCCATTTCGATGGCGGAGCGGTAGTTCAGCGCGGTCGCCTTCACACAGGCGCCGTACGTCCGGTCGTTGGTGACCACGAGGAAGTAGTCGCGCAGGTTCTTCCAGTAGTTGACGAGATAGCCCAGCCCCGGAATGAAGCCCGCCGGCCGGGGAACGAGGGCGAAGGCCTCGGAGCACTTCAGGATCTCGCCGGTGGCCGTCGAGAGGATGGCCGCCACATCGCTGTTCATGTTCCAGCCGGCGGCCAGCGAGTCGTTCCAGATGGCGCCGGCGATCTGACGGAGCCGCTCCTGCTCCTCCGGCGTGGGATCGCTGCTGAACGTGACGCTCGCCGACGTCACGGCTCGCGCGGCCGGCGCCTCGGTCGTCCCCGCGGCCGCGTGGGCCGCTCCCGCCGTGCCGACGGCCAGGACCGCCCCCGCGGCGACCAACGCCACCGTCGGCGCCCAGCGGGATAATCTCCGCTCAACCATGTTCTCCGCCCCTCCCCTGCAGCCGACCCGAGGTCCGATTTGGTCCTCGTCGGACGCTGTCGCGCCGAGCCTCCCGGTTCGCCCCCGGGCCGTCAACGGCGCGGATCAAGCCGCGTGGCGGTCCCCGGCAGGTCGAACGTCTGTTCTATGATTCCCCCGGTGCGCCCCGTTACACGCCCTTGATCAGGGCCGTTGTCCGGGCGCCCACCCCAACACCATGCGCTCCGGAGGAATCATGCGACCTGTTCCCGCCCCCGCCCGTCTCGCTCCCGTCCCTCTCCCCGCGCCTCCCGTGCCTTCCGCGCTTCCTGTCCTTCCCGCCCTTCCCGCGCTTCCCTTCGTGGCCCCCGCGGACCTGTCATCACGACCGTCACCGAGGTGGGGTGCATGAGTCACGGTCACGTCAAGACCCTGCCGCCGTCGCTGCGGGTATGGGCGGAACGCGTCGTCGGGCCACTCTCCGCCGTACAGGACACCTCACACCCGCGCGAGACCTCACGGGTGTGGGATGTCACCGACAGCCACGGCCGGCGCTTCTTCATCAAGCAATCGGCGAGCGCCAAGTTCTACGAACGGGAGACCTTCGGATACCAGTCCGCGGTACCCGCCCTCGGATTCGGCCGCGCCCCGCGGCTCGTGGAGACCGACGCCCGGCAGCTCGCCCTGCTGCTGACCGCCGTGCCGGGCACTCCCGTATCGCGGCTCACGCTCCCCGGCCCGGAACACCGCTCCGCGCACCGGCAGTTCGGGGTCCTGCTGCGCCGTCTGCACGGCACGGACAAGATGCCGGGCGCCGGGCGGCGAGAGGCCCGGACCGCGCTGGAGCGGCTGGCCGACGACGCCGAGAAGCACCTCGCGCGCGCCGCCGACCTGATGTCCGAGAGCCGGCGCGCGCTCGTACGCCGCTCGGCGGACCACGTACGGAAACTGACCGATCTGCTCGCGCCCGCCCATATCCACGGCGACGCCCAGGAGCGCAACGCACTGTGGACCGGCCCCGCGGTGCCGGGACAGCGGACACCGGGACAGCGGACGCCAGTACGGCAGACGCCGGGACGGCAGACGACCCGGCCGGCGTCGGGACACCTGGCGGTCATCGACTTCGAGCGGTCCCGGTACGCCCCCGCCGTACAGGACTTCGTACGGCTGGCCTGCGGCCCCTGGCAGGACCGCGGCGATCTGCGCACCGCGTTCTTCCACGGGTACGGCCGCTCGCTGACCGACGCGGAGCGCCAAGCACTGCCGTGTCTGGCGGCGCTCGACGCCGCGAACTGTCTCGCGTACGGCCCGGAGCATGGCGAACACGACGTCACGGCCCGGGGGCTCCGTACGCTGGCCCGCCTGGAGAGCGGCGCCTGGGGGACATTCGTATGACCGGAAGGCGCGCACGTACGGCCGGGCGGCCATGGGTATGACCGGACGGCTCGCGTGTGCCCGCCCCCGTTAAGGCTTGCGCGCCACGCCCGCGTAGATCGAGACCGCCGCGTCGGTGGCGCCCTCCTCCGGTTCGCCGTCCGGGCGCCAGCGGTGCGGCACCGCGAGGCCCGGCTCGACGAGTTCCAGCCCGTCAAAGAAACGGAGGACTTCGCTCCGGGAGCGCACCTGCGCGGGGATACCGCCGCTGCGGTAGACACCGATCACCCGCTCCCACATCTCCGGGGCGAAGTCCGGAGTGCAGTGGGAGAGGACCAGGTAGCTCCCGGAGGCCAGCCCGTCGAGCAGAGACCGGACGGTCTCGTACGGACGGAACTCGTCTGGCACGAAGTGCAGCAACGCGTTGAGGGACAGCGCGACCGGGCGCGTCAGATCGATCGTATGCCGCAGCCGCTCCGACTCGATGATGCTCTTCGGCTCCCGGACGTCGGCGTGGATGTACGCGGTACGGCCCTCGGGTGTGCTGCGCATCAGGGCCTCGGCGTGCCGGAGGACGATCGGGTCGTTGTCGACATAGACGACACGGGAGTCCGGGGCCGCCGCCTGGGCTATCTGGTGGAGATTGGGCCGGGTCGGGATACCCGTACCGATGTCCAGGAACTGCCGGATGCCGGCCTCGGACGCGAGCCAGCGGGTCGCCCGGTGCATGAAGTGACGATTCGTCTGCGCGCAGATCTTGACGGTGGGGAAGACCGACTCGACGGTGGCCGCGGCCACTTGGTCGGCCTCGTAGTAGTCCTTGCCATTGAGGTAGAAGTCGTACATCCGGGCGGGGTGGGGCTTGGTGGTGTCGATCTCGTCTACCGACGGGTGGTCGAGGTCCGTCATGCGGGGCCGTCCATTTCTTACTCGTGGGGGGTGTTGCCGGATGGCGGATAGCGGGTGGCGGGGGGTCCGAGGGGGCTGCGGGTGGATGGGGCGCGTCCGGAGGAGGAGGTGACTACAGGAGGAAGTCGGCGAGACCGTTCTTGGCGCCCGCGATGAAGTCGGCCATGGCGGCCGCGGTGCAGATCAGGGTCGGCCCCGACGGGTCCGCGGACTGGCGGATCGCGACGTACTCGCCGTCCACCTTCTTCGCCTCGACGCAACTGCCGCCGTTGGGACCGCTCCACGGCTTCTCCCAGCCGTCGGCTCCCAGTTCGTCGGCCGGCATACCGTTGAAAATCTCCCGCATTAGAGCTCCTTGCGAATCCCTAGGAGAAAAGCTCTGGTTTCGTCAACGGGTGCCGCCCGGGCGGACATATTGTCCAGGACTTCCAGATAGGCGGCGATATCAGGGCGCTGATCCATATAGACGGCGCCGGTGAGATTCTCGGTGTAGACGACATCGGGCAGTTCGGGTATGTCGAACCGAAAGAGATGGAACGGACCGAACGCTCCAAGGTGCGGCCCGATCGCAAACGGCATGATCTGCAGAGTGACGTTGGGGATCGCGGTGGCTTCCAGCAGCCGGTCGACCTGCGCCCGCATCACGTCCGGATTGCCGACGGGTCTGCGCAGGACCGCTTCTTCCATCAGGATCCACAGAAAGGGCGCGTCCGCCTTGGCGAGCAGTTGCTGACGCTTGATGCGCAGCGCGACGCGCCGCTCCAGCTCCTCCGCGTTTCGGTGCGCGCCGGCCCGCAGCACGCCACGGGCGTACTCCTCGGTCTGTAACAGGCCCGGCACGTAGTGGGGTTCGTATGTCCTGATCAGACTGGCCTGGTCCTCCAGGCTGATGTACACGCTGAACCAGCCGGGCAGCGCGTCGCGATAGCGATGCCACCAGCCGGGCTTGTTGGCGACCTTGACCAACTCGGCGAACTCCTCGGCCTCGCTCTCCGTGGCTCCGTACGCCTGCAACAGCAGCAGGACATAGGGGAGTTTGAGGCTTACCTCGGAATTCTCCATACGCCGAATGGTCAGGGGAGCGACATCGAGGACTTTCGCCGCCGCCTCACGGGACACCCCCGCCTTCTCACGGAGTGCACCGAGCCGCTTACCCAGAACGATACGCAGGACGGTGGGCGCGGTTCCCGGACGAGCCTCACTCATGCGGGGTCTCCTGACGTCGACTCATCTCATGAAGTCTGACAGGTGACCGGTGCTCTATCCAGAGAGATGTGGAGCATTGTGAAATTATCAGAACGATCGGTTGCGGCCTGTGACCGTCAGCGCTCATAGTGAACGCGTGGCTCACATCACGGATCACCGTGCACACAAGCAACCCCAGCCCCTCGCGGGGGAGTTAGAAGCGCCTGCTCGACACCCCTGGGGTGCCTGGTGTGCCTCGGTCGGCCGACAGGACGAGGGAAGCGACTCCGCCCTCCGCGCACGTACGCACAGTCACGACACCTGCGGTCATGACGCGTACGGGCACGAGACGTACAGGCACGAGGCCTACGGACACGACGTGTCGCGGCACGACGTGTCCCGGCACGACGCCTACGGGCATGACGCGTACGGGCGTGACGCGTACGGGCACGACGTACGCGATCACGGCCGGCACGTCGCGCACAGAAGCGCTTTCACGCTTCCCAGCAGACGGGACTCCGTCGCCAGAGCGCGGCACTGGCTCCGTGATGAGCTTCAGCGGTGGAGACTGCCCACGGACCTGTGCGATGTCGCCGTCCTCGTCGTCTCCGAGTTGTTCACCAATGCCGTGCTCCACACGGCCAGCGCGCTGATCAGCTGTGAGGTGCGGCTCCTGACCGAGCATGTACGGCTCGACGTCCACGACCAGGGCGCACGGGACGGGGCGCCCAGCCCCCGGAACCCCGACTCCCGCGCGGAGAACGGGCGTGGGCTGCTGCTGGTGGAGAGTCTGGCCGAGGCATGGGGCGTCGGATCCCGCGAGGGCGGGGTGGGGCGCACGGTATGGGCGATGCTCCCGCTGAGTCACGGGTCCGGCATCGCGTCCGGTATCAGGTCCGGCATCTGAACGGCCGGTCGGGTCGAGGGCTGTCGCCGGTCCCGAGCGGCAGTACAGGGGTCTGCCGATCGGGTCGGCTCAGCCCTGCCCGCGGCGGCTCGCGACCGTCACTCCGCCATCCGCCCGTCCATCCGTCCATCCGTCCATCCGTCCATCCGTCCATCCGTCCATCCGTCCATCCGTCCATCCGTCCATCCGTCAGGAGAGAGCGGCGCCGACCACCAGCGCGAAGGCCGCGACGGAGAAGAGCGTGCGGATGAGGTGGAACGTGTTCCAGCGGGACTCGAAGGCCGCGCGCGCCACACTGTCGGGTGAGGAAGTGCTCGAAGCAAGCGCGTTGTTGAGCGGGATGTTGCCGCCGATGGTGACCAGATGGTTGAGGACGGCGCAGACCAGTCCGGCCACCAGGAGCCAGCGCTGCGTGTCCGAGCGCCCGTCGACGGGTACGGCGAGCGCCGCCGCCGGGAACGCCACCACGGCCAGGAAGGTCAGCAGGAAGACCGGGCGGGGCACGTACTCATTGACCCGGCGCATGGCCGTGACGAACTGCTCGTCGTCCAACCGGCCCAGGGCGGGCATGACGCCGGTCCGGAAGATCAGGAAGTACCCCGCGTACAGACCCGTGGAGATCGCGGCGAGAGCGAGCAGCAGAGTGGCCATGCGCACATCATGGCGCACGGAAAGTCCGACAGGGCACGGTTCTTGAGCCCTTCTCGATCATGCCTGTCGATCGCCGCCGATCACCCGGGCCGCGGGAGCGATCACCCAGACTGCGGGAGTATGGGCCGGTTGTGGAAGCTCTGGCATGGAGTCGCCACTCTCCGTACTGGCACTTGTCACGGTGAGCAATGATGTGCGTACATGGAGTGGCGTACGGCTCCGAGGGGATGGCGGGGGTGGTCAGCCGTGGCAGAGGTTTCGGGTTCTGTGCTCAACAGGTCGACATTGCCGGTGGGCGGAGCGCGGGAGGACGTGGCGGACACGCCCCATCCGCCCGGCCGGCCGATCCAGGGTGTGCGGGAAGTGACGGCGACGCTGACCGCCCTGGTCCGTTCCGCCCGGCGGGAGTTGCTGATCTTCGATGATCCGGGCAGTTGTCTGGGGCAGTGCATCCCGGAGGAGTTCCTTGAGTTCGCCGGCGCCTGTGTGCGTGCGGCGGGTGAGCAGAGCTGGCACGACAGCGGGCCGGGAGGCAGAGCGCGGGGGCGGTCGAGCGCGGTCGGCGTCCGCAGGATCGTGCCGCGCCATGGGCTCGCCGGGCTGTCGTACCCACTCCCCCGCGACCTGCCCGGCCGGGCCAGACAGACGGACTCCATCCCGTTCAAGATGATCCTGGTGGACCGCTCGGTCGCCGCGGTCCCGCTCGATCTCCAACTCCACTACCACGGGCTGCTGTTGATCCGCGATCCGGTGGTTGTCCAGGCCCTGGTCCGTACGCACCAGACGTGGTGGGACACGGGCGAGGAGCTGCCGACCGCCGCGCTCCCCTCGCCCGGGGGCCTGCCGGGGCATCTGCGGCCCGTTCTGGAGGCGCTGCTCGCCGGGCTGACCGACGAGACGGCGGCGACGCGGCTGGGCATGTCCAGCCGTACGTACAGCCGTCGGGTGGGCGATCTGCTCACCGCACTCGGCACGACGAGCCGCTTCCGGGCGGGTGCGGAAGCGGCTCGAAGGGGGTGGGTCTAGGTCCTGTCCGGCCCACGAGGACCGACCGGACAGGGCCTGGGGCCGGTTGCGGCCTCGGGTCTGGTCTGTCACGAAGCCACGAAGCCACGAAAGGAGAGTGCTAGGAAACAACGTCCTTACGCGAGAAGCCCCGGAAAGCCAGCGCGAACAGCACCACGGCATAGGTCACCGAAACCGCCGCGCCCTTCACCATGCCGCCCCACTCCAGCTGCGGCTGGAGCGCGTCCGCCCAGGCGAACTGCCAGTGCGCCGGCAGGAAGTCCCGCCAGGAGCCGAGCGCCGTCACGGCGTCCAGCACGTTACCGATGATCGTCAGCCCGACCGCCCCGCCGACCGCGCCCAGGGGGGCGTCGGTCTTGGTGGACAGCCAGAAGGCGAGGCCGGCGGTCACCAGTTGGGAGACGAAGATGAACGCGACGACGAGTGCCAGCCGGGGCACCGCGTCGGCGGTGGCCAGGGAGCCGCCCGTCGGCAGTTCGAGCGGCCCCCAGCCATAGGCCGCGGTGCCCGCCGCCAGGGCGACCAGCGGCAGCAGCAGCATCGCCGCCGCGCTCATACCGAGCGCCACCGCCAGCTTGCTCCAGAGCAGCCGGGCCCGCGGCACGGGCGCGGCGAGGAGATACCGCAGCGAGGACCAGCTCGCCTCCGAGGCGACCGTGTCCCCGTGGAACAGCGCGACGGGCACCACCAGCAGAAAGCCCGCGGAGACGAAAAGGCAGGTGGCCGCGAAGTTGGCGCCGGAGGCGGTCGCGGTGTCCATCAGGGTCACCCGGCCGTTCCGATCGTCGTCGCCCGGGGTGCCGCCGATCGCGAAAGCCACGATCAGGATGAAGGGCAGGACGGCGAGCAGGACGCCCATCGCCAGCGTCCGTCTGCGCTTCAGCTGCCGCAGCGCCTCGACCCGCAGCGGCAGGGTGCGCCGGGCCCGGTAGCCGGGGGCCGATTCCATCAGCGCGCTCATGCGGAGCCTCCTGAGATCAGGGTGAGGAACGCGTCCTCCAGGCGATGGTGCGGTCCGACACCCGTCAGCGGGACATCCAGCCGGAGCAACTCGGTGACCAGGGCGTTGGTGCTCGCCCCGTCGAGCCGTACGAGCAGACCGAGTCCGTCGTCCGTGCGGACCGCCGAGCCGATGCCCGCCAGCGCGGCGATCTTCTCGACGACGGGCTCCGGTACCTCCTCGGCGGTGGTGACGAGCAGGGTGTCACCCGCGCCGGTGATCTCCGCGACCGGGCCGGCCTGGACGAGCTGCCCGCGGTGCATGACGACCAGATGCGTACAGGACTGCTCGACCTCGGAGAGGAGGTGGCTGGAGACGATCACGGTCCTGCCATCGGCCGCGTACCTGATCATCACGTCCCGCATCTCGCGGATCTGGGGCGGGTCGAGACCATTGGTCGGTTCGTCGAGGATCAGCAGATCCGGCATGCCGAGCATGGCCTGGGCGATCGCGAGCCGCTGTCGCATGCCCTGCGAGTACGTGCGTACGGCCCGCGCGAGCGCGTCGCCGAGCCCGGCGATCTCCAGGGCCTCCTCGATATGGGAGTCCTCGGTGGGCCGGCCGGTGGCCTGCCAGTACAGCTCCAGGTTGGCCCGGCCCGACAGATGCGGCAGGAAACCCGCGCCCTCGACGAACGAGCCGACCCGCGAGAGCACCGGAGCCCCCGGCCTGATGGCGTGCCCGAAGACACGGATCTCGCCCGCGTCGGGGCTGATCAGCCCCATCAGCATGCGCAGGGTGGTGGTCTTGCCGGCACCGTTCGGGCCGAGAAGACCGAGGACCTGGCCCTTTTCGACCTGGAAGGAGAGATCACGGACCGCGTAGCGGTCGGCGGCTCCGGCGTACCGCTTCGTCAGGCCGGTGATCCGCAGCGGCACCTCGGCGAGCGCGGGATCGGGCGCGGGCGCGCTGGTACGGCGCCGGGCGGTGAGCAGCAGCACGGCCGCGATCAGTACACCGGCGGCCGGCAGCCCCCAGGTCCACCAGGGCAGTGCGGTCGATCCGGCGGTGAGCGCGGGCACGGTCGGTACGGTCAGCGGGCCGTCGACGGAGACCCGGTAGGTGGCCGGGGCGGCCGGCGAGGCATAGCCCAGGTCGGTGGCGGAGAGGACGACCCGGAGCCGGTGTCCCGGCACGACCTGGTGATCCACGGCGGGCAGCGTGAGCTCCACCGTCCTGCCCTTGCGCGCGTCCTCGACCCGTACGGGCGAGACGAGCTGCGAGGGCAGCACCTGCTGGCGGCCGTCGGGCCCGACGTCGTACACCTTGGCGAAGAGCACCGCGTCACCGCTGTCGGAGGTGACGGTGGCCCGGACGGTCGGCGAGCCGGTGATCCGCAGCGACCGGTCGAGGGGTGCGGAGTCGAAGCGCGCGTGCTGTCCTGGGAAGTCGAGGGAGAGCCCGACGCCGAGAGAGGAGAGCTGGGAGAGTCCGCCGCCCACGCCCGGTACGGCGGAGATCGCCGGCGGGCTCCCGCCCGCCGGGTTGGCGAAGGTCTGCGTGCCACCACTGAGCGGGACGCTGGTGGCGCCGCTCTCCAGACCGGGATAGTGATCGCTGCTCGCGCCCCGCAACAGGCTCCGGCCATCGGTGGAGTCGACGCCACCGGCCCGGCTGACGCGGAACGCGGGTCCGGTCTCCGCGCCCTTGTCGTCCTTGAGATAACGGTCGAACCAGGAGGTGATCCGGCCCAGGACGCGGTCGCTCTCCTGGTCACCCCCGTCGTGTCCGCCCGAAATCCAGTCGACGTCGACGGGCGCGCCGTTGGCGCTGATGGCCTTCGCCATGGCGTCGGCCTGGCCGAGCGGGAAGAGGGAGTCGGTCTGGCCCTGGACGATCAGCGCGGGCACATCGATACGGTCTCCGACGGCGGACGGGCTGCGCTCTTCGAGGAGTTCGCGGGCGGCGGCGTCCGGTGTGCCGGAGACGGCGACCCGCTGGTACATGTCGCAGAGCTCCTTCTGGAACGTCTCGCAGCCACCGCCGGTGGAGAAGAAGATCCCGGCCCAGAGCTTCTTGAAGACGCCGTCAGGGAAGAGCGCGTCGGCGAGGTTCCAGTACGTGATCAACGGAGCGATCGCATCGACCCGCTTGTCGTACCCGGCGGCGAGCAGCGAGATGCCACCACCGTACGAACCGCCGGTCACCCCCACCCGGGGATCGCCCTTGGCGTCGAGCCGCACCTCGGGCCTGGCGGCGAGCCAGTCGATCAACCGCGAGACGTCCTTGACCTCGTAGTCGGGGTCATTGAGCCCAATCTCACCGGTGGACTTCCCGAAACCGCGCGCCGACCAAGTCAGCACCGCGTACCCGTCCTGGGCGAGCTTCTCGGCCTGGGCCCGTACGTCGTCCTTGCTGCCGCCGAAGCCGTGCGCGGCCAGGACGGCCGGCCGGCGCCCGCTGCCCGCGGTGAAGTACGAGGTGTCGATCCGGGCGCCGTCCATCGTCAGCACCTGGTCCGTGCGGTGCACGGCGGGCGCACCGTCCGAGGCGACGGCGGTCCAGGTCCCGGCTCCGACGAGCACAGCGGCTACGCCGAGGCCCGCGAGCCATCGCGCGCGCAGCCGAAACCGGCGGGGGGTTCGTAGCTCCATGCTTGAACCCTAAACGGGCTTCGGCCCCGGCCGTGCTGACACCGGTCGGAACTCGAAGGCATCCCGGCGTAGTACGGATAGCCACGCCGTACACCAGACGCGGTACGCGGACCCCGGGTCTTCCATGCGGATCGTGCCGGGCTCGCGCGCCCCGGCGCCTGATCCGGCGTGATCGACCTGATCAATCTGACCCAAAAGACAAACCCTGGAGATGAAGCCGTCCGAGGAGTTCGTCTCCCGCCGGGTAGCCGGTCTCCTCGGGCAGCAGCCCCGCCGCGGCGGCCAGTTCCCCCTCGCGCACCAGAGCGTGGATCCTGTGCGCGAGCGGCGTCACATCCCGTATGGACAAGGTCCACTCGTCCGCGTACCGCCGCGCCGCCTCACCCGACAACCCGAGCTGAAGGGAGCGATACGGCAGCGCCCTGAGATGCAGATCCCGCTCCGGATCCCATTGCACGCGGACGGGAGAGCGCTTCAACTCGCGCTTCCAGAGCGCCGGATCGGGGTGCAAGGCGCGGTCGTAGTGCGACAGACAGGCATGAGCCAGCGCCCATTCGAACCCGTCCCGGGAGATCTCCACGGCCAGTACGGTCGTCTGATCCTCTTTGGCGCCCCAGCCGCAGCGGTACATCATCCACAGGAACGACGGCTTGATCCAGGTCATGCGGTCGCGCTTCCAGGCCGCCGGGAACCGGCCGTCACAGGCCGCGGGCAGGCCGAGGGCGGGCGGATAGGCCTGGTAGACAGTGATCGTGGACGCCGTGTGCAGCGCGCGTATCCGGTACTTCGGTTCTGGCATGGAACCAGCGTGCTGCGGGGTGACCGGGGCGGCCACCCATTTACGGCGGATCGCGGGCGCCGAGGCACACCTGCCTGTCCGCCGCCCCGGGCCCCGACCGGGCCCTCAGGTCAGAGTGATCTCCGGGTTGTAGAGGTCCAGCCAGATCGCCAGGTCCAGCGTGCGTTCCAGGCCGCGGCGCGATGCCTGGGTGATGTGCGGCGTGTCGCTCTCCGTCACGCGTCGGATCCGGTCGGCGTCGACCAGGTCGAAGACCCGGTGGGACGGTTGGGAGAGCAGGTCCTTGGCGTGTTCCTGGAGGGCTACGGCGTACTTGGGGTCCTGGGTGGACGGGTAGGGGCTCTTCACCCGGTCGTACACCGATTTCGGCAGCAGATCGGCCGTCGCCTCCCGTAGCAGGCTCTTCTCCCTGCCGTCGAAGGACTTCAGGGACCACGGGGCGTTGTAGACGTATTCGACGAGCCGGTGGTCGCAGAACGGCACCCTGACCTCCAGGCCGACGGCCATGCTGGCGCGGTCCTTTCGGTCCAGCAGGATCCGTACGAAACGGGTCAGGTGGAGATAGGAGATCTTGCGCATCCGGTACTCGAAGTCGCTTTCACCGCTGAGGCGTTCGATGTCGGCGACGGCCTTCGCGTAGCTCTCGCGGAGGAAGTCCGGCAGGTCCACGGCGGTGCTCACGTCGGTGCGCAGTACGTCCGCGTCGTTGCCGAAGTGGTCGGCGAGGCGTACCAGCCACGGGAACATCTCGGCGTGCCTCGCCTCCTCGTCGAAGAACTGGAGGTAGCCGCCGAAGACCTCGTCGGCCGATTCGCCGGAGAGCGCGACGGTGGAGTACTTCCGGATGGCCCGGAAGAGGAGGAAGAGGGAGGAGTCCAGGTCGCCGAAGCCCATGGGGAGGTCGCGGGCCCGGATCATCCGGCTGCGTACCTCGGGGTCGGCCAGGGTCTGGGAGTCGAGCACGATGTCCTGGTGCTCCGTGCCCGACTCGCGCGCGACGTCGTGGACGAACGGAGTGTCCGGGGTCGTGCGCAGCTCGTCGGCGACGAAGTTCTCGGTACGGCCGACGAAGTCGACGGAGAAGCTGCGGACGCGCTCGCCGGTTTCGGCCAGTTGACGCGCGGCCAGCGCCGTCATGGCGGAGGAGTCGAGGCCGCCGGAGAGGAGCGTGCAGCGCGGTACGTCCGCGACGAGCTGGCGCCGCACGATGTCGTCGAGGAGGGTACGTACCCGCGCCACCGAGGTGTCGCGGTCGTCGGTGTGCGGGCGGGTCTTCAGCGACCAGTAGACCCACGGGCGCAGTCCGCTCCGGTCCAGGGTCAGTACGGTGCCGGGCTCGACCTCGTGCATGCCGTCCCATACGGCGTGGCCGGGCGTTTTCACGAAGGCGAAGAGTTCACGCAGTCCGTCCAGCCGGACGCGCGCGTGGGCCAGCGGGTTGGCGAGGATCGCCTTGGGCTCGGAGCCGAACAGCACACCGTCGGGGGTCGGGTAGTAGTAGAAGGGCTTGATGCCCATCCGGTCGCGGATCATCACGAGCGTCTGGTCGCGGCCGTCCCAGATCGCGAAGGCGTACATGCCGTTGAGGCGTTCCGCCACGGCCTCGCCCCACTCCTGATAGCCGTGCAGGACGACCTCGGTGTCGGAGTCGGTGATGAACCGGTGGCCGCGGCCCGTCAGCTCGCGCCGCAGTTCGGTGAAGTTGTAGGCCTCGCCCGAGTAGACGAGCGCCAGGGGGCCCTGCGGGGTGTCGAGCGTCATGGGCTGACGGCCACCCGGCAGGTCGATGATCGCCAGCCGGCGATGGCCGAGGGCCGCGGGGCCGCTGATCCAGGTGCCACGGTCGTCGGGGCCCCGGCAGGCCATGGTTTCCGTCATCGCATCCAATGTTTCGGACGCGGAACGCAGATCACGGTCGAAGGAGACCCAGCCGGTGATGCCACACATGTGTGTCCTCCTGCTTCCGATCCCAGGGCCGGAGCGCAGGTCGGAGACCGTGGACAAGCCTGGGTTCACGGCAGGACAGGGCACCGGGCCAGATCAGTTGTATTCAGCATCTATATCTATATTACGAGCGTGAGTCATACGGCTGCGTCCGGACAACGCGGTCGCCCGGCGACCGGTTACGCGAAGCGGACGCTTTCAGCCGTACGCCGCGAAAGGTAATGAATTGCTCTGGCCCGGGGATCCGGGGCGCGCCACGGCCGTGGCGCGGCTGTGCGCCGGAGAGGGCTGCCCGATCGAGCCATGGGCAAAGACTTCACCAAACCGGCCGCCGGCCGAGCGGGCGGCCGAGCGGGCGGGCGCGAGCGGGCACGGCAAACGCCCGTGGCCCGTACGACGCGGGACGTCGTACGGGCCACGGGCCGCGACCAAGGGCCGGGAGCGGCGTGTCAGTGGTTGCGCGGGAAGCCGAGGTCCACGCCCGCAGGGGCCTCGGACGGGTCCGGCCAGCGGGTGGTGACGACCTTGCCGCGCGTGTAGAAGTGCACGCCGTCGTTGCCGTAGATGTGGTGGTCGCCGAAGAGCGAGTCCTTCCAGCCGCCGAAGGAGTGGTAGCCGACGGGGACCGGGATCGGTACGTTCACCCCGACCATGCCGGCCTCGATCTCCAGCTGGAAGCGGCGGGCGGCGCCGCCGTCGCGGGTGAAGATGGCCGTGCCGTTGCCGAAGGGGGAGGCGTTGATCAGATCGACGCCCTCCTCGTAGGTTTCCGTGCGCAGCACGACCAGCACCGGGCCGAAGATCTCGTCGCGGTACGCGTCGGAGTCCGTGGAGACCTTGTCGAGCAGCGAGAGCCCGATCCAGTGGCCCTCCTCGAAGCCCTCGACCGTGTGCCCCGTACCGTCCAGGACGACTTCGGCCCCCTGGGCCGCCGCGCCCGTGACATAGCCGGCCACCTTGTCGCGGTGGGCCTTGGTGATGAGGGGGCCCATCTCTGAGGCCGGGTCGTTGCCGGGGCCGATCTTGATCTTCTCGGCGCGCTCACGGATCTTGGCGACCAGCTCGTCACCGATCGCGCCCACCGCCACGACCGCGGAGATCGCCATACAGCGCTCGCCGGCGGAACCGTAGGCGGCTGAGACCGCCGCGTCCGCGGCGGCGTCGAGGTCCGCGTCCGGCAGGACCAGCATGTGGTTCTTGGCACCGCCGAGCGCCTGGACGCGCTTGCCGTTGGCGGAGGCCGTCGTGTGGATGTAGCGGGCGATCGGGGTGGAGCCGACGAACGAGACCGCCGCCACGTCCGGGTGTGCGAGCAGGGCGTCCACCGCGACCTTGTCGCCGTGCAGGACATTCAGCACACCGTCGGGCAGCCCGGCCTCGGCGGCCAGCTCGGCCAGCAGGTTCGCCGCCGAGGGGTCCTTCTCGCTGGGCTTGAGTACGAAGGTGTTACCGCAGGCCACCGCCAGCGGGAACATCCACATGGGCACCATCGCCGGGAAGTTGAACGGCGTGATGCCCGCGACCACGCCCAGCGGCTGGCGGATCGAGGAAACGTCGACGCGGTTGGAGACCTGTGTGGACAGCTCACCCTTGAGCTGTGTGGTGATCCCACACGCCAGCTCGACGATCTCCAGGCCCCGGGCGACCTCGCCGAGCGCGTCCGAGTGCACCTTGCCGTGCTCGGCGGTGATCAGCGCGGCGATGTCGTCGCGACGGGCGTCGAGCAGCGCGCGGTAGCGGAAGAGGATGCCCGTGCGCTGGGCGAGGGACGAGGTCCCCCACGTGGCGTACGCGGCCTTCGCGGCGGCGACCGCGCTGTCCACCTCCTCGGCGGAGGCGAGCGCGACCTGTGTGGTGACGGCGCCGGTCGCCGGGTCGGTCACCGGGCCCCAGTTGCCCGACCCGCCCTCGACGGTCTTGCCACCGATCCAGTGGTTGACGGTCTTCATTCCGTTTTGCTCCTTCACAGCTGGCGGCGGCGGGCGGCTACGTGCCGTTCGTACTGCTCACGGGCCTTGACCGCGGACGGGCGCGTCGCGGTCTCGGCCACGGGGACATCCCACCACGCCTGGGCCGGAGGGACGCCCGACACAGTGTCTGCCGTTTCGGTCTCCACATAGACACATGTGGGAACGTCGGCGTCGCGCGCCGCGGACAGGGCTTCACGCAGGTCACGAACCGTCTTGGCACGGATCACCCGCATGCCGAGGGAGGCCGCGTTGGCGGCGAGATCGACGGGCAGCGGGGCGCCGGTGTATGTCCCGTCGTCGGCCCGGAAACGGTACGCCGTGCCGAACCGTTCCGCGCCAACCGTCTCGGACAGGCCACCGATGGAGGCGTATCCGTGGTTCTGGAGGATCACGACCTTGAAGGGCAGCCGTTCCTGGACGGCCGTGACGATTTCGGTGGGGTTCATCAGATACGTACCGTCCCCGACGAGCGCCCAGACCGGCCGGCCCGGCGCCGCGAGCTGTACGCCGATCGCCGCCGGGATCTCGTAGCCCATGCAGGAGTAGCCGTACTCGACGTGGTACTGGTCGTGGGAACGGGCCCGCCACAACTTGTGGAGATCGCCGGGGAGCGATCCGGCCGCGTTGATGACGATGTCCTCTTCGGTGACCAGGGCGTCGAGCGCGCCGAGGACCTGGGCCTGGGTGGGGCGTACGAGATCCTCGTCGGCGGTGAACGCGGCGGCGACCCGGTACTCCCAGCGCTCCTTGTCCTCGGTGTACTCGGTGGCGTAGGCGGGCGCGACATGGTGGTCCACGAGCCCCGCGGCGAGCAGTTGCAGGGCCGTACGGGCGTCCGCGACCAGCGGGTCGGCCGCGAGCTTGTGGGCATCGAAGCCGGTGACATTGATATTGAGGAAGTGGACGTCGGGGTTGGAGAAGAGCGTGTTGGACGCGGTGGAGAAGTCCGACCAGCGGGTGCCGACGCCGATCACCAGATCGGCGGCCTTGGCCAGTTCATTGGCGGTGGCCGTGCCGGTGTGGCCGATGCCGCCGACCTCGCGGGGGTGGTCGTACGGCAGCGAGCCCTTGCCGGCCTGGGTCGCGGCGACGGGAATACCGGTCTCCGCGGCGAACGCGGCGAGCACGTCCTCCGCCGCGCTGTAGTGCACTCCGCCGCCCGCGACGAGCAGAGGACGGCGGGCTTCCCGTACCAGCCGTACCGCTGCGGCGAGTTCGTCGGGGTCGGGCGCCTGACGGCGGACTCGCCAGACGCGTTCGGAGAAGAACTCCTCCGGCCAGTCGTATGCCTCCGCCTGCACGTCCTGAGGCAGGGCCAGGGTGACGGCCCCGGTCTCGGCGGGGTCGCTGAGCACGCGCATCGCGGCGAGCGCGGCCGGGATCAGCGCCTCGGGGCGGGTGACACGGTCGAAGTACGTGGAGACGGGCCGCAGGGCGTCATTGACGGAGATGTCGCCCGCGCTGGGCAGTTCGAGCTGTTGCAGGACGGGGTCGGCGGGACGGGTGGCGAAGGTGTCACCGGGGAGCAACAACACGGGGAGGCGGTTGATGGTGGCGAGAGCCGCACCGGTGACGAGGTTGGTGGCGCCGGGACCGATGGAGGTGGTCACGGCATGGGCGGACAGGCGGTTGCTCTGGCGGGCATAGCCGACGGCGGCGTGGACCATGGCCTGCTCATTGCGTCCCTGCAAGTACCTCATCTCCGAGGCTGACTCGACAAGGGCTTGGCCGATACCCGCCACGTTGCCATGGCCGAAGATGCCCCAAGTGGCGTTGATCAAACGTTGCTTGTGGCCGTCCCGCTCGGTGTACTGCCGGGACAGGAAGCTGATCAGTGCCTGGGCGACGGTAAGACGGCGCGTACTCATCGGGAATCCTCCTCGGCTGCGGGTGGCGATACGGGTTCGGCCCCGGGCTTGACGGGCGCGGGCTTGACGGCCGCGGGGTCTACGGCCGCGCGTTCAGGCTCCGGCCCGGCCGATGCCGCCTCGTACAGCGGCAGCCGGGGGTCGACGGCGAGCCCCGGCCATGTGTCCCTGATCCAGTCGTGGTCGGGGTGGTCGCTGATCAGCCACTCCCGCGACTCGCCCGGCCCCGCCATCACATTGAGGTAGTACATGTCGCGGCCCGGCGAGGCGATGGACGGGCCGTGCCAGCCGTCCGGGATCAGGACGGTGTCGCCCGTACGCACCTCGGCGAGGACGTCCGTCCCGCCGGGGCGGGACGGCGACACCCGGTGATAGCCGAGGCCGTCGCCGTCGATCTCGAAGTAGTAGATCTCCTCCAGCTCGGACTCGACGCCCGGCCGGTGCTCGTCGTGTTTGTGCGGCGGGTACGACGACCAGTTGCCGCCCGGGGTGAGCACCTCGACCGCGATGAGCCGGTCGCACGCGAAGACCCCCGCCGCGCCGAAGTTGTTGACCTGACGCGAGCAGCTGCCCGCGCCGCGCAGCTCGACCGGAACCTCCGGCGCGGGGCCGTAGCGAGCGGGGAGTCGTCGCTCGCACTTCGCTCCTGCCAGGGCGAAGCGGCCTCCCGCACCGGAGGCGATCTGTGCGTGGGCATCACGCGGCACGTAAGCGAAGTCCGTGACTCCGCTGAACACGCTTTCCCTGCCCCGCAATTCAAAGAGTTTGCCCTGCGTGCTCACCGTGCAACCGCCGGTGAGCGGAAGAACGATCCACTCGCTGTCCCCGGCGGCCAGCGCGTGCGTACCGCCTGGCGGGAGCTCCAGGACGCGCAGACTGCTGTGTGACCAGCCGGCCCGCCGTGGATCGATGTCGAGGGCATACGGTCCCGACGCGGCGCTGCCCGCGGGTACGTACCAGCCGTACGGTTCGTGGTTGGTCGTCATGAAGTCTCCGTACCCCCTAGAGCAGACCCACGGCCGTATCGACGGCACGGGCCACGTCCCCGTCGGCCGGATAGAGCAGTGAACGGCCGACGACCAGCCCCCGGACGGTGGGCAGTTGCAGCGCCTTGCGCCATTTCTCGTACGCGCCCTCCTGATCGCCCCCGATCTCGCCGCCCAGCAGGACGGCCGGGAGTGTCGAGGTCTCCATCACCCGGGCCATATCGTCGGGGTCCTGGGTAACGGGAACCTTCAGCCAGGTGTACGCCGAGGTACCACCCAGTCCGGAGGCGATGGCGATCGAGCGCGTCACCGCGTCCGCGCCCAGATCGGTACGGAGCCGGCCGTCCGCGCGGTAGCAGATGAACGGCTCGACGAAGACCGGCAGCCGCCGTTCGGCCATGGCGTCGACGGCGCGGGCGGTGGAGTGGAGGGTGTCGAGGGAGCGCGGGTCCTCGTAGTCGATACGGAGGAGCAGTTTGCCCGCGTCGAAACGGAGCCTGGTGAGGTCCTCGGGGCGGTGTCCGGTGAAGCGGTCGTCGAGTTCGAACGCGGCGCCTGCGAGCCCGCCGCGGTTCATCGAGCCGACGACGACGCGGTCCTCCAGGGCGCCGAGCAGCAGCAGGTCGTCGAGTATGTCCGCGGTGGCCAGGACGCCGTCGACACCGGGCCGGGACAGCGCCAGACAGAGCCGCTCCAGCAGATCGGCGCGGTTGGCCATGGCGAGGCGCCGGTTCCCGACGGCCAGGGCGCCGCGGGCCGGATGGTCGGCCGCGATGATCATCAGCCGGCCGCCGGCGCGCAGCAGGGGGCGGCGGGTACGGCGGGCCGCGGCCTCGGCGACGGCCTCGGGGTGGTGCGTACGCAGCCGGACCAGCTCGGACACATCGACGCCGCTCACGAGTGGGCCTCCGGAGATCGCACCGAGGACGGCGCGGTGGACGGCGCGGTAGGGGGTTCGGGCGGGGGATCTCCCGCCGGAACCCGCCCGTCCGCGAGCGTCCGGGTGACCTCGTCGTCGTACGGCATCGCGGAGGAGCAGGCGAGGCGGCCCGCGACGATGGCCCCCGCGGCGTTCGCGTAGCGCATGACGTGCTCCAGATCCCAGCCGGCGAGAAGTCCGTGACAGAGGGCGCCACCGAACGCGTCCCCCGCGCCGAGTCCGTTGACGACATCGACGGGGACGGGCGGCACTTCGGCCCGGGTACCGTCCCGATGGACGGCGAGCACGCCCTTGGGGCCCTGCTTGACGACGGCCAGTTCGACCCCGGCGGCGAGCAGCGCCCGCGCGGCGGCATGAGGTTCGCGCTCGCCCACGGCCACTTCGCACTCGTCGAGATTGCCCACGGCGACGGTGGCGTGCCGCAGCGCCCGCGCGTACACCGCGCCGGGCTCCGCGCCGTCCGGCCAGAACATCGGCCGCCAGTCGAGATCGAAGACGGTCATCCCCGCTCTTCCGCGCGCTTCCAGCGCCGCCAGGGTCGCCGTCCGGCTGGGCTCCGCGCACAGGCCGGTGCCGGTCATCCAGAAGATATGGGCCGAACGGATGGCGTCCAGGTCCAGTTCGTCCGGATGGATCTCCAGGTCCGGGGCCTTGGGCAGCCGGTAGAAGTAGAGCGGGAAGTCGTCCGGGGGAAACACCTCGCAGAAGGTGACCGGGGTCGGATACGCGTCCACCGCCGTCACCCAGCGGTCATCGACCTCGAACTCCCGCAGTGCCTGGTGCAGATAGTCCCCGAACGGATCCCGGCCGGTGCGGGTGATGACGGCGGCGCGCCGGCCGAGCCGGGCCGCCCCGACGGCGACATTCGTCGCGGAGCCACCGAGGAACTTCCCGAAGGTGTCGACCTGGGCCAGCGGGACCCCCGTCCGCAGCGGATAGAGGTCCACCCCGATCCTGCCCATGGTGATGACGTCGTACGGCTCAGGCATGCGCGTCCCTTCGGTTCGCCGGTCACTCCGACGTCACTCCCACATCCACGTCACCCCCAGGTCTAATGCCCGATCCGGAGCCCTGTCAATGTTTTGTCCTTACATTCGGACGAAGGGCTTGACACTCATTCCGCCCGGCCGGAAAGCTGACCGGTATGACCTCTTCCGTACCCACGTCCAACCGCATCCGGGTCGGGTCGGCCCCCGATTCCTGGGGCGTGTGGTTCCCCGACGATCCCCAGCAGGTTCCCTGGCAGCGTTTCCTCGACGAGGTCGCCGAGGCGGGCTACGAGTGGATCGAACTAGGCCCGTACGGCTACCTCCCCTCCGATCCCGTCCGGCTGGGCGCGGAGACCTCCCGGCGCGGGCTGAAGGTCTCCGCCGGAACCGTCTTCACCGGGCTGCACCACGGCCCGGCCGTCTGGGAGAAGACCTGGGCGCATGTCGCCGACATCGCCGCACTCACCCGGGCGATGGGCGCGGACCATCTGGTCGTCATCCCTTCGTTCTGGCGCGACGACAAGACCGGCGAGGTGCTGGAGGACCGGACCCTGACGGCGCAGCAGTGGCGCGATCTGACGGCGCAGACCGAGCGGCTCGGCCGTGAGGTGCGGGACCGGTACGGGCTGCGCATCGTCGTCCATCCGCACGCCGACACCCATATCGACAGCGAGGAGAACGTCAGCCGCTTCCTCGACGCGACCGATCCCGATCTGGTCTCGCTCTGCCTGGACACCGGGCACTACGCCTACTGCGGCGGCGACAGCGTCAAACTGATCGAGACCTATGGGGAGCGGATCGGCTATCTCCATCTCAAGCAGGTGGACCCGGAGATCCTCGCCGAGGTCGTCGCGGACGAGGTGCCGTTCGGGCCGGCGGTCGGGCGCGGGGTGATGTGCGAGCCGCCGGGCGGGGTTCCCGCGCTGGAACCGGTGCTCACCGCGGCGCGGCGGCTGGATGTGGACCTCTTCGCCATCGTCGAACAGGACATGTATCCCTGCCCTCCGGACAAGCCGTTCCCGATCGCCGCACGCACCCGCCGTTTCCTGCGGAGCTGCGGCGCCTGACCCACCGCGCCCGCGCGACGCCCTGACGCCGCTCCGCGGCCGGACTGACGCCCGGACAGGACCTGTCGGCCCGGACTGGATCCGAGAGGTCCCGTCCGGGCGTTTCCGCATCTCCATCCAACGGCCCCTCCCACTTCATTGATCCGACCTCTCACCGCATCGACTCCTTGACAGGGACACGACCATGGCAGGATCGTCCCAGTAAGGGGTATTCAGCGCCGTAGACAGGGGCCGCCGTGCATTCACCCGTTCCTCCACCTTCATCGCGTCCCGGATTCCTCGGAGGTATCACGCGGGCGGGACATATGTCACGGCGTACGTTCATGACGGCGGCGGGCGTGGCGGCCTTCTCGGTCTCCTCGCGCACCGCCTGGGCGCGGACCTCCGACGGTGGCGGCGGCGAGGAGCGCGGCGGTAGCGCCGGTGACACGGACGCGTACCGCCGCATCCTCCTCGACGCGGCCATGAAGTGGCGCAGGCTTCCCTCGGGTTGGCAGTCCGCGCCCTTCTTCGGCAATGGCTTCCTCGCCGCGCATCTCTACAGCAAGGCGGGCGAGGGCAACGCCCTGAGGATCATGCTCAACCACTCCCTCGTACAGGACCAGCACGGGCAGTGGTAAGCGGCCATCGGCTACTCCCGGCTGCCTGTCGGCTATCTCACACTGACCTTCGCGGGCACGGTCACGGATGTCGACTGGTCCCTGGATCCGGCGACCGCCGAGCTGAACGGCACGGTCACCACGACCGCCGGCGGCGTCCGGATGCGGGTACTGATCCTGCGTCAGAGCGATGTGCTGCTGGTTGCCCTGGAGCCCACGGCGGGTGAGCGGGAGGCCGCTTGGGGGTTCACCCCGCTGCCGTCCGCGACCACCAGGACCAGCCGCGTACCACCGGAGTACACCACCAACCCCGAACCGGCCGCCGGGCCCGGATTCGTGGAACAGCCGCTGGACGCGGGCGGCGGGTACACCACGGCCTGGCGCGAGATCCACGAGGGAAGTGGACGGCTGCTCGCGGCCTCCATCGCCTACGGCTACCCGGATTCGACCGGGCGCGAACGTGCGCTGTCGGCCGTGGACCGGGCGCTCACCACCGCGCCGGACACGCTCGTCCGCGAACACCGTCGGTGGTGGGGCGACTTCTACCGGCGCAGTCTGGTCTCGGTCCCGGACAAACACCTCCAGCGCTTCTACTGGCTCCAGCTCTACAAGATGGCGTCGTCCACCGGGAAGGACTCCCCCGTACTGCCCGTCTTCGGGCCGTGGTTCCCGGAGACCGGCAACAACTGGACCAACATCTGGTGGAACCTCAACACCCAGGTCGCCTATCCGCTGATCAACGGCTCCGTCCATCTTGAACTGGACGCGATCACCCCCACCTTCCGTACGCACCACCGCAATCTGGAGCTGAACATCCATCCGGACCACCGGGACGGCGAGAGCTACGCGCTCTGTCATCCGGGCGACCGGGAACTGCGTCCGGGCCCGCGTTATGTGGGAGTGCCCGGGGTCAGCCCCAACAACCACACCGGCAATCTGACCTGGGCCATGCACAATGTGTGGCTGTCCTACCGGCACTCCATGGACCGGCGGATTCTCCAGGACGTGCTGTATCCGGTACTCAGCCGGGCCATCGCCTATTACGCGCGCTTCCTGACCGAAGGGGCCGACGGTCTGCTGCATCTGCCGGAGACCCGGTCACCGGAGTACGCCAACGCGTCCGACTGCACCTACGACCTGTCCTTGATCCGCTGGGGCTGCCGAACGCTGCTGGAGGCGGCGCGGGCACTGCGGATCGACGACGCGCGGACCGCAGGCCCGCGCGACATCCTGGCCCGGCTGGTCCCGTACCACCGGGGCGAACAGGGCGTGCTGATCGGCGCGGAGGTGCCTCTCGCGGAGTCGCACCGGCACTACTCGCATCTGCTGTGGCTCTACCCCCTTCAGGAGTCCCTGGACCGTACGAGCTTCGAGCACTGGGCGGGCATGAGGGAGAGCTGGCACGGCTACAGCTTCGCGGCCGGCGCCTCGATGGAGACCCTCTTCGGCAACGCGGACCGGGCGCTGTCGTATCTGAAGTTCTTCACCGACGGGAACACCGTCGACGGGACACAGCTGACGCCGAACACCATGTACCGCGAGGGCTCCAACTTCGCCATCGAGAGCCCGCTCGCCGCTGCCCAGTCACTGCTGGACATGCTGGTCCAGAGCCATGGCGGTACGGTCCGCGTGTTCCCCGCAGTCCCCTCGGGCTGGGCGGACGCCTCGGTCCAACGACTGTGCGCCCAGGGCGCGTTCCTCGTGGACGCGTCACGCTCCGCCGGCCGCACCGACTGGGTGACAGTACAGAGCGAGGCGGGCGCGCCGCTGGTGCTTGAGCACGGCATCGACGGCGCGATCGACGTACGCGACGAGCGCGGCCGGAGGCTGCGGTACCGGGACCATCACCGTCGATCTGCCGAAGGGTCGTACCGCCGTGGTCACCAGAAGGGGAGCGAACCCGGTGCGACGACCTCGCGATGTACGGGCGGACGGCACGTATCCGCGATGGGGGCTGCCCGAGCCGGACTGACGTGATGCAACTGGTGTCACGGAACTGACCTGAGGTATCCGCTCCACATGAGGCATACGCGCCGTACGTACGGCATGTGTCGCATGCGCTACAAAGATCCCTCTACTGTCACGCATATCTCGATTACACGGTCCTTCCGTCACAAGGAGGTGACAAATTCACTCTCCTCATCACTCTGTGTCGCTCAGGGGGCACAGGCTGGGTGATCACCAGCGTCGTGCCGCAGCTCCCCCGACGGCCCACCGGCCTCCCTGCGGCGGACGCGGGGAGGTGCCACTGATGACGGACAAAAGGCTCTGGTCCTACAAGGAGATCGCGGCGCACATCAGCGTGCAGCCGGACACCGTCCGCTCGTACCGCAAACATGGACTGCTTCCGTCGCCCGACCATGTGGAGAACGGAAAGCCCTACTGGTACGCGGACAGCGTCCGTGCCTGGGTGGCCCAGCGTCCCGGTAACAGAAGCAACAGAGGCTGAGCAAGGCACCGGCCGTGGAGCGCCGTGGGTCCGTACCGATCCGGTACGGACCCACGGCCTCCGTTACGTCCCGCTACCCCCCTTTCCGCACGCTCCCGTTCCGCACGCTCCCCTTGCGCCCCGGTCAGACGCTCGCCGTGTCCCGTTCCCAGGCAGAGGGATCCGTCCGCGCCGGATCTCCCGCGTCCCCTCCGGCGGCCAGCTTCGACTCGCCCTCGCTCAGCCCGAACCGGTCATGGAAGCGGCGCAGCGGGCCGGGGGCCCACCAGGTCACCCTTCCCGTCAGCTTCATCACCGCGGGCACCAGCAGACTGCGGACCACCATCGCGTCCATGAGCACGGCGAGCGCGATCCCGAGCCCGAGCATCTTGGTGTTGGTCACCCGGGAGGTGCCTATGCCCACCATGACCACCGCGAGGATCACGGCTGCCGCGGTGATCAGTCCACCGGTGCGCCGGAGACCGAAGGTCACCGCCTGTTCGTGGTCGCCGCCTCGGTCGTACTCCTCCTTGATCCGGGAGAGCAGGAAGACTCCGTAGTCCATGGAGAGCCCGAAGGCGACACAGAACATCAGGACCGGCAGGGTCGTCTCGATGTCGCCGGTGGCGGTGAAGCCGAGCAGCCCGGAGAGATTGCCGTCCTGGAAGACCCAGACCACCGCCCCGAACATCGCTGTGAGACTCAGCGCGTTGAGCACGACCGCTTGGACCGGTATCAGCACACTGCCGGTGAGCAGGAAGACCAGCAGCAGGGTCACCACCACGATGATGGCCACCGCCCAGGGCAGCCGGTCGGCGATCGCTTCCTTGGAGTCGACCAGGACGGCGGCGGTGCCGGTCACCGACGTGTCGAACGCGGCCGGTTCCGCGCGGATGTCCCGGACGAGCTGCTGGGCCTCCTGCCCCACCGCCTCTCCCTCGGCCCGCACCGTGAAGTACCCGTGTTCGCCCGAGGCGACGGGACCGTCCACCCCGAGCGCCCCCGGCAAAGCCGCTATCCGGCTGCGGTAGTCGGCGTATTCGGCGGGCGTGGCAGCGCCCTTCACGAACACCTCCAGGGTCCCGCTCGGGCTGCCGGGGAAGCCGTCCCGTATCTCCTCCTGGACCACCCGGGAATCGGCGCTCGACGGCAGTTGCCGGTAGTCGGCGGTACCGAACGTGGCCCCCAGGAAGGGCAGTCCGAGCACTACCAGCCCGGCGGCCGTGGCGAGGGCGAAGACCGGCGCGCGGCGCATCACCAGCGCTGCGGCACGCCCCCAGCCCGCCCCCGGCTCGGCGGACGCACCCCCGGCTCCCGGCCCGTCCCGCGTCCCGGACTTCCGCCGCCCCCGGCGCAGCAGCACCCGCAGATCCAGCGCGTTGACCCGGTGTCCCAGCAGCATCAGCGCGGCGGGCAGCAGTATCAGCGCGGCCGCCGCCGCCAGCAGCACCACCGCGATGCCGGCGTAGGCGAAGGAGCGCAGGAAGTACTGGGGGAAGACCAGCATGGCCGCCAGCGACACCGCCACGGTCAGCGCGGAGAACAGCACCGTCCGCCCGGCGGTGCGCAGCGTGACGCCCACGGCCTCCCGTACTTCGGCACCCTCGGCCAGCTCCTCGCGGAACCTGCGCACGATGAACAGGGCGTAGTCGACTGCCAGTCCGAGCCCCAGGGCCGTGGTGAGGTTCTGCGCGAAGACCGAGACATCGGTGAGCTCGGTGATCCCGCGCAGTACCGCGTTCGTCCCCAGGATGGCGACAATTCCGAGCCCGAGCGGCAGAAGGGCGGCGACCGCGCTGCCGAAGACCATCACCAGCAGCACCAGCGTCACCGGCAGGGCGATCAGCTCGGCCCGCAGCAGATCCTCCTGGATGATCTCCTGCATCTCGTGCTGTACCGCGACGGGTCCGCCGAGCGAGACCTCCAACGGCCCGTGCGTGCCGCGGAATTCCGGCGCTATCCGGTCCAGGGCCACGGAGGCCGTCTTCTCGTCGCCTTCGATCCTCGCCGCGATCAGCGCTTCCCGGCCGTCCCCGGCGCGCAGCGCGCCCGATCCGGTCTCCCAGTAGGACCCGACCCCGGAGATGCCCGGCTCGGCCGCGAGCCGGTCGGTGAGGCGCTTGGCCTCGGCGGCCACCGCGGGGTCGTCCACGCTCCGGCTGCCGCTGTCCACAAGCAGCAGCAGATTGGGCTGAGAGGCAGGGAACTCGCGCTCCAGCGCCTGGGTCGCGTACGTCGACTCGGCGTCCGGATCCGCCCAGCCGCCGCTTCCCATCCGGTCGGCGACCCCGCTCCCGGCGAAGACGGCCAGAGCCGTGATCACCAGCGCGACCAGCAGAGAGAGCCTCGGGCGCGCGGTGACGAACCGGGTCCATCCCCCAGGACTCGGTCCAGTATTGACTTCGGACATGGTGCGGTGTCCCCTTCACCGTGACCCGTGGCATGGGTCAGCCATCGCCATAGAATAGACAAACACGAGCTATCGCTCGCATTAACCAATAATGCGAGCCGTCACTCGTGTTTGTCAACCGATCCAGGAAAGCCGGGGATTCACATGCCGGAGGCCAAGAACGGCAGCGAGAACGGGACGGGAAAGCCGCGCCGCCGCCAGGCCCGCGGCGAGCGTCGCATCGCCCAACTCCTCGAAGCGGCGGCCAATGTCTTCTGCACCACCGGCTACACCGCGGCGAGCACCAACTCCATCGCCCGCGAGGCCGGCGTCTCCCCAGGCACGCTCTACCAGTTCTTCCCGAACAAGGAAGCCATCGCCGTCGAGCTGGGCGACCACCTGCTGACGCGCTGGCGCGCCACCTACGGCCGGGCGTTCACCCCGACTCATCTCGAACTGCCGCTGGACCAGCTGCTGGACGCCGTCCTCGACCCGTTGATCCAGTTCAACTTCGAGAACCCCGCCTTCGGCGTCCTCATGCACGGCCCCGACCTCCCCGGCCAGGTCACCCGGGAGCACGACGCCCTGCATTCCTCCATGCTGACCCGGGTCGAGGAAGTCCTCGCCGGTTACCTCCCCGCGACACCGGAGCCCGACGTCACCCGGGTCGCACACACGGTCTTCGCCGTGTTCAAGGCGGGCATGGATCTGGTCCTCGCCGCGGAGCCCTCCGAACGGGACGCGTATATCGCCGAGCTGAAGACGGTCCTCTTCCGCTATCTGGATCCGCTCGTCGGGGACCTCTGACCGGCGCCGACCGTCAGCACCGGGTTCGACTTCATACCCCCTAGGGGTAAAGTCGTAAGCGCTGGGAAGTCACGCGGCCCACGCGTGCCCCTGGCGCGTCATCCGCCCCTACGTCAGCCCCGAAGAGGAGAAACGCCATGACCGCCGAGACGAAGAACCAGGTCACCACCGTCTACCAGGTCACCGGTATGACCTGCGGCCACTGCGAGGGGGCCGTCTCCAGCGAGATCTCAGAGATCGCGGGCGTCACGTCCGTGGAGGCCGTGGCCGCCACGGGACGGGTGACCGTCGTTTCCCAGGCCCCGCTGGACGAGGAGGCCGTACGCGCCGCCGTCGACGAGGCCGGTTACGAACTGGCCTGACAGGCTCCGCCCGCACGATCGGAGGCACGAACCCGCCCGCCCCTCCGTTTATGTGGTTAGCACCTTCTATGCGCCTGCGGTCCTTCACATGCACCACAAGACCTTCACAAAGAGATCTAGATCACATAGATTGAGGGGTAACCATTAGGTCGGCTCGCGTGTCTAAGAGGACGATGCCAGAGAACGTCTTGGGGGACGTTCGAAGGAATCGTGTGGGACGTCTTGGGGGACGTCTCATGCACGCGATTGGCCGGGGCACGTGCACCGGGGAGCTTTGAGCGGCCCTCCCGTACGTACCCCGGTCCGACCGCCAGTAGCCGTTGATGGTTACGGCAGACGCCCGGCCCGGATCCCGTGGGGGGAATCCGCTCCGGGGATATGGAAAGCGCCCCGTTCGCCGACCCGTGGGGGGATCGGCGGCGGGGCGCTTTTCGCTGCGTACACCCGGCGTGGACCGGCGTGCGCAGTACAGGCGTGCGCAGTACGAACGGGAACGGGCGCGCCGGGCCGCGGGGGCCCGGGCGCGGGAAGCGTGGGTCAGCGGGACTCGACCGGGACGAAGTCGCGCAGGACCTCGCCGGTGTAGATCTGGCGCGGACGGCCGATACGGGAGCCCGGCTCCTTGATCATCTCGTGCCACTGGGCGATCCAGCCGGGCAGCCGGCCGAGCGCGAAGAGAACCGTGAACATCTCGGTCGGGAAGCCCATGGCCCGGTAGATCAGACCGGTGTAGAAGTCCACGTTCGGGTAGAGCTTCCGCTCGACGAAGTAGTCGTCGGCGAGCGCGTGCTCTTCGAGCTTGAGCGCGATGTCGAGCAGCTCGTCGGACTTGCCGAGAGCCGAGAGGACGTCGTGCGCCGCCGCCTTGATGATCTTCGCCCGGGGGTCGAAGTTCTTGTAGACGCGGTGCCCGAAGCCCATGAGCTTCACGCCGTCTTCCTTGTTCTTCACCTTGCGGATGAAGGAGTCCACATCGCCGCCGGAGGCCTGGATGCCCTCGAGCATCTCCAGCACCGACTGGTTGGCGCCACCGTGCAGCGGGCCCCACAGAGCGCTGATGCCGGCGGAGATCGAGGCGAACATGTTCGCCTGCGAGGAACCGACCAGGCGCACGGTGGAGGTCGAACAGTTCTGCTCGTGGTCCGCGTGCAGGATCAGCAGCTTGTCGAGGGCGGAGACCACGACCGGGTCCGGCACATACTCCTGCGCCGGGACCGAGAAGGTCATCCGCAGGAAGTTCTCGACGTACCCGAGGTCGTTGCGCGGGTAGACGAAGGGGTGGCCGATCGACTTCTTGTACGCGTACGCCGCGATGGTGGGCAGCTTGGCGAGCAGCCGGATCGTGGAGAGATGACGCTGCTTCTCGTCGAACGGGTTGTGGCTGTCCTGGTAGAACGTGGACAGCGCGCTGACCACGGAGGACAGCATCGCCATCGGGTGTGCGTCGCGCGGGAAACCGTCGTAGAACCGCTTGACGTCCTCGTGCAGCAGCGTGTGCTGGGTGATCTCGTTCTTGAACGAGGCCAGCTGGTCGACCGTCGGCAGCTCGCCGTTGATCAGCAGATACGCCACCTCGACGAAGCTGGAACGCTCCGCCAGCTGCTCGATCGGGTAGCCGCGGTAGCGCAGGATGCCCTGTTCGCCGTCGAGATAGGTGATCGCGGACTTGTAGGCGGCGGTATTGCCGTATCCACTGTCCAGCGTCACCAGGCCGGTCTGAGAACGGAGCTTCCCGATGTCGAAGCCCGTATCGCCGACGGTGCTGTTGATCACCGGGTAGGTGTACTCGCCGTCGCCGTACCGCAGTACTACCGCGTTGTCGCGTTTCTCGCTCACGTCATCCCTCACCGACGTAGTGCCTCTTCTTCGAGGTGCCCTGACTGTCTCTACCATCCCCCATTTGGCTCAGGAGAGTGCACTCGGGGTCGACCTTTAGGCCTTTTGGCGGCACTCAGTGCCGCCAACTCGCTCATCCTGCCCCCTTCGCCCCGGTTGTGGGAAGCCGAGGTGCCGAAAGTCCCGTCAACCGGTGGCCGAGGGCGGTGAAGCGTCTGCCCGCGGAGACCGTGCGTACCGCCTGTCCTATGGCCTTGCGGGAGCCGACCAGCACGACGAGCTTCTTGGCGCGGGTGACGGCTGTGTAGAGCAGATTCCGCTGGAGCATCATCCAGGCACCGGTGGTGACCGGAATGACCACGGCCGGATACTCACTGCCTTGGGAGCGGTGGATCGTCACGGCGTAGGCGTGCGCCAGCTCGTCCAGTTCGTCGAAGTCGTACGGCACCTCCTCGTCCTCGTCCGTCAGCACCGTCAGCCGCTGGTCGTCCATGTTGAGCGAGGTGACGACGCCGACCGTGCCGTTGAAGACGCCGTTCTCTCCCTTGTCGTAGTTGTTGCGGATCTGGGTGACCTTGTCGCCGACGCGGAAGACCCGGCCACCGAGCCGCTTCTCGGGAAGATCGGGCCTGGCGGGGGTGATGGCCTGCTGGAGCAGTGCGTTGAGCGCACCCGCGCCGGCCGGGCCACGGTGCATCGGTGCCAGCACCTGCACATCGCGGCGCGGGTCGAGACCGAATTTGGCGGGAATCCGATGGGCCGCCACCTCGACGGTCAGCCGGCCCGCGTCCTCCGTCTCCTCCTCGACGAAGTGGAAGAAGTCGATGAGGCCCTGCGTGATGGGCGGTACCCCGGAGTTGATGCGGTGGGCGTTGGTGACCACCCCCGACTGCTGGGCCTGCCGGAAGATCCGGGTGAGCCGAACGCGCGGCACGGGGCCGTTTTCCGCCAGCAGATCGCGCAGGACCTCGCCGGCCCCGACCGAGGGAAGCTGGTCCACATCCCCGACGAGCAGCAGATGCGCGCCCGGCGCCACGGCCTTGACCAGCTTGTTGGCCAGCAGCAGATCGAGCATCGACGCCTCGTCGACCACCACCAGGTCGGCGTCCAGCGGACGGTCCCGGTCGTATGCCGCGTCTCCGCCCGGCTTGAGCTCCAGCAGCCGGTGGACGGTGGACGCCTCGGCCCCGGTCAGCTCGGCGAGCCGCTTGGCCGCCCGTCCGGTGGGCGCCGCCAGCACCACCTTGGCTTTCTTGGCCCGCGCCAGCTCCACGATCGAGCGGACCGTGAAGGACTTGCCGCAGCCGGGGCCACCGGTCAGAACAGCGACCTTCTCGGTGAGCGCGAGCCGGACCGCCTGCTGCTGCTCGGGGGCCAGCTCGGCGCCCGTACGGCCCGCCAGCCAGGTCAGCGCCCGGTCCCAGACCACGTCCTGGAAGGCCGGCATCCGGTCCTCCCCGGTACGCAGCAGCCGCAGCAACTGGGCGGAGATGGACAGCTCGGCGCGGTGGAAAGGGACCAGATAGACCGCGGTGACCTCCTCCTCGCCGCCGTCCGGCCCCGGCACCCTTTCCCGTACGACCCCCTCGTCCTCGGTGGCCAGCTCGGAGAGGCACTCGATGACCAGGCCCGTGTCGACCTGGAGCAGCTTCACCGCATCCGCGATGAGGCGCTCCTCCGGCAGGAAGCAGTGGCCCTGGTCGGTGGACTGGGACAGGGCGTACTGGAGCCCGGCCTTGACCCGCTCCGGGCTGTCGTGCGGGATACCGACGGCCTGGGCGATCCGGTCGGCAGTGAGGAAGCCGATCCCCCAGACGTCGGCCGCCAGGCGGTACGGCTCGTTCTTGACGACGGAGATCGAGGCGTCCGCGTACTTCTTGTAGATGCGGACGGCGATGGAGGTCGAGACGCCCACCCCCTGGAGGAAGACCATGACCTCCTTGATCGCCTTCTGCTCCTCCCAGGCGGCGGCGATCCGCTTCGTCCGCTTGGGGCCGAGGCCGGGGACTTCCACGAGCCTCTTGGGCTGCTGCTCGATGATGTCGAGGGTGTCCAGGCCGAAGTGCTCAACGATCCGGTCGGCGAACACGGGGCCGATGCCTTTGATCAGACCGGAGCCGAGATAGCGGCGGATGCCCTGGATCGTGGCCGGCAGGATCGTGGTGTAGTTCTCCACCGTGAACTGCTTGCCGTACTGGGGGTGCGAGCCCCAGCGGCCCTCCATGCGCAGTGACTCACCGGGCTGTGCGCCGAGCAACGAGCCGACCACGGTGAGGAGATCGGCGCCACGGCCGGTGTCGACGCGGGCGACCGTATAGCCGTTCTCCTCATTGGCGTACGTGATCCGCTCAAGGACGGCTTCGAGCACAGCGGGATTGGACATGATCCGACGCTACCGCCAGGCTCCGACATCATGGCCGCCCTGTGGACAACTACCCGCCTGTGGACAACTACTAGGGGCCCGGTCCACTGGACCGGGCCCCGCGCGCTCCCCCTCGACAGGGCCTTCCTGATCCCCCCGGATCCCTCCCCCGAAAGCCCTGTTGACGTATACGACTCACGTCACCCCAGAAGGGTTGCACGATTCCTCTGTGTAATTTTCCGGGCTCGGGGCAGGGCGTCCGCGGATCACCGGAGCCAGCAGCGCGGCCATCGCGCAGAGCGCGCCGGAGGCCACCCACACCGGGTCGTACGTCCCGAACGTGTCCCGTATGACGCCGCCCAGACCTGCCATCAGTCCGGCGCCTACCTGGTGGGCCGCGTTGACCCAGCCGAAGACGATCGCGCTGTCCGCGCCGTAGAACTCCCGGCAGAGCGCGATCACCGGCGGGACGGTCGCCACATCGAGCAGCCCGAAGAACACCGCGAACAGCACCAGGGGCAGCCCCGGGGTGGCGGCCATCAGCATCGGCAGCAGGACGAGCGAGATGCCGCGCAGTACGAAACAGCCCGCGAGAAGCCGCCTCGGGTCGTACCGGTCGGTCAGCCAGCCGGAGCCGACAGTACCCGCAACATTGCAGATGCCGATGAGGGCGAGCAGCGAGGACGCGGTGGTCGCGGCCATGCCGTGGTCGTGGGCGGCCGGGGTGAAGTGGCTCCACATGATGCCGTTGGTGGAGGCGCCGCAGACGGCGAAGACGCCCGCGAGCAACCAGAACGGGCCCGTACGCGCGGTGTCGAGCAGTACGCGTACGGTCCGCCGGGCGGCGCCGGGCAAAGGAGCGGGGCGCGGAACGAATTTCGTGCCGCCGTACGGCTTCAGGCCGCCGTCCGCCGGATGGTCCCGCAGCAGCAACCGGACCAGCGGCAGCAGGACGAGCGCGGCGAGCGCCACCGACACCAGGGCCGGGCGCCAGCCGTGCCGTTCGGTGAGCCACGAGAGCACCGGCAGGAAGACGAACTGGCCGAAGACACCGGCGGCGGTGAGCATGCCGGTGACCAGACCGCGTCCGCGTACGAACCAGCGCTGGGTGACGGTCGCCGCGAACGTCATGGCCATGGCGCCGCTGCCGAGGCCGACCAGCAGCCCCCAGAAGAGGATGAACTGCCAGGGCCGGGTCATCACGGTGGTCAGCAGGGCGCCGGAGGCGACGACGGCCAGGGCGGCGAAGGCGGTGCGGCGGATCCCGAACCGGTCCATGAGCGCGGCGGCGAAGGGGGCGGTCAGGCCGTACAGCACCATGTTGACCGAGACCGCGACGCCGATCGTGGCGCGTGACCAGCCGAAGGCGCTGTGGAGCGGAGTGACCAGCACCCCGGACAGAGTGGTGAAGGCGCCGGCCACCACGATCGTCAGAGCCGCCGCGAGGGCGACCCACCAGGCGCGGTGCACACGCGGAGGGCGGGTGCCGGGGGATCCGGGAGCCGCGTCGGCGAGCGCCGTCTCCGCTGTCCGGGGTACCTTCGACGCCTTCGCCGAAGTGGGCGAATGGGGCGATTTCGCTGATCCAGCTGTCCGGTGGGCCATTCCTCGACCGTGCGGCAATCGTTCCGGCCGATCGAGTTGCCCGATGGCCAGGACGGGAAAGGTTCGGGCCATGGCCGCCTTCGTCGCTTCCGACCGCCATCGCGTCGCCGTGTTCGTCCGGCCCGGTCTGCTCCAGATGGAGCTGGGCATCGTGCACCAGCTCTTCGGCCAGGCCGTCTCTGCCACGGGCGATCCGCTCTATACGGTGCTGACCTGCACGCTTGTCCCAGGAGCGGTGCGGACGGACGGCGATGTCACGATCAATGTGGCGCATGGCCCCGAGCTGCTGGCCGAGGCGGACACCGTGATCGTCCCGACCTCGGACGAGGACTACACCCCGGTGGACGGCAGGCTGAGCCCACCGCTCGCCGCCGCACTGGCCCGGATCCGTCCGGGCACCCGGATCGCCTCCATCTGTACGGGCTCGTTCGTCCTGGCCGCCGCCGGGCTGCTCAAGGGGCGGCGCGCGACCACGCACTGGAAGTCCTGCGCCCGGTTCCGCGATCTGCATCCGGATGTACAGCTCGATCCCGACGTGCTCTATACCGAGGACGGAAACGTGCTCACCTCGGCGGGCGTCGCCTCGGGCATCGATCTCTGTCTGCATATGATCCGCGCCGACCACGGCGTGGCGATCGCCAACGCGGTGGCCCGTACGACGGTCGTACCGCCGCACCGGGACGGCGGCCAGGCCCAGTACATCCGCCGTCCGGTCCCCGCCGCGACCGGCTCCTCCACGGGCGCGGCCAGGGCATGGGCACTGGACCACCTCGAAAGCCCGCTGCCCCTGAGGGAGCTGGCCGCGCTGGAATCAATGAGCGTACGGACGTTTACACGCCGCTTCCGTGAGGAGGTCGGGCTCTCCCCCGCGCGGTGGCTGACCCTTCAGCGTGTCGAGCGGGCCAGACAACTGCTGGAGGAGAGCGACCTCCCCGTCGACCGGGTGGCCGCCAACGCGGGATTCGGTACGGCGGTCTCGCTGCGGCACCACCTCCTGGAGGCGACAGGGGTGACGCCGACCGCGTACCGACGGACATTTCGCGGTCCGCACGGAACGCCTCTGTAGAACGCCTTCATGGAACGCCTCTATAGAGAGCGTGCCGTAAGACCGCGTCTATAGAGCGTGTTGTACATACCGTTCGATGACCTCGGTGAGCAGTTCCACACCGTCCCGCGCCCACAGTTCGTCGTTGAACAGCTCCACCTCGATCGGGCCGGTATAGCCCGCCGCGTCGACCCGTTCCCGCCAGGCGCGCATATCGACGGCGCCGTCCCCGATCTGGCCGCGCCCGTTCAGCACCCCGGCCGGAAGCGGCGTCGTCCAGTCGGCCAGTTGGAAGGTGAAGATCCGCGAGGCCGCGCGATCGACGGCCGCGGACGCCCGGTCGTCCCACCAGACGTGGTATGTGTCCACGGCCACTCCCACCTGATCGGCGGGGAACCGTTCTGCCAGGTCAAGCGCCTGGTCGAGAGTGGAGACCACACAGCGGTCGGCGGCGAACATCGGGTGCAGGGGCTCAATGGCGAGCCGCACCCCACGCTCCGCCGCGTAGGGCGCCAGTTCACCCAGGGCGTCGGCGATACGTTCGCGCGCCCCGGCGAGGTCCCGGCTTCCCTCGGGAAGCCCGCCGGAGACCAGGACGAGGGTGTCCGTGCCCAGCGCCGCGGCCTCGTCGATCGCCGCGCGGTTGTCGGCCAGCGCCTCGGCCCGCCGGCCGGGGTCGACGGCGGTGAGGAAGCCGCCGCGGCAGAGCGTGGTGACCGTGAGCCCCGCGTCCCGTACGAGCTTGGCGGTGGCCTCGATCCCGTACGCCTGGACGGGCTCGCGCCACAGCCCGACCCCTGGCACACCGAGATGGACGCACGCCTCGGTCAGCTCGGGGAGTGACAGCTGTTTCACCGTCATCTGGTTGATGCTGAAGCGCTTCAGCTCCGCCATGGGCCGATCGGTCACTGGTCCACTCCGTACACGCTGAGCAGGGATGCCATCCGAGCCTCCGCCACCGCCGGGTCGGGGAACAGACCGAGTCCGTCGGCCAGTTCGTACGCCCGCGCCAGATGCGGCAGCGAGCGGGCCGACTGGAGGCCGCCGACCATCGTGCAATGGTCCTGGTGCCCGGCCAGCCAGGCGAGGAACACCACGCCCGTCTTGTAGAAGCGGGTCGGCGGCCGGAACAGATGCCGGGACAGTTCGACAGTCGGATCGAGGAGTTCCCGGAAGCCCTTCGTGTCGCCCGTGTCCAGGACCCGGACGGCTTCCGCGGCAAGCGGCCCCAGGGGATCGAAGATGCCGAGCAGGGCGTGGCTGAAGCCTCGTTCGTCACCCTCGATCAGCTCGGGGTAGTGGAAATCGTCGCCTGTGTAGCAGCGCACGCCCTTGGGCAGTCTGCGGCGCAGCTCGACCTCGCGCCGGGCGTCCAGGAGGGAGATCTTGACGCCGTCGACCTTGTCCGGGTGCTCGGCGATGACCTGGAGGAACGTCTCGGTGGCCGCGTCGAGGTCCGTACTGCCCCAGTAGCCCTCCAGCGCGGGGTCGAACATCGGGCCGAGCCAGTGCAGAACGACCGGTTCCGCCGCCTGCCGCAGGAGATGCGCGTAGACGGTGAGGTAGTCGTCGGGGCTCTCGGCGGTCGCGGCAAGGGCCCGGGAGGCCATCAGGACGGCCTGGGAGCCGGTCTCCTCGACGAGCGCCAACTGCTCCTCGTAGGCCGCTCGGACTCCGTCCAGGGAACCGGAATCACCCGCTCCGGACGTCAGTTGGTCGGTGCCCACGCCACAGGCGATCCGGCCGCCCACCGCCTTCGCCTCGGTGGCGGAGCGGCGGATCAGCTCGGCCGCGCCCGCCCAGTCCAGGCCCATGCCGCGCTGCGCGGTGTCCATGGCCTCGGCGACACCGAGGCCGTGCGCCCAGAGATGGCGGCGGAAGGCGAGGGTGGCGTCCCAGTCGACGGCGGCGGGCGCGTCAGGGCTGGTGTCGGCGTACGGATCGGCGACGACATGGGCCGCGGAGAAGACCGTACGGGAGGCGAGGGGCGCCCCGCCCGCGGCAAGGCGGGCGGGCTCGGAGCGAGGCGTGTACGTACGCGATCCGCCGCCCGGGGAAGGCAGTCGGAGGGTCACAGCGACAGCTCCGGTACATCGAAGCGGCGCCCCTCCGCCGAGGACCGCAGCCCCAGCGCGGCGAGTTGCACACCGCGCGCGCCCGCGAGCAGATCCCAGTGGTACGCCTCACCGAGCGCCACATGACGCAGGAACAGCTCCCACTGCGCCTTGAAACCGTTGTCGAACTCGGCGTTGTCCGGTACTTCCTGCCACTGGTCGCGGAAGGATTCGGTGGCGGGCAGATCGGGGTTCCAGACGGGCTTGGGGGTGGCGCTGCGGTGCTGGACACGGCAGCGGCGCAGACCCGCGACGGCCGAGCCGTGCGTGCCGTCGACCTGGAACTCGACCAGCTCGTCGCGGTTGACCCGGACCGTCCAGGAGGAGTTGATCTGGGCGACCGCTCCGCCGTCCAGCTCGAAGATGCCGTAGGCGGAGTCGTCGGCGGTCGCGGCGTACGGCTTGCCCTGCTCGTCCCAGCGATGCGGGATGTGTGTGGTGATGTGCGCCTGAACGGTGGTGACCCGGCCGAACAGTTCGTGCAGGACGTACTCCCAGTGCGGGAACATGTCCACGGCGATGCCGCCACCGTCCTCGGCTCGATAGTTCCAGGAGGGGCGCTGGGGGTCCTGCCAGTCGCCTTCGAAGACCCAGTAGCCGAACTCTCCGCGTACGGAGAGGATCTCGCCGAAGAAACCACCGTCGATGAGGCGCTTCAGCTTGAGCAGACCTGGCAGGAAGATCTTGTCCTGGACGACGCCGTGCCTGATCCCGGCGTCACGGGCCAGGCGGGCCAGTTCGAGGGCGCCGTCGAGATCGGCCGCGGTCGGCTTCTCGGTGTAGATGTGCTTGCCGGCGGCGATCGCCTTCTTGATGGCCTCGACCCGGGCAGAGGTGACCTGGGCGTCGAAGTAGATGTCGATCGTGTCGTCCGCGAGAACGGCGCCGAGATCGGTGGACCATTCGGTGAGGCCGTGCCGTTCGGCGATCTCCCTGAGGGCGTGTTCGCGGCGGCCGACGAGTACGGGCTCGGGCCACAGCGCCTCGTCGCCCCCGAGGTCCAGCCCGCCCTGCTCGCGGATCGCGAGGATGGAGCGGAGCAGATGCTGCCGGTACCCCATCCGCCCCGTGACGCCGTTCATGGCGATCCGCACTCTCCTGCGTGTCACGAAGGTCCCTCCATATTGCCGTAGCAAGCGCTTTCTACTGGGTAAGAAGCTAGCCTGCGACAGCGAACCGGACAAGAGCCCGGCGCTGATCCCGCACCGATCTCGCTCCGAACCCCTCTCGATCACCTGTCCCCCTCGGAGGAAAGCGATGACAGTCACCCTGGCGGATGTGGCAGCCCGCGCCCGGGTGTCACCCGCCACCGTCTCCCGCGTACTGAACGGCAACTATCCGGTCGCCGCCGCCACCCGGGAGCGCGTGCTGCGCGCGGTGGACGATCTCGACTACGTGCTCAACGGGCCCGCGAGCTCACTCGCCGCCGCCACCTCCGATCTGGTCGGCATCCTCGTCAACGACATCGCGGACCCGTTCTTCGGGATCATGGCGGGCGCGGCACAGACCGAGATCGGCGGCCAGGAGGGCACCGGCCGGGCGGGCGGCGAGAAGCTCGCCGTCGTCTGCAACACGGGCGGCTCGCCCGAGCGTGAACTCACCTATCTGACCCTGCTCCAGCGCCAGCGGGCCGCGGCCGTCATCCTCACCGGCGGGGCGCTCGAAGACCCGGGCCATATCGCGGCGATGACCACGAAGCTGGCGAAACTCGCGGACGCGGGGACCCGGGTGGTGCTGTGCGGACGCCCGCCACTGCCGGGCAGCGACGCGATCGTGGCTTCGCTGGCCTTCGACAACCGGGGCGGCGCACGTCGGCTGACGGAGCATCTGCTCACGCTGGGGCACCGGAAGATCGGCTATGTCGCGGGCCCGCTGGAGCGGACGACGACCCGGCACCGGCTGGAGGGCCACCAGGCGGCGCTGGCGGCCGCGGGACTGGGGGATCCGCCGTCGGGTGCGGAACCTGGCTCGGAAAGGGGCGAGAGATCCGGCGAAGGCCGAGCGGGGCAGGAGAGGCTGATCATGCACGGTCCCTACAGCCGCCGGTCGGGGTACGAGGCAACGCTGGAGCTGCTGCGCCGCGCACCGGATCTGACCGCCGTGGTCGCCGCCAATGACACGGTGGCGCTGGGGGCGTGCGCGGCGGTACGCGACCAGGGGCTGCGTATTCCGGAGGATGTCTCGGTGGCGGGCTTCGACGATCTGCCGTTCTCGGTCGACGCGACGCCGGCGCTGACGACGGTGCGGCTGCCGCTGTACGAGGCGGGGGCGCGCGCGGGCCGGCTGGCGATGGGCACGGAGACACCACCGCCGGGCGGGATCTCCACGATCACGGCCGAGTTGATGGCACGGGCGTCGACAGCGCCGCCGCGGGCCGACCGGGGGCGGGGACCGACCGGGGCCGCCGGGCCGGCCGACTGACCGGCCGCCGGCCGAACCACTGACCGGCCGCCCGGCCGCGAGTGGCGAAGGCACGTGACCGGAGACGGGTGGCGAGCTGACGCCAATGTGCGGATCGGGCCTTGCCGAGTATCGACGGACCGACGTAGCGTTGACTCAGTCAAAGAAAAAGGCCCGGGGGTGGATCATGGCCGTCCAGGAAATCCGCGCGTTCAACCGCTTCTACACGAATCTCATCGGGGCGCTCGACTACAGCAAGCACCTCTACACCCCGTACACGCTCACCGAGTCACGGGTGCTGTACGAGCTGGCCCACGCGCCGCGTACCGACGCCGCTGATCTGCGGGTCGAGCTGTCGCTCGACGCCGGCTATCTGAGCAGGCTGCTGACGAAGTTCGAGAAGGACGGGCTGGTCGGACGCGCACCGTCCGAGCAGGACTCCCGGCGGCAGCGGATAACGCTCACACCGCAGGGGCGCGAGGCCGCGGCGCTGCTCGACGAGCGGTCACGGGAGGCGGTGGGCTCACTGCTCGCCCGGGTCGAGCCGGCGCAGCGGCCCCGGCTCGCGGACGCGATGCGGACCGTACAGGACATCCTCGGCGCCGACCGCCGGGCGGCGCCCCACCGCGACGAGCCGGTCCTGCGCGATCCGATGCCCGGCGAGCTGGGCTGGATCGTGCAGCGCCACGGCGCCGCGTACGCCGCGGAGTACGGCTGGAACACCGAGTTCGAGGGGCTCGTCGCCCGGATCGTGGCGGACTTCGCGAAGGACCACGACTCCCGGCTGGAGCGGGTCTGGATCGCCGAGCTGGACGGCATCCCGGTGGGCTCCGTGGTGTGTGTACGGGACGACGCGCCGGAGGTACGGGACGAGGCCCCCGTCACCGCGAGGCTGCGCCTGCTGCTGGTCGAGCCCGGCGCCCGGGGACACGGGCTCGGTCAGCGGCTGATCGGGACGGTGGTGGATTTCGCGCGCGAGGCGGGGTATCAGGAACTGACGCTGTGGACCAATGACGTCCTCGCCGCCGCCCGCGCCCTTTACCAGCGGGCCGGATTCACGCTCGTCTCCGAGACACCGCACCACTCGTACGGAGCGGATCTGGTCGGCCAGGACTGGCGGCTCCCTCTCAGGACAGGAGCCACCGCATGCCAGGAAGGGATAACACCGTGAAATTCGCCTTCTCCACCCTCGGAGTACCGGGCCTGCCCATCGCCGATGTCCTCGCGCTCGCCGCGCGGACCGGCTACCAAGGGGTGGAGTTGCGCGCCCACCCGGAGGAGCCGGTCCACCCGGGCATCGGGCCAGACGAACAAGCCGCGGTGGTCGACGAGTTCCAGCGCGCCGGAATCGAGATCCTGACGGTCGCCGGATACGTGCGGGTGGCGCGGGCCGACGCCGACGAAGAGCGGCTGCGCCAGGAACTGGACGAACTGCTGTGGCTGGCACGGGATCTGGGCGCCTCCTTCGTCCGCGTCTTCCCGGGTGGCGGCAACCAGCCCGCGGCCGAGGCCGACGCGACGGCCGCGCGGCGGCTGGCCTCGGCGGCCGAGCTGGCGGCGGACTTCGGTGTACGGATCCTGTTGGAGACGCATGACTCGCACCGCACGGGTACGGCCGCGGCCCGGGTGCTGGGGCCGGTGGGGCACAAACATGTGGGGGCGCTGTGGGATGTGATGCACACCTGGCTGGGCGGCGAGGCACCTGCCACCACGCACGCGGCGCTCGCCCCGTATCTCGGCTACGTCCAGGTGAAGGACATCGCCTCGGCGGAGGACACGACGCCGCTGGCGCTGGGAGCGGGGGTGCTTCCCCTGGGCGAGTGCCTGGCGCTGCTCGATGACGACAACAGTTGGGTGTGCTGGGAGTACGAGAAGCGCTGGTATCCGCGGGTGGACGAGCTGCCGGGGCTGCTGGCGGCGGGGCGGGAGCATCTGGAGGGCCTGATCGCGGAGAGCCGCCACGGCTGACGGAGCCCGGGTGGGGAGGCGGAAGTGAAGGGGGCGGTAGAGGGGAAGGGGACAGCGGCGTCGCTGGGCGTCGGGGGCACCAGCATCAGGTCCGTGTCGGCGAGGACCCCGGCGTCAGGGACCCGGCGGGGCCGTTCGCGGCAGGGGTGGAGGTGGCGGGAGCGGGCTCGGCGAGAACCGGTCCGGCGGGGGCGGACGCGGCAGGTATCGGCTCGACAGGAGCCGGCTCGACAGGGAGCGATGTGGCGGGGAGCGGAGTAGACGGGAGCGGAGTGGCGGGGCTCCCGGTGCGGGACAGTGAGGTGAGGGCCACACCCCCGACCAGCAGCGCCGCCGCGCACCAGCGCAGGGGGCTGACGGACTCGCTCAGCAGTAGCGCCGCCGACGACATCCCGAAGACCGGGACGAGCAAAGAGAAGGGCGCGACGGACGAGGCGGGGTAGCGGCGCAGCAGGAAGCCCCAGGCGCCGAAGCCGAAGACGGTCGTGACCCAGGCAACGTAGAGGATGACGCCGATGCCGGTCCCGTCCAGGGCGCGCAGCGCCGCCAGATCGGCGGTCGGGCCCTCGAACAGCAGCGAGAGACCGAGCAGCGGCAGTACGGGTACGGCCGACACCCACACCATGAAGTTCAGGGCGTCCGGCGGGGACGCCTTGCGGGTGAGCACATTGGAGACGCCCCAGCAGGCCGCGGCGGCGATGAGCAGCGTGAAGGCGAGCAGCGGGCCCGAGGTGCCCTCGTCGACCGCCGCCACAGCGATACCGACCAGCGCGACGGCCATGCCCAGCAGCCGTACGCGGCCGGGCCGTTCACCGAGGGCGACCGCCGCGAACAGGGCCGTGAAGACGGCCTGGATCTGGAGAACGAGCGACGAGAGACCGGCCGGCATGCCCTGGTCCATGCCGACGAAAAGCAGTCCGAACTTGGCCACACCCAGCACCAGTCCGACCCCGATCACCCACTTCCAGGCGACCTTCGGCCGGCCCACGAAGAAGACCGCGGGCAGCGCCGCCGCCAGAAAACGCAGTGCGGAGAAGAGCAGCGGCGGGAAGTGGCCGAGCCCGACCTCGATGACAACGAAGTTCACTCCCCAGACGGCGGTGACGAGAACGGCGAGAGCGATATGAGTGGTGCGCATGCACCGAGGATCACCGAACCGGACTATGTAGCACCAGCGCGGATTTCTTCATGGTGGAATTCAGCGTTGCTTATGATTCACCGAGAACGATTCCCCGAGAAAGGGGGCAACGATGCTCGATCTGGCCAGGCTGCGCGCGCTGCACGCCGTCTCCGTCCACGGTTCCGTGGCCGCGGCGGCCGCCGCTCTCGGCTATACGCCCTCGGCCGTGTCGCAGCAGATCACCAAGTTGGAGCGGGAGACCCGTACGACCCTGCTGGAGCGGCGCGGGCGAGGCGTGGCCCTCACCAACGAGGCGCGCCATCTCGCCTCCACCGCCGAGGAGTTGCTCGGGATAGTGGAGCGCGCCGAGACCACGCTGGAGGAACGCAGAGGGCAGCCGACCGGGCAGCTCGTCGTCGGAGCGTTCGCTTCCTCGGCCCGTGGTCTGCTCCCCGGCGTTCTGGCGGAGCTGGCCGTACGGCACCCCACCCTCGACGTCCGGCTGCGAGAGATCGATCCGCATATCTCCATCGATCTGGTCGCCCGTGGTGCGATCGATCTGGCGGTCGCCCACGACTGGGACATCGCGCCGCTGCCCGCCCCCGAAGGCGTGGAGCAGGCGGTCATCGGGGACGATCTGTGCGATGTGCTCGTACCGGTGACGCATCCGCTGGCGGGGCGGCCGTCCGTACGGCGGGAGGATCTGTCGCGGCAGCGCTGGATCTGCCAGCCGCCCGGGTCGGTCTGCCACGACTGGCTGGTCCGTACGCTGCGCGCGGCTGGATGCGAACCCGATCTCGCGCACCAGGCCGAGGAGAACCACACACAGCTCGCGCTGGTGGCGGCGGGGCTAGGCATCGCCATGATTCCGCGCCTGGGGCGCGGGCCACTGCCCGAGGGGGTACGCGCGGTCCCGCTCGACCCCGTACCGATACGCAGGCTGTACGCGCTCTGGCGGACGGGCGCGGCCAGACGTCCGGCGGTCACGGCGACCGTGGAGACCCTGCGGCGGCACTGGCCGGCGGTCGCCGCCGCCTGAGCCGCGAGCCTCACCCCCGGGCCACGCCCGGCCCTCGTGGCTCGCGGGCGCTGTTCGTGGCGCGTCCCTTGACTGGCAGTTACTTTCCGGATATCCGTAAATCTTGGAAGTTTCCTTCACTTCCCTCGCAGCGCACGGCCGGAAGGAGCACCAGTGCACGACCGGACCATTTCCAGACGCGCCCTCCTCACCGCAACCGCCGTAGCGGCGGCGGCTGTTACGACCGCCACCGTCCCCGTAGCCACCGCCGTTCCCCCGCCCCACGAGCGAGCCCCCGACGGGCTCCTCCTCGACCGCCGCGACGGCCGCGATCGTCTGCGCCGCCTCATCAGCCGTATGAGCCTGGAGGAGAAGGTAGGCCAGCTTTTCGTCATGCGGGTGTACGGCCACTCCGCCACCGCGCCCGACCAGGCCGACATCGACTCCAACCTCGCCGAGATCGGGGTCCGCACGGCCGCCGAGCTGATCTCCACGTACCACGTCGGCGGCATCATCTACTTCGCCTGGGCGCACAACACCCGTGATCCGCACCAGATCGCCGGCCTCTCCAACGGCATCCAGAAGGCCGGCCTGGCCCAGCGCGTCCCCGTGCCCCTGCTCATCGCCACCGACCAGGAGCACGGCATCGTCGCCCGGGTCGGCAAGCCCGCCACGCTGCTGCCGGGCGCTATGGCGATCGGCGCGTCCCGTTCGCACTCCGACGCCCGCGAGGCCGCCCGGATCGCGGGCACGGAGCTGGCCGCGATGGGCATCAACCAGAACTACGCGCCCGACGCGGACGTCAACGTCAACCCGGCCAATCCCGTCATCGGTGTACGGTCCTTCGGCGCCGATCCGCAGGCCGTGGCCGGGATGGTGACCGCCCAGGTCAAGGGGTACCAGAGCGCCGGGATCGCCACCGCCGCCAAGCACTTCCCCGGTCATGGCGACACCAAGGACGACAGCCACTACGCGCTGCCCACCATCCACCACACCCGCGAACAGTGGACGGAGCTGGACGCGCCGCCGTTCCGGGCCGCGATCGCCGCCGGTGTCACCTCGATCATGACCGCGCACATCGTCGTCCCCGCCCTTGACCCGAGTGAGGACCCGGCGACCCTCTCGCACCCCATCGTCACCGGCGTCCTCCGCGAACAGCTCGGCTACGACGGCCTGGTGATCACCGACGCGCTCGGGATGGCGGGCGTACGGCAGAAGTACGGCGACGACCGGGTGCCCGTCCTCGCGCTGAAGGCGGGCGTCGACCAGTTGCTCAATCCGCCGGATCTCCACGTGGCGTGGAACGCCGTCGTGGCCGCGGTCAAGGGCGGCGAGCTCAGCGAGCGGCGCGTCGAGGAGTCGGTCCTGCGCATCCTCGAACTGAAGGACCGGCTGGGACTGTTCCGCGGTGATCCCTATGTCTCGCCCCGGGACGTGGACCGCGAGGTCGGCACCCGGGCGCATCTCACCGCGGCCGACCGGATCGCCGAGTCCACCACCACCCTGCTCGTCAACGAGCGCGGGCTGCTGCCCCTGAGCCGCCGCCGGGAGAGGAATCTGCTGGTCGTGGGCGCCGATCCGGCCTCGCCCTCCGGTACGACGGGGCCGCCGACCACCGTGCTCGCCACCGCCCTGACCGAACTGGGCTTCACCGCCACGGCCCTGTCCACCGGTACGGCGCCCACCGCGGCACGCGTCCAGGAGGCGGTGGAGGCCGCGCGGGGCAAGGACGCGGTGGTCGTGGCCACGTACAACGTCTCGGCCACCAGCACCCAGCGCACTCTGGTGAGCGCGCTGGCCGCGAGCGGCGTGCCCGTCGTCACGGTCGCCATCCGCAATCCGTACGACATCGCGTGGCTGACCGGTGTCACCGCGTCCCTCGCCGCGTACTCATGGACCGATGTCGAACTGCGCGCCGCGGCACGGGTGATCGCGGGCGGGGCGCGGCCCACGGGCCGGCTGCCGGTGCCGGTGCAGCGCGCGGACGATCCGGCGCGGGTGCTGTATCCCATCGGCCATGGACTGGGCTACTGACCGGCTCTATTGCCGGGAGGGGCACTGGAGACAGCGAAGTGCCCGCCGCTCATGGAGCATCGGTCCCATGAACGGCGGGCACCTCGAAAAGGCGACGAGCTACGGCCTCAAGGTCTGCTGCCGCTCCACCTTCTGACGGTCGAGCTTGGAGTCGAACGGAGCCAGCGGCTTCGCCTTCGACTCGTCCTTCTGCACGGCGGCCGGAGCGACGCCCGCCCAGGCCAGGATCCGGGCCGTGGCCTTCGCCTGCTGGTCCGGGACCAGACCCGCGACATTGGCACCGTGGTTGGCGCCCGGCGCCACATACACATAGCTGTCACGCGCGCCACTGCCGAGGCGGAACGGCTCCGCGCCCCACGGGTCGTTCTGGCCGTACACGAACAGCATCTGGTTCGCGTGGTGACGGACCCAGTTGTCGACGTCCGGCATCGTCAGCGGGTTGAACCTCATGGGGATGTCGCGCGGTACGAAGTTCCGCGGCGGCTGGTATCCGTACCGGCTCAGATCGCCCAGGTGCGGCTGCGTGATGTCGGGCGAGCCCAGCTGGGTACCGGCCTGGTAGTAGTACGGCGTGTACGTCGCCAGGCCCTGGTCCGTGTAGGCGGAGAAGCCGGAGATCGTGTCGACGGTGTCGTAGATCTCCTGGTCGGAGACGGTGGCCGCCGGGATGGTCTCGCAGTCGGAGAGCAGGCTGTACTGCCAGAAGCCCCAGACGAAGTCGAGCACGGTGGCCTCGTAGGCCTTGTCGAGCGTGCCGATCGTGTTGAACGTGGCGCTGTTGGCGTCCGCCCACTCCTTGAACTTCTTCTCCAGCGGCTCGCGCCGGACAAGCGCCTCGCGCTGCACGGCGTTGAGCTTGTCGCGGCACTCCTTGGTGCCGACGCGCTCGAAGAACCGGTCGTACGCGGAGTCCTCGTTGTTCCACACGTCGTTGGGCGCGACGTACGCGACGACACCGTCCATGTCGCGCGGGTAGTAGCGCTCGAAGTATGTGGCGGTCATGCCGCCCTTGGAACCGCCCGTGGAGAGCCAGTTCTTGGGGTAGATCTTCTTCAGCGCGGTGAAGATCCGGTGCTGGTCACTGGCCGCCTGCCAAATGTCCAGCTTCGACCAGTCGGCCGGCTGCGGGCGCGACGGGGTGAAGAAGCGGTACTCCATCGACACCTGGTTGCCGTCGATGATCCGGGTCGGCTCACTGCGGCTCGGGGTGGTGGAGACGTTGTAGCCACCGGTGAAGAAGACCGTGGGCCGGCTGGTGTCCTTGTGCAGCAGCGTGATGCGCTGCTGGAACGTGCCCTTGGACGGCTTCCGGTGGTCCACCGGCTGTGTGTAGTTGAGGACGAAGTAGCGGTACCCCTCGTACGGCTTCTCCTGGATCAGGCTCATCCCCGGGATCGCGAGGATTCGGTCCTTGATGTCAGTGGTGTCGGTGGCGGTGGCGGCCTTTTGATCCGCACTCCGATCAGCGGCGGTGGCCGCACCGGCTGTCGCCACCGCGCCTATGACCAGCACGAACGACAACACCCATCTCAGCGCCTTGCGCATTCACACTCCCTGTGTTCATGACAGACGCCGTGAACCTAGCCCGGTCACCGCCCGAACCGCCAGTCCTTGACCGTTTTATCCCGGGCAGGGCCCCCGCGCAATCCTCAGCAGAGGATCCAGCCGGTCGAACCCTTCCTCCCCGAGACGACCCCCGTCGCCCGTACACAGCGGTTCAGCGCGTGCACCGTGACCGGGCCCGCCCGCCGCGTGTAGTCGCCGCTGTCCACGACCGGATTGCCCCCGCGCGGCTGGAGACTGACCGACATCGCGCGCCTGGGCCCCGGCTTCTTGGCGACGGTCACCGCGCAGGCGTAGGCGCGGTTCTTGTAGACCCGCAGCTCACCGGTGGCGAAGCTCACCGTCTTCTGCGCCCGGCCCGAACAGACCGACGCGGCCTCGGCCCTTGACACGGTGGGAGCGGCCAGCGCCGTGGCTCCCGTGGCGATCAGCACCACCAGACAGTGCAGCAGCGTTCTTCTGATGCCGATTCCGCTCCCGGCCGTCCCAGCCGAACCGAACACGAACTGCCCCCTTGGCTACGCGGGTGTACATGCGTACGACGCGTGGGGAGCCGGGACGGTTGCGGAACCGCTCCCCGTGCAAGCGGGCAGTACCGCCGACCGCGCCCCCGGGCACACCCATCCGCCCCTGCGCGTCCCCGCGTCTCACCGCACCGCCGCGGGCTCCTCCTCGCCGATGAAGCTGCTCCACAGCCGGGTGTACCGGCCGTTCAGCGCGAGCAGTTGCTCGTGTGTGCCGTCTTCCACCACCCGGCCGTGGTCCATCACTATCACCCGGTCCGCGCGGGCCGCGGTGGTCAGTCGGTGGGCGACGACCAGGGTGGTACGGCGGCCGGTGAGCCGGTCGGTGGCCTGGTTGACCAGCGCCTCGCTCGCCAGGTCCAGCGCGGCGGTCGCCTCGTCGAGCAGCAGGATGTCCGGGTCGACCAGTTCGGCGCGGGCCAGGGCGATCAACTGGCGCTGTCCGGCGGAGAGATTGCGGCCGCGCTCGGCGACCGCGTGCAGATAGCCGCCGTCCAGCGTGGCGATCATCTCGTGGGCGCCGACCGCGCGGGCCGCGGCTTCCACCTCCGCGTCGGTCGCCTCGGGGCGCCCGTAGGCGATGGCGTCCCGGACCGTACCGGCGAAGAGATACGCCTCCTGCGGTACGACACCGAGGCGGTGCCGGTACGCCGTCATATCCAGCTCGCGCAGGTCCGTACCGTCCGCGGTCACCCGGCCGACGGTCGGGTCGTAGAACCGCGCGACCAGCTTGACCAGCGTGGACTTGCCCGCGCCGGTCTCACCGACGAAGGCGACGGTCTGGCCGGCCGGTATGCGCAGATCCACCCCGGTCAGCGCGGCCTCAGCGCCTCCGCCGCCGGAGAAGCCGCTGCCGGAGTCTCCATCGACGGATACGCCATCAGGGGAGACGCCGTCGGCGCGGGCGCCGTCGACCGGGGCGGCATCGGCGGATTGGCCCCCGTACGAGAACTCGACGCCCTCGAACGCGATCTCACCGCGCAGCGACAGCACGTCCAGCGGCTTCTTCGGGGCCGCCGTCGACGTCCGCTCCCGCAGCAGCTCCTGGATCCGGCCCAGCGAGACGGTCGCCTGCTGGTAGCCGTCGAAGACCTGCGAGAGCTGCTGCACGGGCGCGAAGAACAGATCGATGTAGAGGAGGTACGCGACCAGCGCACCGGTCGTCAGCGTGCCCGCCTCCACCCGCCCCGCGCCCACGATCAGCACGGCGGCCGCGGCCACCGAGGACAGCAACTGGACGAAGGGGAAGTAGACCGATATCAGCCACTGACCCCGTACCCGCGCCGAGCGGTAGTGGTCGCTGCGGGCCGCGAAGCGCTCGCCGCCGTCCTTCTCGCGCCGGAACGCCTGGACGATCCGCAGTCCGGACACGGACTCCTGGAGGTCCGCGTTGACGACGCTGATGCGCTCGCGGGCCAGTTCGTACGCCCGCACGCTCTTGCGGCGGAAGAAGTACGTACCGACTATCAGCACGGGCAGGGTCGCGAAGACCACCAGCGCCAGTTCCACATCGATCACCAGCAGCACGGCCAGGATGCCGAAGAAGGTGACGACGGAGACGAACGCGGTGACGAGCCCGGTCTGCAGGAAGGTCGACAGGGCGTCGACATCGGTCGTCATGCGGGTCATGATGCGGCCCGTCAGCTCACGCTCGTAGTAGTCGAGTCCGAGCCGTTGGAGCTGGGCGAAGATCTTGAGCCGCAGCGCGTAGAGGACACGTTCGCCGGTGCGGCCCGTCTTGCGGGTCTCGCCGATCTGCGCCGCCCACTGGACGAGCACGGTCAGCAGACCGAGCGAGGCGGCCGTCCAGACGGCGCCGAGGGCCAGTTGCTCGACGCCCTGGTCGATGCCGTGCCGGATGAGGACGGGGAGCAGCAGGCCCATGCCCGCGTCCACGGCGACGAACGCCAGGCTGACCAGCAGCGGCAGTCCGAACCCGCGCAGCAGCCGGCGCAGCCCGTACGCGTCCTCGGCGGCCACGGCGCGCGCCTCGTCGATCGCGGGCAGGTCGGTCGCCGGGGGCAGCGCCTCGACCTGCGCGAGCAGTTCGGGTGTGGCGCCGGGCTCCGCGGAGTCGGACGAGCCGCCGGGCGCCTCGTCCCGTTCCCACAGGGCGGGGGTGACACCACGCTCGGCGTCGAACTCCGCGTCGATCTCCGCCTGGAGGGCGCGGGCGTCCTCCACGGACTCCAGCGAATCCAGGGATCCGGCGGACGCCAGGGGGTCGGCGGACACCTCCGACTCGACCGTCCCCGTCTCGCCACCGGCCCCGGCCAGGGACTCGACGGCGACCGGCGTGTGACCGGGCGAGACTCCGCCCAGTTCGTCGGGCTCGGTCAGCAGCCGCCGGTAGAGGGCGGAGCGCCGCTGGAGCTCCTCGTGCGTACCGATGTCGGCGAGCCGGCCACCGTCCAGTACGGCGATACGGTCCGCCAGTCCGAGGGTGGAGCGGCGGTGGGCGATGAGCAGCGTCGTACGGCCGGCCATCACCGCGCGCAGGGCGTCATGGATCTCGTGCTCCACGCGGGCGTCCACGGCGGAGGTGGCGGCGTCGAGGACGAGCAGCCGGGGGTCGGTGAGGATGGCCCGCGCGAGCGCGATGCGCTGGCGCTGTCCGCCGGAGAGCGTGAGGCCCTGCTCGCCCACCTTGGTGTCGTAGCCGCCGGGCAGTTCCGAGATGAAGCCGTGGGCCTGGGCGGCGCGGGTGGCCCGGAGGATCTCCTCCTCGGTGGCGTCCGGCTTGCCGTAGGCGATGTTGGCGCGGACCGTGTCGGAGAAAAGGAAGCTGTCTTCCGGTACGAGCCCGATGGCGGCCCGCAGCGAGTGGAGGGTCAACTCGCGCACGTCATGGCCGCCGACCAGAACCGCGCCGTGCGTCACGTCGTAGAAGCGGGGCAGCAGCAGCGAGACGGTGGATTTGCCGCTGCCGGAGGAGCCGACGACGGCGACGGTCTCCCCGGGCCGCATCTCCAGCGAGAAGCCTTCGAGAACGGTCCGTCCGTCCTCGTACGCGAACGACACGTCGTCGAACTCGACCGACGCCTCGGCGTCCGCCGGCAGTTCCTTCGTGCCGTCCTGAAGGGTCGGTTCCGTGTCGATCAGCTCCAGCACCCGTTCCACCCCGGCCCGTGCCTGCTGCCCGATCGTCAGCACCATGGCGAGCATCCGGACGGGGCCGACGAGCTGGGCGAGATAGGTGGAGAAGGCGACGAACGTGCCGAGGGTGATCTGTCCCCGGGTGGCCAGCCAGCCGCCGAGCGCCAGCATCGCGACCTGCCCGAGCGCGGGGACGGCCTGGAGGGCGGGGGTGTAGCGGGCGTTGAGCCGGATGGTGCGCAGTCGCCCGGCGAAGAGCTTGCGGCCGGCCTCGCGGAGCTTTCCGGTCTCCTGGTCCTCCTGGCCGAACCCCTTGACCACGCGTACGCCGGAGACGGCCCCGTCCACGACCCCGGCGACCGCGGCGGCCTGCGACTGGGCGTACCAGGTGGCGGGGTGCAGCCGGGTGCGGCTGCGGCGGGCGATGAACCAGACGGCGGGGGCGACGGCCAGCGCGATCAGCGTCAGCGGCGGCGACAGCCACGCCATGATCCCCAGGGATATCAGGAACAGCAGCACATTGCCGATGGTCATCGGCAGCATGAAGAGCAGGCCCTGGATGAGCTGGAGGTCGCTGGTGGCGCGGCCGATGACCTGGCCGGTGGAGAGCGTGTCCTGACGCCGCCCGTCGAGCCGGGCGATGGTGTCGTACATCTCCGTACGCAGATCGTGCTGGACGTCGAGGGCGAGCCGTCCGCCGTAGTAGCGGCGGATGAAGGTGGTGACGTAGACGGCGAGGGCCGCGACGATCAGCAGACCGGTCCAGACGAGGAGGGAGCGGTCACCGCCCCCGATGACATCGTCGATGACGACCTTGGTGATCAGCGGGACGAGAGCCATCACCGCCATTCCGGCGAGCGAGGACCCGAGGGCGAGGACCACATTGCGCCGGTACCGCCACGCGTACCCGGTGAGCCGCCGTGCCCAGCCTTGCTCCGCCGCCACTGAGTGCCTCCCGATCGACCTGATCTGCCGGAAGGCACCAACGCGGGCCGTCGCGGATTTCATCCCTCCGTAACAAATACCGGTCCGCGGCCCCAGACGCACGGGCGGAGGTCCTAGGACCTCCGGGTCCCAGGACCTCCGTACCGGGTCCTCCGCTCCAGGGCGTGCTCCAGGGCGTGTCAGGCCCCGGCCTGGGCGAGGTCCTTGTGGACGGCCCTGGCGACGGCCTGGATGGTGTTGATGCCGTCGTCCATCGTCTTGTTGTCGTCGGTGAGCACGGTGATCGTGTAGTCGTGCCCCTTGCCCGTGAACGCGCCGACGCTGTGCACGCGCCAGCCGTGGGTGGACCGCTGGAGCCAGCCGTTCTTGAGCTGGACGGTGGCGGTGGCCGGGGCGCCCGCCGGTACGCCCCAGCGCTGGGGCGTGATGACCTTGCTCATCCGGTCCAGGATGAAGGCGCGCGAGGTGGCGCTGAGCACGGTGTTCTCCGCGGTGATCAGGGACAGCAGCTGCTTCTCGTCCCGCGCGGTGATCTGGGTGAGGCCCCAGGAGCCCTTCGCTCCCGGGACGGTCCGGGTCATCCCCGCGGCCTTGAGGAAGCCCTTGACCTTCGTCGGCCCGAGTTGCTTCCACAGCGCGCTGGTCGACGCGTTGTCCGACTTGGTGATCATGGCCGTGGCGAGATCGGTCTCACGCTCGGTCAGTTCACGGTTCGTCCTCTGCGCGTCCCAGAGCAGGGTCGCGAGGACAGTGACCTTGACCACACTGGCGGAGTCGTATCGCTGCGTGGCACGCAGGGCGCAGACCGTATCGGTCGTGCGGTCGTGGACTTCGAGGGCCGTGGTGGACTTCCGGCCCTGGAGCGACGCGGTGATGTCCTTGGTGAGCTCGGTCCCGAGCCCGGCCTTGTCCGAGGTGCAGTCGACGGCCGGAGCCGCCGCCGCGGCGGGCATCGCTCCCGCGGTCATCGGCACGAGTACACCCACCGCCAGAGCGGCGGCGAGCGGTCCCCGGGCGCGCCGGGGTATTCGCTGGTGCGTCATGGAGGATTCCCGCCCCTGGAGCGTCAACGAGCGCGCTCCGCGCGGCGCGCCCGCTGAACATGATGCACACGTACGAGTGAATGGTTGTACGGCCAGATGGTGTCGCGATTGTCACAACTGTCCCTCTTGCCGCAACCTTCCCCCCGATCCCCACCGGCTCCCCCGGCCGCGCCGGGCGCCGTCAGAGGTGGGTCGGGGCGAACATCCTGAGCAGGGCGGGAAGAACGACCACCGACGGGCCCGGTTCCGCGAGCGCCCCGGCGAGGTCCTCGCGCAGGGACTCCGGGGTGGTACGGACCGCCGGGACCCCGAAGGACTCGGACAGGGCCACGAAGTCCGGGCGGGAGAGCTCCGTACCGGTCGTTTCGCCGAAGGCGTCCGTCAGGTACTCGCGCAGGATCCCGTAGCCGCCGTCGTCCACGATCAGCCAGGTGACCGGCAGGTCGTACTGGCGTGCGGTGGCCAGCTCCGCGAGCGAGTACATCGCGCCGCCGTCGCCCGAGACGGCGAGGACCGGTTTCGTACGGTCGGCCGCCGCCGCGCCCAGGGCGGCGGGGAAGGCGTAGCCGAGGCCGCCCGCGCCCTGGCCGGAGTGCATCGGGCCCGGCCAGGCGGACCAGGCCCAGTAGGCGAGGATCGTCATGTCCCAGAAGCTGGGGGACGCGGCGGGCAGGGCGCCGCGTACGGAGGCGAGCACCCGCTGCTCCAGGGTGCGGTCCTGGGCGGCGATCCTCGCCCGTACCTTCGTCAGGACCGTACGGACCGACTCGGCGCCCGCCGGATCCTGACGCTCGCTCACGGCGTCCAGCAGCGCCGACAGCGCGTTGCGGGCGTCGGCGTGGATGCCGAGGGCGGGATGGTTGGACTCCAGCTTGCCGAGGTCCGCCTCGATCTGGATCACCCGGCCGCGCGGGCGGAACGTGTGGTAGTTCGAGGAGAGTTCGCCGAGCCCGGAGCCGACCACCAGCAGGACGTCCGCGTCTTCGAGGAAGTCCGTGGTGTGGCGATCCTCCAGCCAGGACTGGAGCGAGAGCGGATGCTCCCAGGGGAAGGCGCCCTTGCCGCCGTAGGTGGTGACGACCGGCGCGGACAGCTTCTCGGCGAGCGCGCGGAGCTTGCCGGCCGCGTCGGCGCGGACGACTCCACCGCCCGCGATGATCGCCGGACGGGCGGCGTTCGACAGCGCGTGGGCGGCCACGGCGGTCAGCTCGGGACGGGGCATCAACTCGCGCGGGGTGGCGTCCATGGCGGTGACGACCGGCAAGGACGTCTCGGCGAGGAGGACGTCCTGCGGGATCTCGACCCAGACCGGGCCGTGCGGCGCGGTGAGCGCGGATTCCCAGGCGGCGGCGATCGCGGACGGGATCTGGGAGGCGGCGCGGACGAGGTGCACGGACTTCACGATGTCGCGGAAGGACGCCTGCTGGTCGCGGAGTTCATGCAGATAGCCGTGCCGGCCGCCGCCGAGTCCCGCCGTCGGGATCTGGCTGGAGATCGCGAGGACGGGCGCCGAGGCGGCGGCCGCCTCGTGGAGCGCGGCGAGCGAGGTCAGGGCGCCGGGGCCGGTGGAGAGCAGCAGCGGGGCGACCTCGCCGGTGACCCTGCCGTACGCGTCGGCGGCGAACCCCGCGTTGTTCTCGACGCGGAGGCCGACGTACTGGAGCGAGGACCGGCGCAGGGCGTCGAACATGCCCAGCGCGTGCTGTCCCGGCAGCCCGAACACGGTGGTGGCGCCCAGTCCGTACAGCGTCTCGACGACCAGGTCACCGCCGTTGCGCCCGGCGGGCGGCGCCAGGGCGGCGGCGGTCTGTTCGGGGGTGAGGGGCCGGGGCCCGTGGTCGTGGTCGTGGTCGTGAGTGGGGGTCACTTCGCTGTCCTCCCCGCGGCGATCTGCCGGGACATGATCGTCGTCAGTTCGTACGCCGTGTGGGAGGCGGCGACGGACGTGATCTCGGCGTGGTCGTACGCGGGCGCGACCTCGACGACGTCCGCCGAGACCAGCCGGCAGGAGGCCAGTCCGCGCACTATTTCGAGGAGTTCACGGGAGGTCAGCCCGCCCGCCTCGGGCGTGCCGGTGCCGGGCGCGTGGGCCGGGTCCAGCACATCGATGTCGATGGAGATGTACAGCGGACGGTCCCCGATGCGCTGCCGCAGTTGGTCGGTGATCTCGTCCACGCCCCGGCGCATCACATCGGCGGACGTGACGATCCCGAAGCCCATCTTGGCGTCGTCGTCCAGGTCCCGCTTGCCGTACAGCGGGCCGCGCGTACCGACGTGGGAGAGCGCCTCCGTATCGAGGATGCCCTCCTCGACGGCCCGGCGGAACGGCGTCCCGTGCGTGTACTCGGCGCCGAAGTAGGTGTCCCAGGTGTCCAGATGGGCGTCGAAGTGGAGCAGCGCGACGGGGCCGTGCCGCTTCGCCACCGAGCGCAGCAGCGGGAGGGCGATGGTGTGGTCGCCGCCGAGGGTCATCAGGCGCGCGGCGGTCCCGAGCAGGTCGTCGGCCGCGGCCTCGATGGTGTCGACGGCCTCGTTGATGTCGAACGGGTTGGCGGCGATGTCCCCGGCGTCGGCGACCTGAGCGAGCGCGAACGGGGAGGCGTCCTGGGCCGGGTTGTACGGGCGCAGCAGGCGCGACGCCTCCCGGATCGCGTTTCCGCCGAAGCGGGCGCCGGGGCGGTAGGAGACGCCGGTGTCGAAGGGAACGCCGACGACGGCGACATCGGCGGTGCCGACCTCGTCGAGCCGGGGCAGCCGGGCGAAGGTGGCCGGGCCCGCGTACCTCGGGACGCGGGAGGAGTCGACCGGGCCGCGTGGACCGCCGTCGCGGTCCCCGGCGCCGGGGACCTGGGATTCGTTTCCGTTGCTGCTCATCGTCGGGCCTCTCCGGGTATTGCTCGCGCGGCTCCGCGCTGCCGTGTACTGCTGTGTACTACTGTGTACTGCCGTGTACTGCTGTGCGCTGCCGCGTACCGGTACACGCCGCCGCGTGCTGCTGTGTGGTGCTGTGTGGTGCTCTGTCAAGAATGGACCGGCCCACTGACAGTGGGCCGGTCCGGGTCGTGTGTCCCCGCCCTCAGCCCACGGGAAGGGCTGGTTCGGACGGCGCCTCGGGGCTCTCGTCATCCGCGTCGCCCGCGAGCCGGCGCCGCCACGCGGCCAGCACCGCTTCGTCCGTCGGCCTGGTCACCAGGCTGACGATCAGATAGGCGGCCAGCGAGGACAACAGTCCGTAGTAGACGGGCTCGTTGGCGAGGATGCCGTACGCCGCCATCAGCCCCACCACGGCCCCGCCGCCGACGATCACGCCGGCCAGTGCGCCGTACACCGTCCCGCGTTTCCAGAGCAGACCGCCGAGGATCGGCACCAGCAGTCCGCCGACGAGCAGGTTGTACGCGACGGTGAGCGCCTCGACGACATCGTTCAGCGCGATCGCGATGGCGATCACGCCGATCCCCATGATCAGGATGAACAGCCGGTTGCCCCTGACCTCGTCGTGCTCGGAGCCGTCCGTTCCGCCGCCCGGTCCACCGTCCGCCCCGCCACCCCGGCCGCCGACCCTCCGCAGCCGCGACCAGATGTCGTTGTTCGCGACGGTCGCACAGGCGATCAGCGCGCCCGAGGAGGTGGACATCACGGCCGCGAGGGCGGCTGCCAGCACCAGCCCCCGTACGCCCATGGGCAGTTCGTCCTTGACGATGGTCGCGAACGCGTCGTCCGCGCTGCCCAGGTTCGGGTAGAGCACCTTGGCCGCGGTCCCGATGACCGCTCCGGCCAGCGCGTACAGCAGACAGTACGTACCGGCGACGGTGCCGCCCCAGCGCGCCACCTTGTCACCGCGCGCGGTGAACACCCGCTGCCAGATGTCCTGTCCGATCAGCATGCCGAAGGTGTAGATCAGCACATAGGTGAAGATCGTCTCGCCGCCGATGCCGAACGGCGCGAAGTAGTCGTCCGGCAGCCGCGCCCTCATCTCGCCGAACCCGCCCGCCTTGACCACCGCGATGGGCAGCAGGAGCAGCAGCACCCCGATGGTCTTGACGACGAACTGCACCATGTCGGTGAGCGTGATGGACCACATGCCGCCGAGCGTCGAGTACGCGACGACGATCGTCCCGCCCAGGATGATCGCGACGGTGCGGTTCAGATCGAAGAGGACGTCGAAGATCGTGGCGTACGCGATGGTCGAGGTGACCGCGAGCATCAGCGTGTAGGCCCACATCACGATGCCCGAGATGACCCCGGCCCGGCCGCCGTAGCGCAGATCGAGCATCTCGGAGACGGTGTAGACCTTCAGCCGGGCGATCCGCGCGGAGAAGAAGACCGAGAGCGCGAGCAGCCCCAGGCCGATGGTGAAGACCATCCAGGCGCCGGAGAGACCGTGCTTGTAGCCGAGGCCGACCCCACCGATCGTGGAGGCGCCGCCGAGGACGATCGCGGCCATCGTGCCGGAGTACATCCAGGGCCCCAGCCTGCGGCCCGCGACCAGGAACTCGCTCTTGGACTTGGCGCGGCGCATACCCCACCAGCCCATGGCCAGCATGCCGGCCAGGTAGACGACGATCACCGCGTAATCGACAGCCACGGGCTTCCTCCGTCTCGACTCAACTCTTCGTCCCGCGTTCTTGTGGGTCATGACGGTAGGTGGCCGGAAAGCGGCACTGAAGTGTACGTTTCATCCATTCCGCGTACGACCGATGGATGGAACATCCATGACGGACCCCACCGCGCACCCCACCGCGCACCCCACCGCGCCCTCCACGCCGCGCCCCGCCGCTCCCCCGCCCACCCCGCCGGTCCCGCTGGCCGACCTGCTCGCGGACCGGGATCTCGGGCTGCGCCGGATCGCCGGGCCGCCGGACGACGGCTCCCGGGTGGTGCACTGGGTGCACACCTCGGAGATGGCCGACCCGTACCCGTATCTGCTCGGCGGGGAGTTGCTGCTGACGGCCGGTGTCCAGCTCAGCGACGCGCACGCGGACGAGTACGCGTCGCGGGTGGTCGAGGCGGGCGCGGCGGCGCTCGGTTTCGGGGTGACGCCGGTGTACGACACGGTGCCGCCCGCGCTCGTCGAGGCGTGCGACCGGCACGGTCTGCCGCTGCTCGAAGTACCCCCGCGTACCCCGTTCACCGCCGTCGTACGCGGGGTGTGGCGGCTGATGGCGGAGGCACGCCACCACGAACTGCGCCGGCTGACCCGGGCGCAGCAGGGCCTGGCGGCCGCAGCCGCGCGCCAGGACCCGGTGCCGGCGGTGCTGCGGCAGCTCGCGGTGCGGCTGGGAGGCCGCGCGGTGCTGTTCGCGCCGGACGGCGCGGAGCTGCACAGCACGGGTCGGGCTCCGTCGCCCGGGGCCCGTACGTCCCTCGCGCGGCTGGCCCGGGTGGTACGCGGCGGACCGGCGTCCGCCACCGACACCACCCAGGACGCCCATCTCGCCGCCTACGCGCTCGGCGGCGGTGGCCAGGGTCTCGTCCTCGGCGTGGCCACCGGGGGACGGGAGGCCGGGGACCACACCATCGCCGGCGTCGCCGTCGTCCTGCTGTCGCTACTCACCGCGCCCCACCAGAGCGCGGCCGAGGCGGGCCGCTCGGCGGCGCTCGTACGGCTGCTGCTCGGGGCCACGCCCGCCGAGGCCGCGCCGCTGCTCGGGCCGGGGCCGTGGAGCGTGGTCCACGCGCGCGGCGGCTCCACGCCGTTCGCGGCGGGCGCGCTCGCGGCGGCGCTGGGCAGTGCGCTGGTCGAGACGGACGGCACCACGACCCGGGTCGTCACCGACCGCGAGGTCACCGCGCGGCCCGGCTGGACCCTGGGCGTCAGCGAGCCGGTGGAACCGTCGGAGCTGGCCGCCGCCGACACCCGCGCGGAACGCGCTCTGCGCCGCGCCGAGGCCACCCGTACCCCGCTCGTACGCCACCACGGAGAGGGACTCACCGGCCTGTTCGCGCCCGAGGAGGCCGCCGCCCACGCCCGTACCCGCCTCGCGCCGCTCACCGGCTCCCCGGCCCTGGCCGAGACGCTGCGCGTCTGGCTCTCGCTGCACGGCGGCTGGGACCGTACGGCGGTGGCCCTGACCGTCCACCGCAACACCGTCCGCCAGCGGATCGCCCGCTGCGCGGCCCTGCTGGACGTGGACCTGGACGACGCGGACGTACGGATGGAGCTGTGGTTCGCGCTGCGCTGGGCGTGACGGCGCGGGCCCCGGCCGGACGTAGGGCCTCTCGTTCGGATCATGCCGGGCTGATCCGGACGACAGGCCCTGGGCCGTCGGTCTCCCGACACGGGCTCGTCGCTGACGGCCCCGCCCCGCTCTTCCCGCCGGCCGACCGGTCCCCGTTCGTCACCGCTGTCAAAGACGGCGGCTTCCCTCTCCGAGCACCCCGTCCGACCGAGCACCCCGTCCGAATTCCGCCAGCGCGCCGGAGGCCGGCCGCCGACGCTGGGCTCATGACCACGTACACGCCTCTCCCCATCACTCCCGCCGCGCTCAAGGAACTCCGCGACATCGACGACGCCGGGCGGCCGACGCGGCCGTACACCGCGCGCGAGGACGGCGTTCCCCTCGATTGCGTGGGCAGCCCGCTGCGCTGCTGTCTGCGGGCCATCGAGCCCGGCGACCGGGTCGCCCTCGTCTCTTACGCGCCGCTGCGCCGCTGGGCGTCGGCGACCTGGGCCAAGCCCGGAGCCTACGACGAAGCGGGGCCCGTATTCATCCACGCCGACGCATGCGGAGAGCCACGGGGACTCCAGGGTTACCCCTTCGCGCGACCGGGGGCGCTTCGCACCGTCCGCCGCTACAACGAGGAGGGACACATCGCCGGGGGCCGCCTCTTCGAGATCCCGGACAACGCCGAGGCCGGGTTCGACCGGGTTTTCCAGGAGGCGTTCGCCGACCCGGAGGTGGCACTGGTGCATGTGCGGGCCGTGGAGTACGGCTGCTTCCAGTTCGAGGTTCGGCGACCCCGGGCGCTGGCCGTGCCCAGCGGTCGCGCCGACCGTCCCGGGGCCTGGACACCGGAACGAACCGCCGGGTAACTTGGATGAGCAAGCGCTTAGCCACGAGGGGGAGGAACTCCAGTGCGTCGTACTGTCTACAACGAGGACCATGAGGCGTTCCGGGAGACCATCCGCGCCTTCATCGAGGCCGAGGTCGTGCCCGTCCACGACGAGTGGTACGCGGCGGGGCAGGCGCCCCGCGACTTCTACCACCAACTCGGCGAGCTGGGCATCTTCGGCATCGAGGTGCCCGAGGAGTACGGCGGCGCGGGTGAGGAATCGTTCAAGTTCCAGGCGGTCATCACCGAGGAGTGCGCCCGCGCGGGTGTCTCCTTCGGCGGCTCAGGGGTCCATGTCGCGCTCTGTCTGCCTTACTTGAAGGCGTACGCCACCGACGAGCAGAAGAAGCGCTGGCTGCCGGACTTCGTCAGCGGCCGGGCGATGTACGCCATCGCCATGACCGAGCCGGGCACGGGCTCCGACCTGGCCGGTATGAGGACCACCGCCAGGCTCTCCGAGGACGGCACGCACTACGTCCTGAACGGCGCGAAGACCTTCATCACCGGCGGGGTGCATGCGGACCGCGTCATCGTCTGCGCCCGTACCGCCGCCCCGACCGCCGAGGACCGCCGCCACGGCATCTCGCTGCTGGTCGTGGACACGAAGTCCGAGGGGTACGCGGTCGGCCGCAAGCTCGACAAGCTGGGGCTGCGGATCTCCGACACCGCCGAGCTGTCCTTCACCGACGTCAGGGTCCCGGTCGAGGATCTGCTCGGCGAGGAGAACAAGGGCTTCTCCTACCTCGGCCAGAATCTGCCGCAGGAGCGGCTGGGCATCGCCGTCGGCGCGTACGCGCAGGCCGCCGCCGCGGTCCGGTTCGCGCAGGCGTACGTCCAGGAGCGGACGGTCTTCGGCAAGACCGTCGCGTCGTTCCAGAACACGAAGTTCGAACTGGCCGCGTGCAAGGCCGAGGTGGACGCGGCGGAGGCCGTCGTCGACCGCGCGCTGGAGGCCCATGACCTGGGCGAGCTGTCCGCGGCCGAGGCCGCGTCCGCGAAGCTCTTCACCACCGAGGTCGCGCACCGCGTCATCGACAAGTGCCTCCAGCTGCACGGCGGTTACGGCTATATGAACGAGTACCCGATCGCCCGGCTGTACGCGGACAACCGCGTCAATCGGATCTACGGCGGCACCAGCGAGGTCATGAAGATGATCATCGCCAAGTCGATGGGGCTGTGAGCCAGGTCGACGGGGCCGGCAGAGCCACGTCGACGGGGCTGGAAGAAGGGGGCGGGCCGGCTGGGCCGTACGGTCAGAGCAGGCCCGCCTCGTTCAGCAGGTAGGCGGTCATCGGGTCGTAGAAGCGCGGGTCCGTGACATGGTCGTCCAGCGGGACGGTCACCTCCACCGTGCCTTCCGCCTCGGCGATGAAGAGCGCCGGGTCGTTGCAGTCCGCGTATCCGACCGAGTCCAGTCCGCGCTGGCCCGCGCACCCCGCCCAGCCGTGGTCCGCGACCACCAGATCGGGCTGTGGTCTGCCCTCGCGCTCCAGACCGTCCAGGATCGCCCGCATCGGCTCCGGCGAGTGCGTGTGCCAGAGGGTCGCGCCGCGCTCCAGCATCGCGACATCCGCGAACTGGAAGACCATGCCCTCGTCGGCGGTGAGCCCGCCCGGGATCCGTACGATCTCGCAGCCCGCGGCCCGCAGGGCGTCCGCGGTCTGCCGGTGCACGTCCAGCAGCCCGCCCGGGTGGCCGGTCGCGAACAGCACGCGCTGCTTGCCCGCGGCGGCCTTGCGCAGCCGGGCGGCCAGCCGCTCCAGGCCGCCCACGGTCAGTTCGGGGTCGATGGTGTCCTGGCCGGCCCGGTGCTCGGGGTCGTCGCTGACCCCGCACCGCTCGGCCATCACCGCGAGCACGTCCTGCTCGTCGGTCCAGCGGTCCCCCAGCTCCAGGCCCAGCCAGTAGTGGCGGTCGCCGTTGGCCAGCTTGCGGTAGTGGGAGAGGTTGTTGTCACGGGGGGTGGCGACGTCCCCGGCGATACGCGTTCGGACGAGATGGTCGACAAGGGCGGCACGGCTCGGTATCGGCATGAACCCATTGTGCCGTCCGACCCCCGCGTCGCGCCGGGTGTCCCGGTTCCCGGACGGTCTTCGGCCGGTCTTCGACCAGCCCGGACTCCGGTGGACACCCGACAGCGTGGTGCGCCGGGCCTCACCCGTGACCGGCGGCGGCCCCCGCACCGCCCGCCTCACCCGTCTCGCCCAGCGCCGCGAACGCGCCGTGCGCCAGGCGGCGCAGCAGGGATTCCGTCGCGGCGCGCCCCGGGAGGCCGCCGCCGGGTGAACCGAGGTGCGGTGTCGAGTTCAGCAGGCCGAAGACCGCGTGGACCGCGCCGCGCGCCTGGGATTCCGGGACGGCCGGGTACAGCTCCCGTACGACCGTGACCCACAGCTCCACGTACTGCCGCTGGAGCTGGCGGACCAGCTTGCGGTCGCTGTCCCTCAGCCGGTCCAGCTCGCGGTCGTGGAGGGTGATCAGCGGTCGGTCGTCGAGGGCGAAGTCGATATGCCCGTCGATCAGCGAGGCCAGTACGGCGGCCGGGTCTCCGGCCGCTCCCGCGCCCCGTACGCGCAGCTTCCCGCCGTCCAGCAGCCGTCCGCTGATGCCGACCAGCAGCTCGGCGAGCATCGCGTCCTTGCCCGCGAAATGGCGGTACAGACCGGGTCCGCTGATACCGACGGCCGCCCCTATCTCGTCGACACCGACGCCGTGGAACCCGCGCTCGGCGAAGAGGCGCGCGGCCTCGCTGAGGATCTGCTCGCGGCGGGTCGGGGCCGCGGTCCGGGTGCTCATGGGAAATCATTCTAGACAGGGCCGTTAGCGGTCGTTAACCTGAAGGCATCGCGTTAACGCTCACTAACACTCCATGAACCCAGCGAGGGGGCTACGAGCGATGCGGCAGGCACCAGTGCTCGCGAGCGCCGCCGATCCGGCGTCCGAGGCATGGCAGGCCAACGAGGCGGCCCATCAGGAGCTGGCCGACGGCCTGCGCTCCCGGCTCGTCGCCGCGCGCCTCGGCGGCGGCGAGAAGGCCCGCGCCCGGCACACGGCGCGCGGGAAGCTGCTCCCGCGCGACCGGGTGGACACCCTCCTCGACCCCGGTTCGCCCTTCCTGGAGCTGGCGCCGCTCGCGGCCGAGGGAATGTACGACGGGGCGGCCCCGGCCGCCGGGGTGATCGCCGGGATCGGCCGGGTCAGCGGGCGCGAGGTGGTGATCGTCGCCAATGACGCCACGGTCAAGGGCGGTACGTACTACCCGATGACGGTGAAGAAACACCTCCGCGCCCAGGAGGTGGCCCTGGAGAACCGCCTCCCCTGTCTGTATCTGGTGGACTCGGGCGGCGCCTTCCTGCCGATGCAGGACGAGGTCTTCCCCGACCGCGACCACTTCGGCCGGATCTTCTACAACCAGGCCCGGATGTCCGGCGCCGGCATCCCGCAGATCGCCGCGGTGCTCGGCTCCTGCACGGCGGGCGGCGCGTACGTCCCGGCGATGAGCGACGAGGCCGTGATCGTCCGCGGGCAGGGCACGATCTTCCTGGGCGGCCCGCCGCTGGTGAAGGCGGCGACCGGTGAGGTCGTCACGGCCGAGGAGCTGGGCGGCGGCGAGGTGCACTCCCGGGTCTCGGGCGTCACCGACCATCTCGCCGAGGACGACGCGCACGCGCTGCGCATCGTCCGCACGATCGTCTCCACGCTCCCCGCGCGCGGCCCGCTCCCGTGGTCCGTCGAGCCGGTGGAGGAGCCCAAGGCGGACCCCGCCGGGCTTTATGGCGCGGTGCCGGTGGATTCCCGTACGCCCTACGACGTCCGCGAGGTGATCGCGCGGCTGGTCGACGGCTCGCGGTTCGCCGAGTTCAAGTCCGAGTTCGGTACGACGCTGGTCACCGGCTTCGCGCGGATCCACGGCCATCCGGTCGGCGTCGTCGCCAACAACGGCATCCTGTTCTCCGAGTCCGCCCAGAAGGGCGCGCATTTCATCGAGCTGTGCGACCAGCGCGGTATCCCGCTGCTCTTCCTCCAGAACATCTCGGGCTTCATGGTCGGCCGGGACTACGAGGCGGGCGGGATCGCCAAGCACGGCGCGAAGATGGTGACGGCCGTCGCCTGCGCGCGGGTGCCGAAGCTGACGGTCGTGGTCGGCGGTTCGTACGGTGCGGGCAACTACTCGATGTGCGGCCGGGCCTACTCCCCCCGCTTCCTGTGGATGTGGCCCAACGCCAAGATCTCGGTGATGGGCGGCGAGCAGGCCGCCTCTGTGCTGGCCACCGTCAAGCGCGACCAGATCGAGACGCGCGGAGAGGAGTGGCCGGCCGAGGACGAGGAGTCCTTCAAGGACCCGATCCGCGCGCAGTACGAGGCCCAGGGCAACGCCTACTACGCGACCGCGCGCCTCTGGGACGACGGCGTGATCGACCCGCTGGAGACCCGCCAGGTGGTGGGTCTGGCCCTGACCGCGTGTGCCAACGCCCCACTGCCCCAGAGGGACAGCGCGGCGCCCGGCTTCGGCGTCTTCCGGATGTGAGGGTGGGAATGTTCGACACGGTTCTGATCGCCAACCGCGGCGAGATCGCGGTCCGCGTCATCCGTACCCTGCGGGCCCTGGGCGTGCGCTCGGTCGCGGTGTTCAGCGACGCGGACGCGGACGCCCGGCATGTACGGGAGGCCGACACCGCGGTACGGATCGGGGCCGCCGCCGCGGCCGAGAGCTATCTCCGCGTCGACCGGCTGCTGGAGGCGGCGGCCCGTACCGGCGCGGGGGCGGTCCACCCCGGCTATGGCTTCCTCGCCGAGAACGCCGGCTTCGCGCGCGCCTGCGCGGACGCGGGGCTGGTCTTCGTCGGCCCGCCGGCCCCCGCCATCGCGCTGATGGGCGACAAGATCCGCGCCAAGGAGACCGTACGGGCCGCCGGGGTCCCGGTGGTGCCCGGCTCCTCGGGCGGCGGACTGAGCGATGACCAGCTGGCCGAGGCGGCGCGCGGGATCGGGATGCCGGTGCTGCTGAAGCCCTCGGCGGGCGGCGGCGGCAAGGGCATGCGGCTGGTGCGGTCCGAGGCGGCGCTCGCCGAGGAGATCGCGGCGGCCCGGCGCGAGGCGCGCTCCTCCTTCGGGGACGACACGCTCCTGGTGGAGCGGTGGGTGGACCGCCCGCGCCATATCGAGATCCAGGTCCTGGCGGACACCCACGGGAACGTGGTGCATCTGGGCGAGCGCGAGTGCTCGCTCCAGCGCCGCCACCAGAAGGTCATCGAGGAGGCGCCGTCCGTCCTGCTGGACGAGGCGACGCGCGCGGCGATGGGCGAGGCGGCGGTCCGGGCGGCGCGCTCGTGCGGATACGCGGGCGCGGGGACGGTCGAGTTCATCGTCCCCGGCGGCGACCCGTCGTCGTACTTCTTCATGGAGATGAACACCCGCCTGCAGGTCGAGCACCCGGTGACCGAGCTGGCGGTGTCGGTCGGAGGGAGGCGCGGCCTGGATCTGGTGGAGTGGCAGCTGCGGATCGCCTCCGGTGAGGAACTGCCCTTCGGCCAGGGCGACATCGCGTTCGACGGCCACGCCGTGGAGGCGCGTGTCTGCGCCGAGGATCCGGCCCGCGGCTTCCTGCCCTCCGGCGGTACGGTGCTCGCCCTGCGCGAGCCGGAGGGCGACGGCGTACGGACCGACTCGGGGCTCTTCGAGGGCGCGGAGGTCGGCAGCGCGTACGACCCGATGCTCTCCAAGGTCATCGCGTACGGCCCCGACCGCGCCACGGCCCTGCGCAGACTCCGCGCGGCCCTCGCGGAGACGGTCACGCTCGGCGTCCCGACCAACGCCGGCTTCCTCCGCCGGCTGCTGGCCCACCCCTCGGTGGTCGCGGGCGAGCTGGACACGGGTCTGGTCGAGCGCGAGGCGGCGGGGCTGCTGGCGGAGACGGTCCCGCCCGAGGTGTACGCGGCCGCGGCGGCGGTCCGTCGGGCGGGGCTGCTGCCGCCCGCGACCGCGGGATGGACGGACCCCTTCTCCGTACCGGACGGCTGGCGCCTCGGCGGCGTGCCCCACCCGGTCCGCCATCCGCTGCGGGTGACGGGACTCGAACCCGTGACGCGCGAGGCGCCGCCCGCGGACCGGTCCCGGGTGGAGCCCGGCCGGGTCACGGTCACCGTGGACGGGGTGACCCACACCTTCCACCGCGCGGGCGACTGGCTCGGCAGGGACGGGGACAGCTGGCACGTCCAGGACTTCGACCCCGTGGAGGCCGCCCTGCGCGGGGCCGCCGGGGCGGGCGGTGTGGACGCGCTGACCGCGCCGATGCCCGGGACGGTCACCGTCGTGAAGGTCGCCGTCGGGGACGAGGTGACGGCCGGACAGAGTCTGCTGGTCGTCGAGGCGATGAAGATGGAGCACGTCATCTCCGCCCCGCACGACGGCACGGTCACCGAGCTGGACGTCACCCCCGGCTCCACCGTCGCCATGGATCAAGTGCTGGCCGTCGTCGCGCCGGCCGGCCTTGCCGAGGAGGAGTCATGATCGAAGGACTGCCCATGGCGGTGCCCGCGCAGGGCGTGCCGCCCCGGGTCCGTATCCACGAGGTGGGCGCGCGCGACGGGCTCCAGAACGAGAAGACCGTCGTACCGACCGAGGTCAAGGCGGAGTTCATCCACCGCCTCGCCCACGCCGGACTGACCACCATCGAGGCGACCAGCTTCGTCCGCCCCGAGTGGGTGCCCCAACTGGCCGACGCCGAGCGGCTGTTCCCGATGCTCGCCGACCTCGGCGGCGCCCCCGACATCGAGCTTCCCGTACTCGTGCCGAACGGGCGCGGGCTGGACCGCGCCATGGCGCTGGGCGCCCGCCGTATCGCCGTGTTCGGCAGCGCCACGGAATCCTTCGCCAAGGCCAATCTCAACCGGACGGTCGACGAGTCGCTCGCCATGTTCGAGCCGGTCGTCGCCAGGGCCCGGGAGGACCGGATGTGGGTCCGCGGCTATCTCTCGATGTGCTTCGGCGACCCCTGGGAGGGGCCCGTCCCCATCCATCAGGTCGTCAGGGTCGCCAAGGCCCTCAGGGACATGGGATGCGACGAGCTGAGCCTCGGCGACACCATCGGCGTCGCCACCCCCGGCCATGTGCAGACGCTCCTCGCCGAGCTGAACGAGGAGGGCGTGCCGACCGATGCCCTCGCGGTGCACTTCCACGACACCTACGGCCAGGCGCTCGCCAACACCCTCGCCGCGCTCCAGCACGGAGTGACCACCGTGGACGCCTCCGCGGGCGGCCTCGGCGGCTGCCCGTACGCGAAGAGCGCGACCGGCAATCTCGCCACCGAAGACCTCGTGTGGATGCTCGACGGCCTCGGTATCGAAACCGGCGTCGATCTCGGCCGGCTCGTCGCCACCAGCGACTGGCTGGCCGAACGGCTGGGCCGCCCCAGCCCCTCCCGTACCGTACGCGCCCTCTCCCACAAGGAGTGACCACCGATGTCCCTGGACCACCGGCTCTCCGCCGAGCACGAGGAACTGCGCCGCACCGTCGAGGAGTTCGCCCGCGAGGTCGTCGCGCCCAAGATCGGCGACTTCTACGAGCGGCATGAGTTCCCCTACGAGATCGTCCGTGAGATGGGCCGGATGGGGCTGTTCGGGCTGCCGTTCCCGGAGGAGTACGGCGGCATGGGCGGCGACTATCTCGCGCTCGGTATCGCCCTGGAGGAGCTGGCCCGCGTCGACTCCTCGGTGGCGATCACCCTGGAGGCCGGGGTCTCGCTCGGTGCCATGCCCATCCACCGTTTCGGTACGGAGGAGCAGAAGCGCGAGTGGCTGCCCCGCCTGTGCTCGGGCGAGCTGCTCGGTGCGTTCGGCCTGACGGAACCGGACTGCGGTTCGGACGCGGGCGGCACGCGCACCACCGCCGTGCGCGACGGCGACTCGTGGGTGATCAATGGCACCAAGTGCTTCATCACCAACTCCGGTACGGACATCACGGGCCTGGTCACGGTCACCGCCGTCACCGGCCGCAAAGACGACGGCCGTGCGGAGATCTCCTCGATCATCGTGCCGTCGGGCACCCCCGGTTTCACGGTCGCCGCCCCCTACTCGAAAGTCGGCTGGAACGCGTCGGACACCCGCGAGCTGTCCTTCGCGGACGTCCGCGTCCCGCTGGCCAATCTGCTCGGCGAGGAGGGCCGCGGGTACGCGCAGTTCCTGCGCATCCTCGACGAGGGCAGGATCGCGATCTCCGCGCTGGCGACCGGACTCGCCCAGGGGTGTGTGGACGAGTCGGTGACGTACGCGCGCGAGCGGCACGCGTTCGGCCGGCCGATCGGCGCCAACCAGGCCATCCAGTTCAAGATCGCCGACATGGAGATGCGCGCGCACATGGCGCGGATCGGCTGGCGGGACGCCGCCTCCCGGCTGACGCACGGCGAGCCGTTCAAGAAGGAGGCCGCGCTGGCGAAGCTGTATTCGTCGACGGTCGCCGTCGACAACGCCCGTGAGGCCACCCAGATCCACGGCGGATACGGCTTCATGAACGAGTATCCGGTCGCCAGGATGTGGCGGGATTCGAAGATCCTGGAGATCGGTGAGGGGACGAGCGAGGTCCAGCGGATGCTGATCGCGCGGGAGCTGGGGCTGACGGGCTGAGAGACCGCGCCGGTGCGCGGGCCGGCCGAATCCCCGGAGCGGCAAGTGAGGTTAGGCTAACCTATTTTCGCTTGCCCGTCCGCAGGATCCCGCGCACAGAAGGCCGACCGATGCCCATGAAGACGGCTGAGACCGCCCCGTTCCGTTTCTTCTCCCTCCAGGTCCTGCGGACACGGCGACTCGGCCCGTCCCTGGTCCGTATCACCTTCGGCGGCGAGGACCTGGCCGGCTTCGCCGCGGGCGGCCGCGACCAGAGCCTCTCGCTCTTCCTGCCGCACCCGGGCCAGAGCACGCCCGTCGTCCCGGTCGAGGAGGGCGACGGCTGGTGGGCCGCCTGGCGGGCGCTGCCCGCCGGCATACGGGCCGTGATGCGCTCGTACACCCTGCGGGAGCAGCGCCACGACCCGGACGAGGCCGATATCGACTTCGCGCTGCACGCCGACGGCGGCCCCGCCTGCCGCTGGGCGGAGCGCGCCTCGCCCGGCGACCGGGTGCTGATCCTCGGCCCGGCCGTCGCGGACAACACCGCCGTACGATTCCGACCGCCAGCCGGCACCGACGCCGTACTGATCTGGGCCGACGAGACGGCCCTGCCCGCCGCTTCGGCGATTCTGGAGTGGCTGCCGGCCGGGCTGGCGGCCGACGTCTGGCTCGATGTGCCGTACTCCGGCGACCGCCATCCGCTGCGCACCGCCGCCGACGCCAGGATCACTTGGCTGGTACGGGAGGAGGGCACGCCCACCGCGCTGGAGGCCGTACGCGCCGCCGAGCCGCGCGGCGACGCCCCGTACGCCTGGATCGCCGGGGAGTCGGGGACCGTCAAGGCGCTGCGCCGCCATCTGGTCCACGAGAGGGGGATCGACCGTCGGCACGTCACCTTCGTCGGCTATTGGCGACGAGGCCTGAGCGAGGAGCAGTTGCGGGAGGAGGCGGCCTCCGGGGCGACGTCCTAGGCGGCCTCCGGGGCGGCCTCCGAGGCCACCTCCCGAGGGAACGGAAGTTAGGTTAGGCTAACCTTACTTCCACCCTCACATGTCCGGGAGGACCTTGATGCGTGCGCATCTGCTCAATGACGTGACAGCGGAGCGCTACCGGCGCTCCGTGACCGAGGGAGTCGAGCGGGTGGCGGACCGACTCGCCGCGACGAAAAGGCCGTTCACCGGAGTCACCCCGGACGCACTGGCCCCGGTCGTGTCCGCCGTCGATCTGGACCGGCCCCTGGGAGACGCCTCCGCCGCCCTCGACGAGCTGGAGCACGTGTATCTCAGGGACGCCGTCTACTTCCACCACCCCCGCTATCTCGCCCATCTCAACTGCCCGGTCGTCATCCCCGCGGTGCTCGGCGAGACCGTGCTCTCCGCCGTCAACTCCTCGCTCGACACCTGGGACCAGAGCGCGGGCGGCACGCTGATCGAACGCCGGCTGATCGACTGGACGGCGGGCCGCATCGGCCTCGGCGCGTCCGCCGACGGGGTCTTCACCTCCGGCGGTACGCAGTCCAACCTCCAGGCCCTGCTGCTCGCCCGCGAGGAGGCCAAGGCGGACGCACCGGCGAAACTCCGCGTCTTCGCCTCCGAGTGCGGCCACTTCAGCGTGCGGAAGTCGGCCACCCTGCTCGGGCTCGGCCCCGACGCCGTCGTGTCCATACCCTGCGACCCCGACAAGCGCATGCGGACCGTCGCCCTCGCCGCCGAGCTGGAGCGGTGCCGCGCCGAGGGTCTGACCCCGATGGCCGTCGTCGCGACCGCCGGCACCACCGACTTCGGCTCCATCGACCCGCTGCCCGAGATCGCCGCGCTCTGCGCGCAGTACGGCACCTGGCTGCATGTCGACGCGGCCTACGGCTGCGGGCTGCTGGTCTCCGCCACCCGCCGCCCGCTCCTCGACGGGATCGAGCACGCCGACTCCGTCACCGTCGACTACCACAAGTCCTTCTTCCAGCCCGTGAGTTCCTCGGCCGTGCTGGTACGGGACGGGGCGACGCTGCGCCATGCCACCTACCACGCGGACTATCTCAACCCGCGCAGGACGGTGGAGGAGCGCATCCCCAACCAGGTCGACAAGTCCCTCCAGACCACCCGCCGTTTCGACGCCCTCAAGCTGTGGATGACCCTGCGTGTCATGGGCGCGGACGGGATCGGGCAGCTCTTCGACGAGGTCTGCGAGCTGGCGGCCGAGGGCTGGCGGCTGCTCGCCGCGGACCCGCGCTACGACGTCGTCGTGGAGCCGCGGCTCTCCACGCTCGTCTTCCGCTATGTCCCCGCCCGTATCACCAGTCCCTCGGCGATCGACCGGGCCAATCTCCATGCCCGCACGGCGCTGTTCGCCTCCGGCGAGGCAGTGGTGGCCGGGACGAGCGTCGGCGGCCGTCAGTACCTCAAGTTCACCCTGCTCAACCCCGAGACCTCGATACGGGACATCACGGCCGTACTCGACCTGATCGCCGGCCACGCCGAGCAGTACCTGGGAGGAGAGAACCTTGTCCGCGCCTCGTGAGCCGCACGCCCCGCGGCCCCCGCACTCCTCGCACGCCTCGCACTCCTCGCACGCCTCACCCTCCTCATACCCCTCGCACCCCTCGCACGCCTTCATCGGCATCGGGCTCGGGCCCTTCAACCTCGGTCTCGCCTGTCTGACCGAGCCGATCGCCGAACTCGACGGTGTCTTCCTGGAGTCGAAACCGGACTTCGAGTGGCACTCGGGGATGTTCCTCGAAGGGGCCCATCTCCAGACGCCGTTCCTCTCCGACCTGGTCACCCTGGCGGACCCGACCTCGCCGTACTCCTTCCTCAACTACCTGAAGGAATCCGGCCGACTGTACTCGTTCTACATCCGCGAGAACTTCTATCCGCTGCGGACGGAGTACAACGACTACTGCCGCTGGGCCGCCGCGAAGCTCACCAGCGTGCGCTTCGACCGGACGGTGACCTCGGTCGCCTACGACGACGAGAGCGAGCTGTACGTCGTCCGCTCCTGCACAACTCCCGCTATGTGCAGGGGAAGGCGGCGCTCCAGGCCAAGGAGTCCATCACGCTCATCGGCAGCGGGCAGAGCGCGGCGGAGATCTACTACGACCTGCTCTCCGACATCGATGTCCACGGCTACCAGCTCAACTGGATCACCCGGTCACCGCGCTTCTTCCCGCTCGAATACACCAAGCTCACGCTGGAGATGACCTCCCCGGAGTACATCGACTACTTCCACGCGCTGCCCGAGGCCACCCGCTACCGGCTGGAGGCCGGCCAGAAGGGCCTGTTCAAGGGCATCGACTCGGATCTGATCGACGCGATCTTCGATCTGCTCTACCAGAAGAATCTGAACGGCCCGGTGCCGACGAGGCTGCTCGCCAACACGGCCCTCACCTCGGCCGCCTTCGCCAACAGCACCTACACCCTGGGGCTGCGCCAGGAGGAGCAGGAGCGGGACTTCTCGCTCGCGACCCAGGGCCTGGTCCTCGCCACCGGCTACCGGTACGTCACTCCCGGCTTCCTGGAGCCGGTGGACGACCGGATCCGTCGGGACGGCCACGGCCGCTTCGATGTCGCCCGCAACTACAGCGTCGACATCACCGGGCGCGGGATCTTCCTCCAGAACGCGGGCGTGCACACGCACAGCATCACCTCGCCCGACCTGGGCATGGGCCCGTACCGCAACGCGTACATCATCGGCGAGCTGCTGGGGCGCGCGTACTACCCGGTCGAGAAGGCCATCGCGTTCCAGGAGTTCTCCGCCCCGGAAGGCACCGTCATATGAGCGAGCGGACCACGGACATCGTGTACGCGCGCACCGACGAGCGACTCGGCCGCTTCGAGGTGCGGCCCGTCGACCCGTTCACCGACGCCGGGCTGCTGCACGGCTGGGTCACCCACCCCAAAGCCGCCTACTGGCTGATGGGGGACGCCTCACTCCCGGATGTGGAGCGCGCGTACATGGCGATCGCGGCCGCCGCGCACCATGACGCCTTCATCGGGCTGCACGAGGGGGTCCCGGCCTTTCTGATCGAGCGGTACGACCCCGCCGAGGTGGAGCTGAAAGGGCTGTACGACGCCGCGCCCGGCGACATCGGGATGCACTTCCTGGTCGCGCCGGGCGACGGAGCGCGACAGCTGCACGGCTTCACCCGCGCCGTGATCACGACCGTGATGGAGCTGCTCCTCGACGATCCGTCGGTACGGCGCGTGGTGGTCGAGCCCGATGTACGCAACACCGCCGTGCACGCCCTCAACGAGGCCGTCGGCTTCCGGATCGTGGCGAGGCTCGCGAAGCCGGAGAAGGACGCCTACCTCAGCATCTGTACGCGCGAGATGTTCCGCGCGGCACAAGGAGCCCGCCATGAACGTCACTGACAGCGTCTCCCATCTGACCCCCGCGCTCTGGGAGCGGGCGGGCCGGCTGCTCATCCGCAAAGGGCTGGCGGAGTTCTCCCACGAACGCCTCCTGACCCCCGAGGCGCTGGGCGACGACCGCTACCGCGTCCGCTCGGACGACGGCGCGACGGAGTACCGCTTCACCGCGCGCCGCTTCGCGCTCGACCACTGGCAGATCCCCGCCGAGTCCATCCGGCGCCACCGTGGCGCCACCGAACTGCCCTTGGACGCCCTGGAGTTCTTCATCGAGCTGCGCGAGGCCCTGGGTCTCTCCGCCGCGGTCCTGCCGGTCTATCTGGAGGAGATCTCCGCCACGCTCGCCGGTACGGCGTACAAACTCACCAAGAAGCCCGTCACCTCCGCCGAGCTGGCCCGCGCCGGGTTCCAGGAGATCGAGACGGGCATGACCGAGGGCCATCCCTGTTTCGTCGCCAACAACGGCCGGCTCGGCTTCGGGGTGGACGAGTACCGCGCGTACGCACCCGAGACCGCCAGCCCGGTCCGGCTGATCTGGCTCGCGGCCCGCCGTGACCGCGCCACCTTCACGGCGGGCGCCGGGCTCGACTACTCCTCGCTGATACGGCGGGAGCTGGCGCCGCAGACGCGGGAGCGGTTCGACGGCGTGCTGCGCGGCCAGGGACTCGACCCCGAGGGCTACTTCCTGATCCCGGTACACCCCTGGCAGTGGTGGAACAAACTGTCCGTCACCTTCGCCGCCGAGGTGGCGCGGCGCCATCTGGTCTGCGTCGGCGAGGGCGACGACAGCTATCTGGCCCAGCAGTCGATCCGTACCTTCTTCAATACGAGCGATCCGGCCAGGCACTACGTCAAGACCGCGCTGTCGGTCCTCAACATGGGCTTCACGCGCGGGCTGTCCGCCGCGTACATGGAGGCCACGCCCGCCATCAACGACTGGCTGGCGCGGCTGATCGAGGGCGACGACACGCTGCGGGCCGCGCGGTTCTCGATCATCCGGGAGCGGGCCGCCATCGGCTACCACCACCGCCAGTACGAGGCCGCCACCGCGAAGGGCTCCCCGTATCTGAAGATGCTGGCCGCGCTCTGGCGGGAGAGCCCGGTTCCCTCGCTCCGGGGCCGGGAGCGGCTGGCCACCATGGCGTCGCTGCTGCACACCGACCGGGACGGCGCGTCCTCCGCGGGCGCGCTGATCGCCGAGTCGGGGCGCGCGCCCGCCGACTGGCTGCGCCGCTATCTGGACGCGTATCTGGTGCCGGTGCTGCACTCCTTCTACGCGTACGACCTGGTGTTCATGCCGCACGGCGAGAACGTCATCCTCGTCATCGAGGACGGCACCGTCCAGCGGGCGATCTTCAAGGACATCGCCGAGGAGATCGCGGTGATGGACCCGGACGCGGTGCTGCCCCCCGCGGTCGAGCGCGTTCGCGCCGAGGTGCCGGAGGACATGAAGGCGCTGTCGGTCTTCACCGATGTCTTCGACTGCTTCTTCCGCTTCCTGAACGCGTCGCTCGTCTCCGACGGGGTGCTGGACGAGGAGACGTTCTGGCGGACCGTCGCCGAGTGCGTCCGGGGCTACCAGGAGTCCGTGCCCCGGCTCGCCGACACATTCCGCCAGTACGACCTGTTCACCGGCGAGTTCGCGCTGTCCTGCCTCAACCGGCTCCAGCTGCGCGACAACACACAGATGGTCGACCTCCAGGATCCGGCGGGCGCGCTCCAGCTCGTCGGGACGCTGACGAACCCGCTAGCGCGGTACGCGTCGTAGCGGCCCGCGGACGGGCGGGCGCCGGGGTGTGGCAGAACCCCGGCGCCCGCTCCTTTCCCGCTCCGGCGGCTTATTGACCGGCCGGCCAGTTCACCAGCGGCGAGCGGTAGTAGTCGATCCCGAGCGCCGTCATACGTGGCCCCTGCGCCGCCAGCCGGACCTTGTACGTGTCCCAGTCGTGCGTGGCGGCCGGCGACCAGCCCAGCTCGGCGATACCGGGCAGCCGTGGGAAGGCCATGGACTCCAGCTGGTCGCTCGTCGCGAGGGTCTCGGTCCAGAGCGGCGCCTCGACACCGAGCACCGCGTCCTCGGGCACGCCCGCGTCGGCGAGATAGGTGGCCGGGTTCCAGTCGTACGAGCGGTCCACCTCCGTGTAACCGGCCCAGGACTGGCCCAGCACGGTGGTCCTGTCGTACTTCATGTCGAGGTACACCCGGTCCGCCGGAGAGAGGATCAGCCGGGTGCCCTTCTGGGCCGCCGCCGCGACCTGCGCGCGCTCGGCGGCGCTCGTGGCGTCGTACCCCCAGTACTGGGCGACGGCCCCCTTCACCGGGGTGGCGCCGGTCAGCTGATGCCAGCCGACAACGGTCTTCCCGTACTTGCTGACGACGGCCTGGGTCCGCTCCATGAAGGTCACATAGTCGGCGTGGCTGGTGGAGTGGGCCTCGTCGCCGCCGATGTGGAGATACTTCCCGGGCGTGAGGGCGGCCAGTTCGCGGATCACGTCGTCCACGAAGTCGTACGTCACCTCCTTGGGCGCGCACAGCGAGCTGAAGCCGACCGACGTGCCGGTGTAGAGCGGGGGCGCGACGCCGTCGCAGTTCAGCTCGGCGTACGAGGCGAGCGCGGCGTTGGTGTGGCCCGGCATGTCGATCTCCGGGATCACCTCCAGATGACGGGAGGCCGCATAGCTCACCAGCTCCCGGTACTGGGCCTTGGTGTAGTAGCCGCCGGGACCGCCGCCGACCTGGGTGGAGCCGCCGTAGGTGGCCAGGCGCGGCCAGGAGTCGATGGCGATCCGCCAGCCCTGGTCGTCGGAGAGATGCAGATGCAGTTTGTTGATCTTGTAGAGCGCCAACTGGTCGATATAGAGCCTGACCTGATCGGGCGTCATGAAATGCCGTGAGACATCGAGCATCGCGCCCCGGTAGGCGTAGCGCGGGGTGTCGGTGACGGTGCCGCCCGCGACCGTCCAGGAGCCGCGCTGGGCGGTCCGCTTCTCCACCGAGGCCGGCAGCAGCTGGCGCAGGGTCTGGACGCCGTGGAAGAGCCCGGCGGGCTCCTGAGCGGTGATGGTGACACCGCCGCGGCCGGACTCCAGGCGATAGCCCTCCTCGCCCAGCTCCCGGTCCCGGCCCGCGGCCCGGTCGTCGGAGCCGACGAGCCGCAGCCGGATGCCGCCCTCGCCGCGGCGGTCGGTGACGGGCAGCGCGTAACCGGTCGAGGGCCGCAGCAGACCGGCCAGATACGAGCCGATCCGGCGGGCCTCGCGGGCGTCCTCGTGCGACCGGCCCTCCACCTGGATCCGGCTGCGCGCGGTGAGGGTGTACGCGGCCCCGCCCGCGCTGATCTGGGCGGGAGCGGGCACGATCTGATCGAGGGGGCGCGCGGCGGGCTCATGGACGGGACCCGGAGCGCCGCGCTCCGGCGCGGCTCCGATGCTGGAGATACCGGCCGCCACGACGAGCAGCAGCGAACCGAACAGACGGGCAAACGTGCTGTGCTGTCTCACAAGATTGTCCCTTCGACGGGGCGACGGGGTACTCACCTGCGGTGCCTGGAGCCTGTCCATGGGACCCGCACATCCCACCGGCGGTCAAGGTGTAGACCAATTTCCGCCCACCTGATGGAAGAATCCCCGCATGGCGGAAATCATCCAGAAGGACGGCACGTGGACCTTCGACGGGGACACGGTCCGTATCGTGCCCGGCAAGGACAAGGGCGTGAGCCTGCTCCGCAAGGCTCTCGGTGAAGTCGCCGTGCCCCTGGGCGCGTTGGCGGGGATTTCCTTCGAGGCCGGGCGCAGGTCGGGGCGGCTGCGGCTGCGCCTGCGGGAGGGCGCGGACCCGCTGCTCCAGATCACCGGCGGCCGGCTGGGCGACAGCTCCTACCCCTATCTGCTGACGGTCGACAAGGACCGCTCGGGGGTCGCCGAGTACTTCGTCGACGAGGTACGGAACGCCCTGGTGGTCGAACAGGTGGAGCCCGGTCCCGTCGACCGCTATCTGCTGCCGAGCCCGGCTCTGCCGATCACCGTGAGCGCGGGCGACGCGAGCATCACTTTCGACGGGGAGCGGATCCGGCTGGAGTGGAACTGGAAGACGGAGGAGTCCAAGTCCTCCGGCGGCCCCCGCACCCTCGCGCTCAGCGAGGTGGAGGCGGTGGAGTGGCTGCCGAGCGCCGGTCTGGAGAACGGCTATCTGCGCTTCCTCACCAGCAGGGCGCCCGTGTCCACCCCGCCGAAGTACGACCCGCACGCGGTGGATCTGTACGGGTTCAGGAAGGACCCGCTGATGGCTCTGGTCGGCGCGGCGGTGGTGGCCCGGCTGCCCCATCCGCGCGCCGCGTCCGCCGGGCTCACCGCCGCCCCGGCTGCGGCGCCGGGCCTCATCAAGAGCGCGGCGAGCACCACGGACACGGCGGACACGGCGGCGGCGAGCGGCGACGACCATGACGCCCTGCTGCGCCGGCTGAGGGAGCTGGGCGAGCTGCACCAGGCGGGGATTCTCACCGCAGAGGAGTTCAGCACGGCGAAGCAGGCCATCCTCAAGCGGCTCTGATCCTCCGCCGCGGTCCTCGGCTCCGTATCGCCGCCGGGTATCGCCGCTCTGTATCGCCGCCTGTATCGCCGCTCCGTTTCTCCGCCCCTTATCTTCTCCGCCCCTTATCTTCGCGTTCCCTCTTTTGGCCCACATTCTCAGCGATTCCTGCCCGATTCCGGGCAGGATTCTTGCAAAACTCCTTGATCACCCTCAATATCAACACGTGCTCGAACGCCGCTCGTCGTACGACGACCTCATCGACCATCTGGTCCGCAGCACCGCGCTCCAGCGTGGTGAGGCCGCCCGGGTGGTGCTCGACGTGCTGGCGTACTTCGACGAGACGACCGAGGAGTTCGTCCGCCGCCGTCACCGGGAGATGCAGTCCGGTGGATCCACGAACGCGGAGATCTTCGAGCGGATCGCGGCCGAACTGCCGCATCGGGCGGTGGCGCCCCCGGCGCTCTCGCTGCGGCAGTTGCGCCGCATCGTCTACGGCTGACCGTACGAAGCACCGTGATCGGTCGGCGCGATCCAGGACAGTGCGACTCAGGAGGGGCAAAACCGTATGTGCGGAATCGTCGGATACATCGGAAAGCGTGATGTGGCACCGCTGCTGCTGGAGGGCTTGCAGCGGCTGGAATACCGGGGGTACGACTCGGCCGGGCTGGTCATCACCGGCAAGCCGGCCGCGGGCAGGCCGGCCGCGCTGAAGATGGTCAAGGCCAAGGGCCGGGTCCGCGAGCTGGAGGCCCGCGTACCCAAGCGCTTCTCCGGCACCACTGGGATCGCGCACACCCGCTGGGCCACCCATGGCGCCCCGAGCGACGAGAACGCGCACCCGCACATGGACCCGGAGGGCAAGGTCGCCCTCGTCCACAACGGCATCATCGACAACGCCTCGGAGCTGCGGGTCAAGCTGGAGGCCGACGGTGTGGTGTTCCAGTCCGAGACGGACACCGAGGTGGTGACCCATCTCATCGCCCGCTCCCAGGCCCCGACCCTGGAGGAGAAGGTCCGCCAGGTGCTCCAGCTGATCGAGGGCACGTACGGCATCGCCGTTCTGCACGCCGATTTCGCGGACCGTATCGTCGTCGCCCGCAACGGCTCGCCGGTCGTCCTGGGCATCGGCGAGAAAGAGATGTTCGTCGCCTCCGACGTGGCCGCGCTGGTCTCCCACACCCGCCAGGTCGTGACGCTGGACGACGGCGAGATGGCCACCCTCAAGGCCGACGACTTCCGTACGTACACCACCGAGGGCTCGCGCACCTCGGCGACGCCGACCACCGTGGAGTGGGAGGCCGAGTCGTACGACATGGGTGGCCACGACACCTATATGCACAAGGAGATCTCGGAGCAGGTCGACTCCGTGGACCGGGTGCTGCGCGGCCGGATCGACGACCGCTTCTCCACCGTGCATCTCGGCGGTCTCAATCTGGACGCCCGGGAGGCGCGCGGGGTGCGCCGGATCAAGATCCTCGGCTGTGGCACCTCGTACCACGCCGGGCTCATCGGCGCGCAGCTGATCGAGGAGCTGGCCAGGATCCCGGCGGACGCCGAGCCCGCCTCCGAGTTCCGCTACCGCAATCCGGTCGTGGATCCCGACACCCTCTATGTCGCGGTGTCCCAGTCGGGCGAGACGTACGACGTGCTCGCCGCGGTGCAGGAGCTGAAGCGCAAGGGCGCGCGCGTACTGGGCGTGGTGAATGTCGTGGGCTCGGCGATCGCCCGGGAGACCGACGGCGGGGTGTACGTGCACGCGGGCCCGGAGGTCTGTGTCGTCTCCACCAAGTGCTTCACCAACACCGTGGTCTCGTTCGCGCTGCTCGCGCTGCATCTGGGCCGGATCCGTGATCTGTCGGTCGCGGACGGCAAACGGATCATCGACGGGCTGCGCAGGCTGCCCGCCCAGATCGCCGAGATCCTGGCGACGGAGGACGACATCGCCAAGCTGGCGGCGCAGTACGCGCAGGTCAGTTCCATGATGTTCATCGGCAGGGTGCGGGGCTATCCGGTGGCGCTGGAGGCCTCGCTGAAGCTGAAGGAGATCTCGTACATCCACGCCGAGGCGTATCCGGCCTCGGAGCTGAAGCACGGCCCGCTCGCCCTCATCGAACCCGCGCTGCCGACGGTCGCGATCGTCCCCGACGACGATCTGCTGGAGAAGAACCGGGCGGCACTGGAGGAGATCAAGGCCCGCAGCGGCCCGATCCTGGCGGTGGCGCACCAGCCGCAGGAGAAGGCCGACCACACCATCGTCGTACCGAAGAACGAGACGGAGCTGGACCCGATCCTGCTGGGCATCCCGCTCCAGCTGCTCGCTTACCACACGGCGCTGGCGCTGGGCCGGGACATCGACAAGCCCCGTAACCTCGCGAAGTCCGTGACGGTCGAGTAGCGGCCCGCCCCTCGCCCTTTCGCGAGGCCCTCGCCCTTTCGCGAGGCCCTCGCCCTTTCGCGAGGCCGTCGGTCTTTCGCGGGCCCCTCGGCCTTTCACGTGGCCTTCGCCTTTCGCGGGGCCGTACGGCGAGAGCGCCCCCAGCGCGTGCCACCCATCGCGCCGGGGGCGCTCCCCGAAGGGGCCGGCGCCAGAGCCCGTCGGCGGATCTTCATGGATCAGCCGGACAGGCCCTTGCCCTCGGCGCCGGCCCGCGGCTGCCTCAGAGCCTGTCGGGTGACCTCTGAACGGGCGGCCACGCCCTGGTGCGTGCGCTCTCCGATCGAAGGCCACCCGACAGGCTCTCAGCCGGTGGCCGTCACTCCTCGGCCGGCAGCACGACGGCGCGGCAGGGCGGTCGGCCATTTGGCGAGCGCGGCCGTCGCCGCGTACCAGGAGGCGAGGCCCGCCACGACGGCGAACCAGCCACCGACCTTGGTGAGGCCCGTACTGTCGGCGAACTGGCCGACGGCGAGCAGCAGCAGCCCGACACAGAACAGTCCGTACGCGCTCATCACCAGCGGCCCCGCGCCCGCGCCGCCGACGGCCAGGCTGAATGCCAGGAGTGCCCAGAGGACGAGGAAGAGGCCCGCCGCGTCCGCGGTGACCTGATGGCCGACTCCGGTCCCCCAGGTGAACCAGAAGGCGCCGAGGCCCGCGAAGGCCGTACCGGTGAACGAGTCCCCCGCCCGGAATTCGAGCAGTCCGGCGAGGAAGAGGGCGATGCCGCCGACATAGAGCGCGAGCGAGACGGCGGCGACCGCCGTCACTCCGTCGACGACGCCGGTGTGGCCGATTCCGAAGGCGAGCAGGGTGAGGCCCAGGGCGAGATGGCCCAGAACCTTGGTCGAAGCAGCACTTCCCGCAGAGACGGCGTTGTCCACGGCGGGCTCCCTTCACGATGTGCGTGGTGCTGTGTCCCAGCGGCCGATATGTACCCTTCACAGGCACGCAATCCACCTCTACCTGTGAGTAGATTCACAGTGCGGGCAAGGGAGTTGACATACCGTCAGCATTGGGTTGACGCCAACGCGGCTGATGCACAAAGAGGGTTGCGCACGGGGGGTCGCGAAGGGAGACGGTCGCGCGCGGGGACGGCGGCGCGAGGGGCTACGGGATCACCACGACGGGCCGCTGCGCGCGCCGCGCCAGCCGCCCCGCCACCGAGCCGAAGATCCGCCCGACGATGCCGTGCGTGGATCCGACGACGATCGCGTCGGCGGAGTACTCCTGGCCGACCTCTTCGAGTTCGTGGCAGATGTCGCCGCCGCGCTCGACCAGGATCCACGGCACCTCGGCGAGATAGTCCGCGCAGGCCAGTTCGAGGCCGAGCACTTCGGTGCGATGGTCGGGCACGTCCACGAAGACAGGGGGCTCGCAGCCCGCCCAGACCGTGGTGGGCAGCCGGTTGGCGACATGGACGATGATCAGGCCCGAGCCCAGCCGTCTGGCCATGCCGATGGCGTACGCGAGGGCCCGTTCACTCGACATCGAGCCGTCGAAGCCGACAACGACTCCGTGCCGGAAGGCGGGATCGCAGGAAGCGCGCGTCTGTTCCGCCGCTCGCAGGTCCGACAGTGGGTCGGCTACCTGCTCGCGGTCTGCGGGTTCTGGGATTTCGTGACCGGCCATGAGTGTCTCGGCGAAGAAAGTCCTCTTGAGAAGGATCAACAAGGGGCGTGGCAGGGGGAGCTGTGTCCGGGAATCATCTTCCCAAGCCCATACCCCAAAGGGTACGGCGGCACTCCTCTCCTGCCCAGAGCCCGGCGCCCCGCACGCGGCGTTCCAGGGAGCATGCACGAGGGCGTCCCGGATGGCAATGCCGGATGGTCTCTACAGCCGCCCCCGCGCGGCCCCGGAGTGACCGGAGGGCTCCGCTCCTCGTTGGCCATCGGCCATGCCCCCGGCCCCAGGGAGTCCCCGTGCCCGCCTCACCGACCGCTCAAGCCCCCGCTTTCACCGAGGGGCCCGCACGCCACGGAGCGCGCTCCGGGGCGCATCATGGGGCGCACCGCACGGGGCCGGGCCGGGCGACGCCGGCCTCCGCCGCGCCCGCCGCCCGGCCCGCCGCCGAGCCGCCGGGCCGGCGGGCGACGCGGCCGGCCGGGCGGCGTTCAGCCGTCCGCTGGTCCCGGTGGTCCTCGCGGCGTACGGCGCGTCCTTCGGCGGCTCGGCGGCGGCCGCGCCCGGTCTCGTCGTGGTGACCGCGGTCCGCCGGCCACTGCCGCGCCGGTCCGATCGCGCCGCCGCCCGGCAGTACGCGGAGGAGGCCATGATGTACGTAACGTACGCAACGTCCGGAAGCCGTCACTCCCGGGGCCCCCAAGGGGCGCACCGGGGCTCGCGTGCACACGAAAGGTGTGCGCCGGGATACTGAGTGCATCACACCGACGCACCCATCGCTTTTCAGCCAACTTCGCGCTTGAGTAGACCCCTTGGTGAAATGGCCTGCCAACCCCCTTGCCACCAGGGAAGAAAGGACCGCACCGGTCCTTGGCACCCTACGGGGACGGGCCATGCATGCGAGGCCCACTTCCACTCTCGGCTTCCGAGTGGAACGCTTCGTGATCGAATGCTTCGCGCCAAGTTGCCTTGTCGACATAGCGCCGGTTGGAGAACTTGTCACGCCGGCACCACGGGACACAGTAGATTCGATCATGAGTATCGAAGGCTGGGGACCCGTGCAAAACCGAGGGGAATCGTGCAGGAGCGAGAGGCCCGACAAGAACGGGGAGACGCGAACACCGAAGGGGGCTTAGCACCATGAGCCAGGACTCCATTGCCGCACCGGAGTCAGCACGCAAACTTTCCGGGAGACGTCGCCGGGAAGTCGTCGCTGTGCTGCTCTTCAGCGGTGGCCCCATCTTCGAGAGCTCCATCCCGCTCTCCGTGTTCGGAATCGACCGCCAGGACGCCGGGGTTCCCCGCTATCGCCTGCTCGTCTGCGGCGGGGAGGACGGGCCGCTGCGCACCACCGGCGGCCTCGAACTCACCGCGCCGTACGGCCTGGAGGCGATCAGCAGGGCCGGCACGGTGGTGGTACCGGCCTGGCGGTCGATCACGTCGCCGCCACCGCCGGAGGCACTGGACGCGTTGCGCCGTGCCCATGAAGAGGGCGCGCGGATCGTCGGTCTGTGCACCGGCGCGTTCGTGCTCGCCGCGGCCGGTCTGCTGGACGGCCGGCCGGCCACCACGCACTGGATGTACGCACCGACGCTCGCCAAGCGTTATCCGTCCGTCCATGTGGATCCGAGAGAGCTGTTCGTCGATGACGGCGATGTGCTCACGTCCGCGGGGACAGCGGCCGGAATCGATCTGTGTCTGCACATAGTCCGGACAGATCACGGCGCGGAGGCGGCGGGCGCGCTGGCCCGCAGACTGGTCGTACCCCCACGGCGCAGCGGCGGCCAGGAGCGCTATCTGGACAGGTCTTTACCAGAAGAAATCGGCTCCGACCCGCTCGCCGAGGTCGTGGCCTGGGCGCTGGAGCATCTGCACGAGCAGTTCGACGTGGAGACGCTCGCGGCCCGCGCGTACATGAGCCGCCGTACGTTCGACCGGCGGTTCCGCTCCCTCACCGGAAGCGCGCCGCTGCAGTGGCTGATCACCCAGCGGGTGCTCCAGGCACAACGGCTGCTGGAGACCTCCGACTACTCGGTCGACGAGGTCGCGGGCCGCTGCGGCTTCCGCTCCCCGGTGGCACTGCGCGGCCACTTCCGACGCCAGCTGGGCTCCTCCCCGGCGGCCTACCGGTCCGCCTACCGGGCCCGCAGGCCGCAGGGCGACTCCATGCCCCACGGGGTCATGGAGTCGATGGTCCCCGCCCAGGTGTCCCCGCACTCCAGGCGGGCGGCGGCAGCCGCCAGTACGCCCGGCCAGGCGACGGCGTCGGCGACGGTGGCGGAGCACGGGAAAACGGGTTCCGACATGTACGCGACAGGTCCGGGCCGTCCGAGTCTGCCCGGCCAGCGGAGCGCCCCGTAGGGTAAGGCGCATGAACGATCGAATGGTGTGGATCGACTGCGAGATGACCGGGCTCTCGCTGACGGACGACGCACTCATCGAGGTGGCCGCGCTGGTCACCGACTCGGAGCTGAACGTGCTCGGCGAAGGGGTGGACATCGTGATCCGCCCGCCGGACACGGCGCTGGAGACCATGCCCGAGGTGGTGCGGCAGATGCACACCGCCTCGGGACTCCTCGACGAGCTGGCGGGCGGCACCACGCTCGCCGCCGCCGAGGAGCAGGTCCTCGCATACGTACGCAAGCATGTGAAGGAGCCCGGCAAGGCCCCGCTGTGCGGAAACACGGTCGGCACCGACCGGGGCTTCCTCCTCCGCGACATGCCGACGCTGGAGGGCTACCTCCACTACCGCATCGTCGATGTCTCCTCGATCAAGGAGCTGGCCCGCCGCTGGTACCCGCGGGCCTACTTCAACAGCCCGGAGAAGAGCGGCAACCACCGCGCGCTGGCGGACATCCGCGAGTCCATCGCGGAGCTGCGCTACTACCGCGAAGCGGTCTTCGTACCCCAGCCCGGCCCGGACTCGGACACGGCCAAGCAGATCGCCGCGAAGCACGTGCTCCCCGGGACCTGACCACCCCGGGCCGGCGCCCCGCACCGGCCCGCGGACCGGTCCCCGCCCCGGCCCCGGAATCCGGGCGCGAGCACCCTCGCGGACCCTGTACACTTTTTCTCGGCCGGTAGGGAACGAAGACCGGCCCTTGGTGGGTATAGCTCAGCTGGTAGAGCACCTGGTTGTGGTCCAGGATGTCGCGGGTTCAAGTCCCGTTACTCACCCTTACAAGATCGCCCCCGTGACCTGCGAAAGCAGGGACCGGGGGCGATCTTCGTTCGTCCGGGCCACACAGCGTGGGCCATGGCACTCCGCCTCCCCGATGAATCCGTCCCGCGTCCAGCCCGGTCCCTTGACTCCCTTGCGGGGACCCGCGACGCTTCAACACGTCGTACGTGGGAGCGCTCCCACCACGCCCGACCCGTACCTGCCCCGTACGCTGCTCGACCACGCCCGGAGGGCCGGCCGCTGGGCCGGGAGGGACTGCACGTTCGGTGCACCAGGAGGACGTCATGCGTACAGGCACCCGCTCGTCCCGGGTGGTGGTCCTCGCGGCCGTCGCCGCGCTCGGCGCGGGAGTCATGGCCGGCTGTGCCCAGGACAGCGAAGGCCCCTCCGGCAGCGCCACGAACGGCGGCGGGGACGGCGGCGGGGACGGCGGCAAGAGGAGGACCACGCTCACGGTGGGGGTCTTCGGGGCCTTCGGCCTGAAGGAGGCCGGGCTCTACGACCAGTACATGAAGCTCCACCCCGACATCGCCATCAAACAGACGTCCATCGAGCGCAACGAGAACTACTACCCCCAGCTGCTCACCCACCTCGGCAGCGGCAGCGGGCTCTCCGACATCCAGGCCGTCGAGGTCAACAACATCGCCGAGATCACCGCCACCCAGGCGGACAAACTCGTGGACCTCGGAAAGATCCGCGGCGTACGGCAGGACAGCTTCCTGCCGTGGAAGTGGTCGCAGGCCACCGACAAGGCCGGCCGGACCATGGGGCTCGGCACCGACATCGGGCCCGAGGGCATCTGCTACCGCAAGGATCTCCTCGCCGCGGCGGGGCTCCCCAGCGACCGCGCGTCGGTCGGCGCGCTGTGGGCGGGCGACTGGCGGAAGTATCTGGACGCCGGGAAGAAGTTCAAGGCCAAGGCGCCCGAGGGAACGGCCTTCGTCGACTCGGCGAGCGGTGTCATGGCCGCCATCAGCGGCAGCGAGGCGAACCGGTTCTACGACAAGGACGGCAAGGTCATCTACAAGACCAACCCGGCCGTACGGAACGCGTGGGACATCGCCGCGGAGTTCGCCGGGGCGGGACTGACCGCCCGGCTCCAGCAGTACACGCCGGCCTGGGACCAGGCATACGCGAACGCCGGCTTCGCCACCGTCTCCTGCCCTGCCTGGATGCTCGGCTACATCCAGGACAAGTCCGGCGCCGCGGGCAGGGGCAAGTGGGATGTGGCCGCCGCGCCGAAGCCCGGCAACTGGGGCGGCTCCTTCCTGGTGGTGCCCGAGGCGGGCAGGCACAAGAAGGAGGCCGCCGAACTGGTCGCCTGGCTGACCGCGCCCGAACAGCAGGCCACGTTCTTCGCGAAGCGCGGCAGCTTCCCCAGTTCCCGGGCGGCGTACGCGCTGCCCGCCGTGTCAGGCGCCAGGCACGAGTACTTCGGCAACGCCCCCATCGGGGAGATCTTCTCCGCGGCCGCCCGGGGCGTACCGCTCCAGATCGTCGGCCCGAAGGACCTGATCATCGCGCAGAACCTGGCCGATGTCGGCATGCTCCAGGTCGACCAGAAGGGCACGTCCTCGAAGGACGGCTGGAACGCGGCCGTCAAGGCGATCGACAACGCGCTGGATCAGTGACCGATGGCCAGTAGTGACGCGACCGCCGTCCCGGAGACGGGCGTCGGGAACACGGCGGGCGCCGGGGAAACGGTGCCCGTGGACACGGCGGGCGCCGGGGAAACGGTGCCCGTGGACACGGTGCCCGCCGGGCCGCGGGAGCGGCCGGAACGGCGGGGTGAGGCAGAGGACGACCGGCGCCGGGAGCGGCGCAGCCGCTGGTACCGCCGCGACGTGCGGTGGAGCCCGTACGCCTTCATCGCCCCGTTCTTCGTCTTCTTCCTGGCCTTCGGTCTCTTCCCGCTCCTCTACACCGGCTGGGCCTCGCTCCACCGCGTGGAGCTGACCGCGCCCACCGACATGGAGTGGGTGGGGCTGCGGAACTTCTCCCGGCTGCTGAGCGACGACTTCTTCTGGAACGCGCTGAAGAACACCGTCACCATCGGGGTGCTCTCGACCGTTCCGCAGCTGCTGATCGCGCTGGGGATCGCGCATCTGCTCAACTACCGGCTGCGCGGTTCGATGTTCTTCCGGGTCGCGGTGCTCACTCCGTACGCCACCTCGGTGGCCGCCGCGGCGCTCGTCTTCGTCCTCCTCTTCGGCCGCGACTACGGAATGATCAACTGGGTGCTGGGGCTGGCCGGTGTCGGCCCGGTCGACTGGCAGAACGGCACCTGGACCTCACAGCTCGCGGTCTCCACGATCGTCATCTGGCGCTGGACCGGCTACAACGCGCTGATCTATCTGGCGGCGATGCAGGCCATTCCGGACGATCTGTACGAGTCGGCGGCACTGGACGGGGCCTCGCGATGGCAGCAGTTCCGCCATGTGACCGTCCCTTCGCTGCGGCCGACGATCCTGTTCACGTGTGTGGTCTCGACGATCGGCGCGACCCAGCTCTTCGGTGAGCCGCTGCTGTTCAACGGCGGCGCGGGCGCCACGGGCGGATCGGCTCATCAGTTCCAGACGCTCGGGCTCTATCTGTACGAGCAGGGCTGGGTGAATCTGCATCTCGGCCGGGCCTCGGCGATCGCCTGGGCGATGTTCCTGATCCTGCTGATCATCGGCGCGGTGAACTGGATCATCGCCCGCCGTCTCCGCGAGAGCGCGTAGGGGGAGAGAGATGGCCACGACTTCGCAGACCGGCGACACGATCAGCGGCACGAACAGGAGCCGCGGGAGCAACAGGAGCAGCAGGGACAGCGGGAACGGCAGGAACAGGAAGGGCGCGGGGCGGCAGCTGCACGGCGGGCGCGTCACCCACGCCGTACTGATCCTCTTCACCACCGGCTCGCTCTTCCCCCTGGTGTGGACGGCGGTCGCGGCCTCCCGCGACAACACCCGGCTCGCCCGGACCCCACCGCCCTTCTGGTTCGGCGAAAATCTCTTCAAGAACCTCGAAATCGCCTGGACCGACGCCAATATGGGCGCGGCCCTGTTCCATACGACGATCGTCGCCGGGGCGATCGCGGCGGGCACGGTGGTCTTCTCCACGCTCGCCGGTTTCGCCTTCGCCAAGCTGCGTTTCCGGTTCAAGAATCTGCTTCTGCTGCTGGTGATCGGGACGATGATGGTGCCGCCGCAGCTCAGCGTCGTACCGCTGTACATGCTGATCGCCGAGTTGTCCTGGACCGATCAGCTCCAGTCCGTCATTCTGCCAACCCTGGTCAGCGCGTTCGGTGTGTTCTTCATGCGGCAGTATCTGACCGGGGCGCTGCCCACCGAGCTGATCGAGGCGGCCCGGGTGGACGGCGCGAGCAGCCTGCGGGTGGTGTGGCATGTGGTCTTCCCGGCCGCACGGCCCGCGATGGCCGTGCTCGGGATGCTGACCTTCGTGATGGCCTGGAACGACTTCTTCTGGCCCATGATCGCGCTGACCCAGAACGGCAGCCCCACCGTGCAGGTGGCGCTGACCGGGCTCGGCCGCGGCTATATCCCCGACCAGTCGGTGATCATGGCCGGCGCGCTGCTGGGCACACTGCCGCTGCTGGTCGCCTTCGTGATCTTCGGCAGACATGTCGTCGGCGGCATCATGCAGGGCGCGGTCAAGGGCTGAAGGGCCCGTACGGCCGGTCCCCGTACGGCAGCCCCGATGCCCCCGGCGTCCCTCTCGTACCGCCACATCCCTCCATCCCTCCATTCCTACGGCCAATGGGAGCCAGATCATGTCCGACGCCTTTCCGCCCGGATTCCTGTGGGGCACCGCCACGGCCGCCTACCAGATCGAGGGCGCGGCACGGGAGAACGGCCGTACGCCCTCCATCTGGGACACCTTCAGCCATACGCCCGGCAAGGTCGAGAGGGGAGATACCGGCGACATCGCCGTCGACCACTTCCACCGCAGGGCCGAGGACGTCCGGATGATGGCGGACCTCGGCGTGAACGCGTACCGCTTCTCGGTCTCCTGGCCGCGCGTCCAGCCCACCGGCCGCGGCCCGGCCATACAGCGCGGTCTCGACTTCTACCGCGGTCTGGTCGACGATCTGCTCGCCCATGGCATCGAACCCGTCCTGACGCTCTACCACTGGGACCTGCCCCAGGAGTTGGAGGCCGCGGGCGGCTGGCCCCAGCGCGAGACGGCGTACCGCTTCGCGGAGTACGCGCGGACCGTCGCCGAGGCGCTCGGCGACCGGGTGACGCGCTGGACGACCCTCAACGAGCCCTGGTGCAGCGCCTTTCTGGGGTACGGATCCGGTGTGCACGCGCCCGGCCGTACGGACCCGGTGGCCGCCCTGCGCGCCGCCCACCATCTCAACCTCGGCCACGGACTCGCGGCCCAGGCGCTGCGCTCCGTGCTCCCGGCGGGCGGTCAGGTCTCGGTGAGCCTCAACCCGGCGGCGGTCAGGGCCCGTACGCAGTCCCCCGGGGACCTGGACGCGCGACGCCGTATCGACGCCCTGGCGAACCGGGTCTTCACCGGCCCGATGCTGACGGGCGCGTACCCCGAGGACCTCCTCGCGGACACCGCGCGGCTGACCGACTGGGCGTTCGTCCGCGCCGGCGACGAGGCCGCGAGCAGGCAGCCGCTGGACTCGCTGGGCATCAACTACTACCAGCCCGCGGTGGTCTCCGCCGCCGGCCAGGACGCCGCCCGGGAAGCCGGTCAGGACACCGGCCGCCGGGACCGTCAGGACGGCCACGGCGCGAGCGAGCACTCCCCCTGGCCGGGCGCCGAATCCGTCGCCTTCCACCAGCCGCCCGGCGAACGGACCGAGATGGGCTGGTCGGTGGATCCGAGCGGACTGTACGACCTGCTGCTGCGCTATACGCGCGAGGCACCCGGGCTGCCCCTGATGATCACCGAGAACGGCGCGGCGTACGCCGACAAGCCGGACGCCGACGGCGCGGTCCACGACCCGGACCGGATCCGCTATCTGCACGGTCATCTGTCGGCGGTGCGGCGCGCGATCGCCGACGGGGCCGATGTGCGCGGCTACTTCCTCTGGTCGCTGATGGACAACTTCGAGTGGTCGTACGGCTATGGCAAGCGTTTCGGCGCGGTCCATGTGGACTACGAGACACAGCGCCGCACGCCGAAGTCGAGCGCCCGCTGGTATGCCCGGCTGGCGGGTACGGGGGTACTGCCGGAGGTGCCCGTCGGCTGAAGCGTGTCGAGCGGGGTGTGCGCGCCCCGGCCGGGTGGGGGGTTGCGTACCGGCCGGAGCGCGCGGTCCCGGGTGGGGCGGGACGAGCGGGAGGGAGGCTGATGCCAGCACGTTAGCCGCCCCGATCCGGACGAACGGCCCGTTCCGGGCGGGCGCCGCTGTTCTTAGGGCGCGCTTAAGGGGCGCATCGGAAGCCGTTAAAGGTCCGGGCCCGCGCGGCGTCCGCGCCGCCGCAGCCGGTGGCCCCGGCGCGGCCCGTGCGCGGCGCGCCATCCGTCGAGGCCGATCCAGATCCGTACTTCGGCACCGCCGAGCACCGAGCGTCCGATCCGTACGTCGCCGCCCGTCGACTCGGCCACCCTGCGCACGATGTCCAGGCCCAGCCCGGTCGAGCCCTCCCGGCCGCCGCTGTTGCCCCGGGCGAGGGCGGCCTTCGGGTCGGCGATGCCGGAGCCCGCGTCCGAGACGAGGACGATCACGGCGTCCTCCCCGTTGTGCACATCGACGGAGAAGTCCGTGCCCTCCGGGGTGTGGCGGAAGACATTGCCGAGCAACGCGTCGAGGGCGGCGGCCAGTTCGGCGCGGACGACCGGGATGCGTACGGGACGGCCGATGCCGGCGACCCGTGCCGTACGGCCCTCGTCCTCCGCCAGCGCCGACCAGAAGTCCATCCGCTCCGTGACGACTTCCGAGACGTCGCACCCGCCGGCCGGACCCGCCGCCGCCGTCTGTGGCTTGGCCTCACGGGCGGTACGGATGATCGTGTCGACCTCGCGCTCCAGCTGCGCGACGGCGGCCCTGGTCTGGTCGGCGGCCGGTCCCTCGCCCAGGGACGCGGCGTTGAGACGCAGTACGGTGAGCGGGGTGCGCAGCCGGTGCGAGAGATCGGCCGCGAGTTCCCGCTCGTTGGCGAGGAGCCCGACGACCTGGTCGGCCATGGCGTTGAAGGCGATCGCGGCGGACCTGAGTTCGGCGGGGCCCTCCTCCGGGACCCGCGCGCCGAGTTTTCCCTCGCCCAGCGCGTGCGCGGCGCCCGCGAGCCGCTGGGCGGGCTCGACCATCCGCACGCCGAGCCGGTCGGCCACGGCGACGGACCCGACGATCAGCGCGAATCCCACACCGGCGAGCACCAGCCAGGCGTTGGTGACGCCCTTGGAGACCTCGTTCTGGGGGACAAAGATCTCGACGATCGCGATCTGGCCGGAGCCGAGGGCAGTCGGCTGGAGCAGTACGGAACCGCCCGCGGCCTCGGCCATGGCCACGCGGGGGATCCGCTGGACGGTCCGCAGATCCTTCTCGGCGGCCCGGCCACGCCCGATGTCCAGGCGACCGGTCTCCGCCCCCGCGGCGGCCGGGACATGCACGGCCATCCGCCCGGCGGCACCGGAGTTGGTGGAGGCGAGGGCCCGCTCCAGCTGCTCGCGGTCGGTGGTGATGGAGAGGGTGGGTGCGATGGCGGCGGCCTGCCGCTCGGCGTTGGAGAACGCGCGGTCCCTGGCCATCTCCTTGATGACCAGTCCGAGCGGGACGGCGAAGGCCACGACGACCATGACCGTCACGGCCACGGCCACCTTGACCAGGGCCCACCTCATACGGGCGGCTCCGGGACGGACGCCTCGGGGACGGGCGGCTCCAGCTTCACCCCGACGCCCCGCAGCGTGTGCAGATAGCGCGGCCTCGCCGCCGTCTCGCCGAGTTTCCGCCGCAGCCAGGAGAGATGGACGTCGATGGTCTGGTCGTCGCCGTACGACTGCTGCCACACCTCCGCGAGCAGTTCCTTGCGCGCCACGACCACCCCCGGGCGCCCGGCGAGGAACGTCAGCAGGTCGAACTCCCGCCGGGTCAGATCCAGCCGGGCGCCGTCCAACTCGGCCTGGCGGCGCAACGGATCGATGGAGAGCCCGCCGACCCGGATGACGCGCGGTGGCGTGGCCTCGCCCGCGGTGGCGCGCGAACGGCGCAGTACGGCCGCCATCCTGGCCGCCAGATGCTCCACCGAGAAGGGCTTGGTGAGGTAGTCGTCGGCGCCGTCGTTGAGCAGCCGTACGATCTCCGCCTCGTCGTCCCGCGCGGTGGCGATGATCACCGGTACGTCGGTGATGCCGCGCAGCATCTTCAGGGCCTCCGCGCCGTCCAGATCGGGCAGGCCGAGGTCGAGAATGACGACGTCGAACCGGAAATGGGCCACCTCGCGCAGCGCCTCCAGAGCCGTGCCGACGCTCCGTACGGTGTGGGAGGCCTCGGTCAAGTGCCTGATGAGGGCGGAGCGTACGAACTGGTCGTCCTCGACCACGAGCACACTGGGCATGGGCGGCACCGTACGCCATCCGCGGGGTACGGGAGGGCCGGTCTCCGGGGTCGGCCGTGGCCGGTGTCCCTTCCCGGCGCTCACGGGACAGCCGTGGTGCGGGTGGTGCAGTATGGCCCGGATGCGCATGGGACTCATACACACCCTGGCGTGGTCGCTCGCCACGGGCGCGGCGGTCACGCTGTCGTGGTGGGGCGTCCACTCGGTCATGGCGGGGACGGCGTACGACCCGCCGCGCGCGCTCCCGCTGCCCGTGGACAGCGCGAAGGAACGGGGCGCGAGCCCCCTCGCCTCGTCCACCTGGCGTCCCCCGAGCCCGTCCGCGAAGCCGCCCTCCTCGCCCGCGGCGACACCGAGCGACAGCGGGCGGCCCTCGTCGCGTCCGTCGGCCGAGGAGACCAAGGACAGGGGCGGGAACACGCCCGGGAACGCGGACAAGGGCGCGGGTGCGGGTGCGAGTGCGGAGGCCGAACCGTCCGGCTCCTCCGGCGAGGTGAAGAGCTACGCGGTCGACGGCGGCCGGGTCGTCTTCGACATCGGGAGCGCCTCGGCCGAACTGGTCTCGGCGACGCCCGACGGCGGCTGGCGGATGCAGGTGTGGACACAACCGACCTGGATCCGGGTGACGTTCACCCAGGACGGCCGGGAGGTCTCGGTGTTCTGCACCTGGAACGGGCATCCGCCGATGGTGCAGTTCGACTCCCGCTGAGCCTTCCCGCCGTACCAGCCGCCGGGCCTACTTGAACGCGTCGGCCGGGGGCGGCGGCGACGCCTTGGCGCTCGCGTCGGTCACCACGGCCGCGCCGCCGGTGAAGTCGGTCAGCGCCCGGCCGTGTTCCACCCGTCCCGGATGCGGATCGCTCGCGACCCGGCGGGTCAGTTCGGCGACGGGCAGCTCACGGTCCGAGGCGAGCAGTACGGCGTTCCCGAAGCGGCGGCCCCGGAACACCGCCGGATCGGCGGCGAGCGCGAGCCGCCCGAAGACGGTGGCGGCGGTGGCGATCTGGCCGCGCAGATGCGCGAGCGGCGGACCGTCCGCGAGATTGGCCGCGTAATGGCCGTCCGGCCGCAGGGCCCGGCGCACGTCGCCCAGGAACTCGGCGCTGGTCAGATGCGCGGGGGTGCGGGCGCCGCTGAACACATCCGCGATCACCAGATCGGCCCACCCGTCCGGCACTTTCGCGAGCCCGGCCCGCGCATCGGTGGTGCGGACGCGGATACGGGCGTTCGGGTCCAGCGGCAGCCGCTCGCGTACGAAGTGGACGAGGGGACCGTCCACTTCGACGATCTGCTGGGTGGAGCGGGGGCGGGTGGCGGCGATGTAACGGGCCAGGGTGAAGGCCCCGCCGCCGAGGTGCACGACACGCAACGGCCGGCCCGCGGGCGCCACGAGATCGGCGACATGGCCGAGCCTGCGCTGATACGCGAAGGAGAGATGGGTGGGGTCGTCGAGATCGACATGGGACTGCGGAGCCCCGTCGATCAGCAACGACCAGGCCCGCGCCCGCTCCCGGTCGGGCACCAGCTCGGCGCGACCGCCGTCGACATCCTCTGCCGTGACCGTCGCGGACGGGGCCCGGCGCTTGTTCTTTGCCACGTCCTCATTTTGAGGGCTCGGTTCGCCTCCGGTGCGCCTTATGCCGCCGTCGACGGTCGTGTGCAACCCGGGGCAGGCCTTTCAGGCGGTTGACGTGCACGGCCGGAGGGATGAGTCCGGCTATCTGCATCGGTCGGCGGCCTCAAGGAGCCGCGCCGCCTCGCCCAGCGCCTCCCTCAGCAGCCCCGGATCCGTGACCGGGCCCGTCGTATCGGGGTGGAGCAGCCAGTCCGAGCCGATGACCGGGGGGTCTGCGGGGATACGGAAACCTCGGCCGTTCGTCTGCGTACAGGCGCTGCCCGGCATGTCCCAGCCCGCGGCCGTACCCGGCGGGACCAGAAAACCGAGGGTGTCGCACGGACCGTCGTGGAGCACGGGCCCCACCTTGGGAGTGGCGCCTCCCCGGCGCAGGATGTCCACCGCTTCGAGGCCCTGCCGGGCCGGCACCGTCACCAGGTCGCAGGGCTCCCCGGCGTCCTCCCCGGGACGCGCGCCGCACTCCTGGCCGGGCACGCGCCGAGCAGTCGTCCGCGAGCCACCACTGGTGTCCATACCGACCTCCACATTGAGCGTCTCCCACCGGGTTCAACGCATGGCGGCGTCAACAGCTACGGCGGCGCACCGTCGAAAAAGATGGCAGTTCATGGCAGATCATGGGCGAGAAATCCGCTTTGTGGGCAAACTCTATGTGTCACGACCGTCACAGCCGGTACGTTCTGCCCGTCGGAACAACTGGAGTTGGGCACCGCGCCACATCGCACCGCACGCTCCGGGTGACCCGCGGGCACCAACGGCTGTACGAGGAGAGGGCTCGGCCATGGCGTCGTCTCGGGCAGTTCCCAACCTCGCCTTCCGCCGGCTGCGCGGGCGGCGCTCGCCGGGGGAGTTCGCCGCCGCCGTGCGCAGGGCCGCCCGGGAGATCGGTGAACAAGTCGCCTGTGACGCACGCTATATCGGCCGGGTGGAGGCGGGCGAGATCCGCTGCCCCAACTACGCGTACGAACGGGTCTTCCTCCATATGTTCCCCGGGCTGGCTCTGAAGGACCTGGGCTTCTGTCCGCGCGAGCACGTACGCGGCAGAGCGGCGCGGGCCACGGCGACCACCACGGTCAGAGAGAACAGAGCGAACAGGGTGGACACCGCCAACAGCCGGAGCGACACCAGCGATACCAACGAGGAGAGCGACGTGCTGCGTCGCGCGTTCATGACGAGCGGCCCCGTCACGGTGGTGGCCGCCTCCCTCGGTCTCGGCGGTACGGCCGCCGTGGCCGTACCGCCGCCGCGGCGGTCACCTCGCCCGGCCGGAGACGCCGAGGTGATCGCCGTCGAGGCGGCGGTGCGGCGGATCCGGCTGCTGGACGACCGGCACGGCGCCGACGGGATCTACCGGCAGGCGGCCCAGCCGCTGCGCGCCGCCCACGCACTGCTCGACTCCGGCACGCCCGCCCGCCGGTCCACCGCGGACCGGCTCTACGCGGGCGCCGGCGAGCTGTCGATCTCGGTGGGCTGGCTCGCCCATGATTCCGGCCGCTTCGACGACGCGCGCTCGCACTACGCGGAGGCGCTGGCGACCGCGCGGATGGCGAACGATCCCGGGGTGGAGGCGCACGCCTTCGCCAACACCTCGTTCCTGGCGAAGGATTCGGGCCGGTACCGGGAAGCGGTACGGACCGCGCAGGCGGGCCGGCGCGCCGCCAGGCATCTGGCCTCGCCGCGGCTGCTGTCGCTGCTCTGTCTGCGCGAGGCGGCCGGCTGGGCCAAGCTGGGCGACCGTACGAACTGCGAGCAGTCGCTGTGCCGGGCCCACGGCCTCTTCGACCGCGGCCCCTCGGACGCCGACCCCGAGTGGATGTCCTTCTTCGGCGAGCCCGAGCTGGAGTCGCAGGAGGCGCTGTGTCACGCGGCGTTGGGCGACTGGTCGCGCGCGGCCCGGCACGCCCACCGTGCGACGGCGCTCCAGGATCCGCACTTCGCCCGCAATCTGGCGCTCTACCGGGTGGAGCTGGCCACGGACCTGGCCCGCGCCGGCGCGCCGGACGAGGCGGCGGCGGCCGGCCAGCAGGTGCTGGACGCGCTGGATGTCGTCCAGTCCTCCCGTATCCATACGAGACTCGCGGCCACGGCGCGGGTCCTGCTGCCGCAGCGGCGGCTGCCGGAGGTGGGCGCCTTCCTGGACCGCCACGCCTCGACGAACGTCCGGGCTTGAGGAGAACATCCGGGCTTGAGGACCGGAGCCCGGAACCCCGGGGCCCAAGCCCCAGGCCCGGAGCCCCGAATCAGGGCGTCAGATGCGCCGTGTCGTTCCAGACCTGGATCGCCGGCAGGTCGTACGCCCAGCTCAGCACCGACACCGACGTCGGGTCGAGCCGGATGCGCGCCGCGAACGAGATGTCCTCGCCCAGCCAGCGCGCGCCGATCGCGCGCAGGATGTGGCCATGGCCGAAGACCAGGACGTCACGGTCCGCCGTGCGCGCCCAGGAGACGACCTCGTCGGCGCGGGCGGAGACCTGCTCCAGGGTCTCGCCGTCCGGGACTCCGTCGCGCCAGATGAACCAGTCGGGCCGGTCCGCCTTTATCTGTGCCGGGGTCATGCCCTCGTACGCGCCGTAGTCGAACTCCATCAGCGCGTCCCACTCCTCGGCCCGGTCGCCGAAGCCGGCGAGCGCGCAGGTCTCGGCGGCGCGCGCCAGCGGGCTGGTGCGGATCGCCACGCCGGGCAGCCCCGACCAGGGCGCCTGATGGAGCCGTTCGCCCAGCAGCTTGGCGCCGCGCCGGCCCTCGTCGAGCAGCGGGATGTCCGTCCTGCCCGTGTGTTGGCCGGACAGCGACCAGGCCGTCTGACCGTGCCGGGCGAGCAGGATGCGCGGTGCCATGAAGGTGCTCCCTGAGGTTCACAACTGGTGCCGTTCCATCATCGCGTACCTGAACGGAGGGAGACCTCCAGGGGCAACCTCCCGGAAGATCCCCGCGTCCCTCTCTCCGTCGAGGTGATGTTGTCGAACATTTTTCCGGAGATACACCCGATCGAAGGACTCAACGACCTGCACCGTACGGTTGAACGTCGGCCGACAGCCGCATGAAAATATGATGGAGATCGCCCGGATGCCGTACAGCGCCAGCGCGCCGCAGAGCCCTGGGACGACACGCCCCGGCCCCCGGCCCCGCTGGTGGACCGAGCTGACGCTGCTCGTCCTGGTCTACACGGCGTACTCACTGGGCCGGCTGCTCGCCCGGGGCGATGTGTCGACCGCGGTCGACCACGGACTGGCGATCCTCCGGGTGGAGAAAGCGCTTCTCCTCAACGCCGAGCACCCGCTCAACCGGCTCTTCACCAGCACCCCGGCCCTCGGCATACCCGCCGACTTCGCCTACGCCTCACTGCACTACCTGGTCACCCCGGCCGTCCTCGTCTGGCTCTTCCGCCGCCGCCCCGCCCGGTACCGGGCCGCCCGTACCTGGCTGATGCTCTCCACCGTCCTCGGCCTGGCCGGCTTCACCCTTCTGCCCACCTGCCCGCCCCGGCTGCTGGAGAGCGGACACGGCTTCGTCGACACCATGGCGCAGTACAGCTCGTACGGCTGGTGGGGCGACGAGGCGAGCGCGCCGCGCGGTCTCGGCGGGATGACCAACCAGTACGCGGCGATGCCGAGCCTGCATGTCGGGTGGGCCGTGTGGTGCGGGGTGCTGCTGTGGCGGCACGCCCGTACCCCGCTGATGAAGTGGGTCGGCGCCGGCTATCCGCTGCTCGTCACCGTGGTGGTGATGGGGACCGCGAACCACTACTTCCTCGACGCGGTCGCGGGCGCGGCGGTGATGGGTCTCGGGGCGCTGCTGACCCGGCCGGCGCTGCGCGCGGCCGAGCGACTGCGGGTCGCGGCGAGGGCACGCTTCGGGCGGTCGCCGACGCGGGCCGGTGCGTCCCCCGCCGATTCGTCACCCCGTACGTCGTCCCGTACGTCAACCCGTACATGGCCCCGTGAAGGCCCGGTTGTCAGCGGCGGATGCGAGACTTCCGCGGGTGAGCGATTCCCTGGGCAGCGGACCCGCACCAGCACCACCGGCACCACCTCCGCAGACGACACTCCGGCGACGGCTCGCTGAGCTGCGCGGCCCCGCCGTCGCGCCGCATCCGCTCGACGCCCGCGCGCTGGCGGCCCTCGCGGCCAACCCCGGCTGCCGGCGGCGCGCCCTGCTGGACGGGGCCGGGGTCGACAAGGCGGCGCTCGCGTCGGCGCTCGGCTCGCCCGCCCCGTTCGGCCAGTCGCAGTTCGCGTTCATGCGCGGCAACGCCTTCGAGGCCAAGGTCAAGGCCGACGGCGGTACGGAGCTGATGCGGCTGCTGTCCGAACGGCTCGGCGGCCAGTCACCTCCGCCCGCCCCCGATGAGGTCCTCGTCCCCGATCTGTCGGCGGCCGGTCCCGAGGGGCGTACGGCCCGTACGGCGCTGGCCCTGCGCGAGGCCACGGAGGCGCGGGCGTGGGCGCTGCTCGACCATCCGCTGCTGGCCCTTGAGGTGGCGGGCTCCCCCGCGTATCTGGAGCCGGACGCGGTGGTGGTGCGTCCTGACGGCCGATGGACGGTCGTGGAGATCAAGTCCTTCCCGATGATCGACGGTTCGGCGGACGCGGCGAAGGTGGGCGCGGCGGCGCGGCAGGCCGCGGTGTATGTACTGGCGCTGGAGCGGGTCGCCCTCCACACGGCGGGCGCGGAGGTGGCGGACCGCGTCCTGCTGGTCTGCCCCAAGGACTTCTCCAATCTGCCGGCCGCGTCGGTCGTGGACGTACGCAAGCAACTGTCGGTGACGCGCCGTCAGCTGGCCAGGCTGACCCGGATCGAGGACATCGCGGCCGGGCTGCCCGAGGGCACCACCTTCGATCCGGACCACTGCTCGGGCGAGGAGCTGACGGCCGCGGTCGAATCGGTCCCGGCGGCCTACGCGCCCGAATGCCTGTCGGCGTGCGAACTGGCCTTCCACTGCCGCCACCGGGCCCGCGCGGAGGGCGCGGTGGAGGCGCTGGGCCGTGGCGTACGGGGCGAGCTGGGCGGTCTGACCACGGTCGGCGCGGTGCTGGCCGCGGCGCACGGCGGGGCGGGCGACCCGGCGGACCCGACGGTCATCGCGCTGCGCAGGGCGGCCGCGCTGCGGGCGGAGGCGCTGCGGGCGGAGGCGCTGCGGGCGGAGGCGCTGCGGGCGGAGGCGCTGGCGACAGCCGGGGCTTCCCGGGCGGCGGCCGACGGCGGGGACGACGGAGCCGGGCCGGCTGTCGGGGCCGCGAATGAGGCGGTCACATGTCGCTGATCAGTACGCTCGCGCGGCTGGAGGCCATGGAGAGCGGACGTGCCCGGCCGCTGGCCACCGTCCGGCACCGCAGGATCTCGGACGAGCCGCTGGTGCTCGTACCGCTCACCACGGCGGGCGAGGCCGGTGCGCCGCTCGGCGCGCTGGTCGGGACGGACCGGGACGCGCCGCGGCTGCTGACCGTCGCGCAGCCTCGCGACCGTGATCTGCGGTTCGCGTTCCTCGGCGAGCTGGCCGAGGCCGTACTGCCGTATCTCGACGCGTACGCCGATGTGATCGAGCCCGCCGAGCGCAGCGAGACGGACCCGGAGACGGGCAAGCGGGTCAAGGTCGAGGCCGAGCTGTGCGTGGACGCGCCGCAGTTGATCGTGCCGAGCCGGCCGGGCATCGACTTCGTACGGCTGCTGGGGCGGTCGATGCGGTTCCGGCGCACGGCCGAGGACGACCCGGACACGCCGTATCCCGCGCCGCCGCGCGTGCCGTTGCTCGGCCGCTGGCTGACGCACTACGGCGAGCGCGCCCGGGTCCCGGGGTCCTCGCTGCTGCTCGCGGCGACGGATCTGCTGAACCGTCACTGGGCGACCGGGCAGTCCAGCCTGGAGGACCAGCATCTCGGCGCGCTGCTCGCCTGGATCGATCCGCCCGAGGGCGCCTCGGGCGCCGAGGCGGCGCTCCGGGCCGAGCTGGACCGGGACCGCGGCGGACAGTTGCGCTGCCCCCCGGCGGGGCCCGCCACCGACCCGGCGTTCGACAACAGGCTGCTGGCACCCGCCATCGAGGGGTACGACCGGGCGCGCCAGGAGCTCGCGGCGGCCGAGGACGGGCCCGGCGCGGAGGAGCAGCTGACCCGGCTGACCACGGCGGAGCGGGAGATCCGCGAACTGCTCGCGCGTGTCATGCGGCCGACCTGGGACGCGGTGTGGCGCGGTCTCGACCTGGTGCGCGCGCTGCCGGAGGGGGAGCGCGTCGCCGATCGCTGGACGCGCGACCGCTGGTCGTTCACCGGCCATCGCGACCGGGTGCGCGCCGGGGAGCCGCCGCAGCCGCGGCGGGACGACGCGGTGACGGCGGCGCGGAAGCTCGCCTCGCGGGAGACCGCGCAGGGGCAGCTGGAGGCCCAGGAGGCGCTGGACGATCCGCTGGTGTTCGCGGGGCGCAGACTGTCGGGCGAGGCGTTCCTGAGCGAGGTGACGGAGGTGGTGATGGCGTACAGCGAGAGCAAACGGCCGAGCCCGCGCCCGCTGGTCACCGTCCGCACCGACGACCGGCCGCATCTGGAGGCGGGTACGAAGGTGTTCCGCTCGCTGGACGGCAAGCCCCAGTCGGCGGAGTTCGTACAGTCGTCAACGGACGGCGCGGACGGGACCGACGGCGCCGACGGCGTGCTGGTGCTGCGGCTGACGGACCGTATGGGCCGCGGCAAGGAGCCCGCTCCCGGTTCCGTGCCGGAGAAGGGCGACCGGATCGCCTGGACGCTCTTCGAGCACGACCAGCGAGGCGGCCCGAAACTGCCGGACCAGGAGGAGACCCCGTGGACCCACGGCGGGCCTCCGGGCGCGGAGGACGCGCCCCCGGCCCGAGCCCAGGACGAGGCCGGGCCCCGGGCCGAGGCTCCGGACCCGGTCACCGAGGAGGACTTCCTGTGACGGACACCGCCGCATCGGCTCCCGCCGCATCGGGTCCGGCCATGTCAGGTCCCGCTACGTCGGGTCCCGCCGCATCCGACACCGCCACCTCCACCGGCCGGGCGGCCTTCGATCCGGGCGCCGCCGCCGCGCGTGCCACCGACGCGATCCTGCGCGACACGCTGCACGGCACCCACCGCGGCGTGGTCGTCGACTCACCGCCCGGCGCGGGCAAGTCGACGCTCGTCGTACGGGCCGCCCGCGAACTGGCCGCCGCCGGGCGACCGTTGATGGTCGTCGCGCAGACCAACGCGCAGGTGGACGACCTGGTCGCGCGGCTCGCCGAGAAGGATCCCGAGCTGCCGGTCGGCCGGCTGCACAGCAATGACCCCGACCCGTACGACAAGGCCCTGGACGCGCTGCCGAATGTCCGCAAGTCCGCGAAGGCGGCGGATCTGGCGGGGCTCGACGTGGTGATCTCGACGGCGGCGAAGTGGGCGCATGTGCAGGGCGTCGAGCCGTGGCGGCACGCCATCGTGGACGAGGCGTACCAGATGCGTTCGGACGCGCTGCTCGCCGTCGCCGGGCTCTTCGAACGCGCGCTGTTCGTCGGTGACCCCGGCCAGCTCGACCCGTTCAGCGTGGTGGGCGCCGACCAGTGGGCGGGGCTGTCGTACGACCCGTCCGCGAGCGCGGTCTCCACGCTCCTCGCGCACAACCCCGAGCTGCCCCAGCACCGGCTGCCCGTGTCATGGCGGCTGCCCGCGTCCGCGGCGCCGCTCGTGTCGGACGCGTTCTATCCGTACACGCCGTTCCGCAGCGGTACGGGCCACGGCGACCGGGCGCTCGCGTTCGGGGTGCCGTCCGACGGCTCGGGTCCCGACCGGGTGCTCGACGAGGCGGCCGAGTCCGGCTGGGGCCTCCTGGAGCTGCCCGCCCGGCGTACGCCCCGTACCGACCCGGAGGCGGTACGGGCCGTGGCGCTGGTCGTGCGCAGGATGCTGGACCGCGGCGGCGCGGCCACCAGCGAGCGCTCCCCCGATCCGGTGCCGGTGACGGCCGACCGGATCGCGGTCGGCACCGCCCACCGCGACCAGGCGGCGGCGGTCCGCGCGGCCCTCGCGGACCTGGGGGTGAGCGGGGTGGCGGTGGACACCGCGAACCGGCTCCAGGGCCGTGAGTTCGATGTCACGGTGGTGCTCCACCCGCTCTCCGGCCGGCCGGACGCCACCGCGTTCCATCTGGAGACGGGCCGGCTGTGCGTGCTCGCGTCCCGGCATCGGCACGCCTGTGTCGTGGTGTGCCGCGCGGGCGTGGCGGAGCTGCTGGACGAGCACCCCTCGACGGAGCCTGTGCGGCTGGGAGTGACGGTGAAGTTCCCGGACGGCTGGGAGGCGAACCACTCGGTCCTGGCCAAGCTCTCGGAGCATCGGGTGAGCTGGCAGCCCTGAGGACACCGGGTGAGCCGGCAGCCCTGAGAAAGGGCACCGTACGAGGCCCCCTTGCGCCGGGCGGGACAATGGACGGTGGCCGAAAGGCCCTACACGCACGAGCAGGAGGAGAACCGATGGCGGATCCCGAGCGGAGCGAGCGGCGGCTGCGGCCGGCACCGCTGCTCTTCGAGCCCTCGGAGGCGGTCGCCGACCCCGAGCACTTCTTCGACCTCGAATCCATCGACGACCCCGCCGACCTGCTGACCAGAGCGACGGAGCTGACTCTCGCGTTCCGGGCGGCGACCGACCGGGCCGTCGAGTTCCAGGCGATCGCCGCCGCGCAGCTCGCCGATCCCCGCCGCTTCGACCGGCTGACGACGGCGGACATCGCGCTGCGCGCGCAGTGGACCGAGGACTACGCGAAGAAGATGGTCGAGTTCGGCCGGGACCTGCTGAGCGGCGAGGGCCTGGCGAACCAGTGAGGCCAGGGGGGCGGTGGGGAACCGGCGGGCCCGGTGAGTCACCCGTGTGGCATATGCGACGCGCAGGTTACGCCTCCCGCGCCGCCCTGTCCCGTATTTCACGAACTCTCGGGAACGGGCTCGTTACTCCCGGTAGATCTGACTGTCATGAGCGCATGGCTACGAGATGAATCTCCGCTGAGTCCCGGTATGAGCGACGACGAACGCCGCACCGACGTCTTCGGCCTTCTCCGTGACGAGGGCCGGCATCACACCGCGCGGGTCACCCCGGCCGGCGCGGAGTGGCTCGCCTCCGCCGGACCGTACCCCCGCTCCACGCTCGCCCTCTGGGCCGCCCGTCCGACCTCTCCGGCGGTGCTGCCCTGCGGCTCCGTCTTCGATGTGGTGAACGCCCCCGCGATCTTCGGCCGGCGCATGCTGGACCGGCTGTGGGCGGACGGCCCCGGCTCCGGGCCGGTCGCCACGTACCGCGGCCGTACGCTCCTCTTCGCCGCGCCGGGCACCGCCCAGCGGCTGCCGTCCCTGCTCTCCTGGGAGGAGTGGGGCGGCTCGGGCACCGGCGGGCGGGAGACGGCCCCGCCGCCCCTGCTCTGCCACGGCACCGGCGACGCGGTGACCGTACCGCCGCTGTCGCCGGGCCCCGCGTCGGGGCCGCGCTGGATGGTCGCCCCCGACACCCGCCACCCCTGGCTGCCGGGGCCCGATGTGCTGCTCTGGGCCTGTGTACGGGCGGCCCGCGACCAGGCGGCGGCCGGGACGGGCTCCGTACCGCGCCCGCGGACGGCGCCGGAACCGTCGGTGGCGGCGGTGGCGGCGGTGGCGGTAGCAACAGCGGGGGCGGTGCGGGAAGCGTCGGCGGGAGCGGCCGCCCGGCTGCCCCGGTCACGCTCCTGACCATGGGAAACGCCTCCTGGAGGGGCCTGCGTATATCGATTTTTCTTCGCGCCGATCCGGGTGCTAAGGTCTACGACGTCAGCAGGCGCCGCTAGCTCAGTTGGTTAGAGCAGCTGACTCTTAATCAGCGGGTCCGGGGTTCGAGTCCCTGGCGGCGCACAGACATGAAGGAGCCCCTCGCGCAGGCGAGGGGCTCCTTCGTTTTCCGGCCTCTCAAGGCCCTAGCGAGTGACCTCCGGGGTGATCTTGACGGTCCAGGCCCCCGTGGGTGTACGGTCCGCCACCTCCACCCGCGTCCGCTCCTTCTCCACCGTGAAGGTCTCGCCGACCCCCAGCGGCGCGTCCGCCAGCGGCGGATAGACCGACCGGTCCCAGCAGCCCTCACCGTCCGGATGGGTGTCCACCACCTCGACCGGACCACCGCCCGACGCCGTCTCGCCGCGTACCCGGTAGATCAGCACCCCCTCGGTACAGGTGTGCAGATCATTTCCGGTCGCCGAGCGTGCCTCGATGGCCAGCGCGGAGTTGCGGCCGGTCCTGACGACCGCGAGCCGGGTCCCGGCGCTCCCGCCGGGGGTGGGCGCCGCCGCGACCGGCTCCAGGGTGAGCAGGCTCGTGCCCGTGGGCGGCACGCACCGTACCTGGCGCTGGTCCAGCCAGCCGAGCTTCCACTTGTGCCAGCCGAAGAGATCCGGCGCCATCCCGAACTGGCTTCCCATCACATCCCAGTCACCGACATAGGTGTCCCAGTCGCCCTTGCCGTCCGTGGGCCGGTGGTAGAGGTCCGCCAGATCGAAGACATGCCCGGTCTCGTGGGCCAGCACATTGCGGTCCGGCGGGTGCCGCTCGAAGACGGTGACGATACGCCGGATGTCCGTGCCGTCCGCCCGCATCGGCCGGTCGAAGTTGACCACTTTCGTGGCATCGGAGTCGACACCGGGCGCATCAGGATCGGCGACCAGGTACACGACGTCGTAGCGCGAGAAGTCGACCGCCGGATCGGCCGCGGCCAGCGCGTCCCGCAGATAGGCCGTGCGCCGGGCGGGCTCCCAGTCGCGCCGTATCCCGTAGTCCGTGGAGGAGTGCGGCATCGGGAACCACTGGAGCTGGGGGTGGGCGCGCAGCGCGAACTTCCCGTACGACGCCTCTTCGTAGAAGTGACTGGTGGCCGGGAAGTGGTCGGCCGCCAGGTCGGCCGGGTCGGCCAGCGGCGCCGAGTCGGGAAAGGAGAGAAAGATCATGACCGCGTCGAGCACGCGGTCCGGCCGCGGATAGGAGGCGTTCCAGGTGTCGAGGCCGAGGGAGTGATGGGCGGCGGTGCGCGGCAGGGCACAGGGCCCCTCGGGCGCCGAGGCCCCGGCGGGCCCGGCGATCAGCGATGTGGCGGCGAGCGCCACGAGGGAGGTCACGGCGGCCGCGGTCCTGCGCAGGCGGGGCCGTTCCACTCCCCCGGGTGGCTGCGGACGCTCCACATCGACCTCCGGCTCCGGATTGGGGGGCACCACTCCCACCCTGGGTCGGTTTGTACGACTATGCCCTGTTCCGCTGCACCACACGGGTGAGGGGGGGTTCCGCTGCGCCACGGTGAGGGGCTCGTGTTCACGGCGTCGACAACCCGACACCCTGGAACGTCACGGAAAGTCACAGGTGATCACGGCAGGCTTCTGCGGTGCCACAGACGTGCAGAAACGATCGCGCGGTGGCACGCCGGCGGGATTCCGCGGCCTCTTCGCCGTCCAGGAGCTGGAATGGCCGCCCGGCCTGCCTCTATGATCGGCACACTTTCCCTGGCCGACCGTCCCGACCACTCTGTACGACACGACTGCACCGCGGGAGCGAGCCGTGAGCGGAACCTCCGAAGGGCCGCGTCCAGCGGCGGTCGCGGCGGCCGGCATCCCACGGCCACCCGTCACGGAGCGTCATACCTTCGGCAGAACAGCCGCTGGGCCGCCGGACGGGCCTGACGCACAGGACTTCCGCGGCGCCTTCCGGGCCGCCGGATTCGCCATGGCCGTGATCGACCGGGAGGGCACGGTCGTCAGCGCCAACGACGCGCTCGCCGTGCTCCTCGACACCGGGCCCGCCGCGCTCACCGGCCAGGCCGCGGCCGATCTCGTCGACCTCGCCTCCGACAGCCGCACCTGGGACGCCTATCACGCGGTGCTGGAGCGCCGGCGCGCCCGCTTCCGCTGCACCCGCCGGCTGAAGCACCCCGACGGACGGACCCTCTGGGCCGAGGTCACCGTCGTCCCCGTACCGGAGGGCCGCGGCGCGCTGCTGTCGATCGCGGACATCAGCGACCGGCGCGAGCTCCAGGCGCGGCTGCGCCATCTCCAGATGCACGACCCGGTGACCCGGCTGCCCAACCGCACCCTGTTCTTCGAGCGGCTCGCCTCCGCGCTGGAGGCCTCGTCGCACGACGGCGTGGCGTACGGCGTGTCCCCGGCCTATCCGGACCGCCGGTCGTACGGCGATGGCAGAACAGGGCGGATCGGGCTGTGCTACCTCGATCTCGACGGCTTCAAGGCCGTCAACGACACGCTCGGCCACCGCACCGGCGACCGGCTGCTCGCCGCCGTGGCGACCCGGCTCACCGAATGCGCCGACCACGACGGCTACACCCGCAGCGGCGGCCATCTGGTCGCCCGGCTCGGCGGGGACGAGTTCGCGATCCTCGTCGAGGACTCCACCGGTACGGAACAACTCGCCGATCTGGCCCGCTCCGTACTCACCGCGCTCCAGCGCCCCTTCGAACTGGCCGGGCAGCGGCTCTCCGTCTCGGCGTCGATCGGGGTCGTGGAGCGGGCCGCGGAAGGCACCACCCCGACCGGGCTGATGCAGGCCGCCGACACCACGCTGTACTGGGCGAAGGCCGACGGCAAGGCCCGCTGGACCCTCTTCGACCCGGAGCGCAACGCCCACCGGATGACCCGGCAGGCGCTGACCTCGACGCTGCGGCCGGCCGTGGAGCGCGAGGAGTTCGTGCTCCAGTACCAGCCGCTGGTGGGGATGGCCGACGGGGTCGTGCGGGGAGTGGAGGCACTGGTCCGCTGGAACCACCCGCAGTTCGGGACTCTGGCGCCGAATCGGTTCATCGGGATCGCCGAGGAGGACGGCTCGATCGTGCAGCTCGGCCGCTGGGTGCTGCGTACGGCGTGCCGCCAGGCGAGACGGTGGCAGCTGGACCACCCGCAGACCCGGCCGCTCTTCGTCAGCGTCAATGTCGCCGTACGCCAGGTCTGGGACTCCGATCTGGTCGCGGACGTGGCGGAAATCCTCGCGGAGACCGGACTCGCGCCGCAATTGCTGCAACTGGAGCTGACGGAGTCGGCGGTGATGGGCTCGGCGGGCCGGCCCCTCCAGGCGCTCCAGGCGCTGAGCGACATGGGCGTACGGATCGCGATCGACGACTTCGGGACGGGGTACTCGAACCTCGCGTATCTCAGCAGGCTGCCCGTCTCGGTCCTCAAGCTGGACGGCTCGTTCGTCCGTGGTTTCCGCTACGACGAGGGCGTCCACCCGAGCCCGGCCGACGAGACGATCGTGGAGGCCCTGATCCAGCTCGCGCACCGGCTGGGGCTGACGGTCACCGCGGAGTGCGTGGAGACCTCGGGTCAGGCGGCGCGGCTCCAGCGGATCGGCTGTGACACGGGGCAGGGCTGGCTCTTCTCCCGTCCGGTGGCGCCGGAACGGATCGCGGAGATGGTCGCGATCGGCCCGAGGGGCGCCTGACACCCGTTCCCGACCGGGATGTGACGGCCGCTCACACCCTTACGTGGCGCCCGTACCCGAACGGATGGCCCCTTGGCTGGCGGGGACTCGCCATTCGTCCGGGCGGCCTTGCCGGTGATCCGTGCGCTGGGTGATCGTGGAAGGGCGTCCCGGCGTCTGTCCCGCTGGGACGCTGGACCACGACGGCGGAGACGGCGGGGGGCACCAGGCATGAGCTGGGGGACGGGCGAGACCGGCGGCGAGGGCAAGCACGCGGGGGACACGGCTCAGCCCAAGTCCGGTCCGGAGCACGGCAAGTGACGCGATGACGGATGCCGGGCCGGGCGCGTTCCGTACAGGCGCCGCCGAGCGGGCCGCCATGAGGGGCTTGCTCGACGGGCTGCGCGGTGCCCTGGCCGGGCCGCTCGCGCCGGAGTGGGAGCGTGCCTTCTGGGCGGTTCCGCGGCATCGCTTCCTGCCGGAGAGGGTCTGGGTCGATGACGATCTGACGGCCTGCACCCGCGGCGCGGCGCCGGACCACTGGCTCCGCGCCGCGTACACCAACGGTCCGGTGGTGACGAAGATCAATGACGGGATCAACGACGGAGGCGATGACGGGTGCGATGACGGAATCGACGAAGGAATCGACGACGGCCGGGATCCGGGCAACGGCGGGCGCCGGGTCTCGTCCTCGGCGTCGGCCCCGGCGATCGTCTTCCGTATGCTGCGCCTGCTGGCGGTGGAGGACGGTCACCGTGTGCTGGAGATCGGCACGGGTACCGGCTGGAACGCCGGGCTGCTGGCGCATCGGCTGGGCGGCGAGCGCGTGACCACCGTCGAGCTGGATCCCCGGCTCAGCGCGCAGGCCGCGCGCCGTCTGCGGAGGGCCGGTCTGGAGCCCCGGATCGTCACCGGGGACGGCGCGGCGGGGTACGCGCCCGGCGCCCCGTACGACCGGGTCGTCGCCACCTGTTCCGTACGGCGGGTGCCGCGTGCCTGGCTGGAGCAGACCCGGCCGGGCGGGGTGATCCTGACGCCCTGGGACTCGCCCTGGTTCCGCTTCGGGCTGCTGCGGCTCACCGTCCGGGACGACGGCAGCGCGTCCGGCCGGTTCTCCCCGCACTCCGCGTTCGTGCTCATCCGCGACCAGCGCACGGACCTGCGGATCTACCGCGATGTCGTGGAGGACGACCAGATGCCGGAGCGGTCCGCCACGGAGCTGTGCCCCTGGGCGGTGGCGGGTGACGACCCGGCCGCGCGGTTCGCCATCGGCCTGCGGCTCCCGGACATCTGGCGGGCCTGGCACGACAACCCGGATGTGCACGGCGTGGCGTCCCGGCTCTGGCTCGCCACCACGGACACCACGTCCTGGGCGGCCGTCGACTGGGACGGCCGGACGGACAAGCGGCTCACGGTCTGGCAGTACGGCCCCCGCCGGCTGTGGGACGAGGTCGAGGCGACGTACCGGTGGTGGCTCGGGGCCGGCAGTCCCGGTCCGGAGCGCTTCGGTCTGACCGTCACCCCCGACGGCCGGCAGACACCGTGGCTCCACACCCCGGCGGGGGTTCTCACGACCGTGGCGGACGGGCCGGGGCAGTGACTCTTGGCCGCCGATGGCCCTCGGCCCGCCCCGGGAGCGTCAGGCGGGCAGGCCGTACGCGTCCGCGATCAGCTCGTAGCTGCGCAGCCGCTCCTCGCCGCTGTGCGCGTGGGTCGTGATCATCAACTCGTCGGCGCCCGTGCGCTTCTGAAGGTCGTTGAGGCCGTCGCGGACCGCGTCCTGGGTGCCGTGCACGATATTGACGAGCCAGTTGTCCACGAACTCCTGCTCCATCGGGCTGAACCGGTACGCCTCGGCCTCTTCCGGCGTCGGGACGAGCCCCGGCCGGCCGGTGCGCAGCTGGACCATGGAGAGGGCGCCCGTCATCACCTGGCGGCGGGCCTCGCGCTCGCTGCCGGAGGCCAGGGCCGAGACGCCGATCAGCGCGTACGGGGCGTCGAGGACCTCGGAGGGGCGGAACGACTCGCGGTAGAGGTCGAGCGCCGGGACGGTGTTCTGCGCCGAGAAGTGGTGGGCGAAGGCGAAGGGCAGCCCCAGCACCCCGGCCAGCCGGGCGCTGAAGCCGGAGGAGCCGAGCAGCCAGATCGGCGGCCGGCCCGCGGGGCCCTGGACCGGGCCCGGTACCGCGTGGATACGGGAGTAGGGGTGGCCGTCGGGGAAGTCGTCGTCCAGGAACCGGGTCAGCTCGGCGAGCTGCTGCGGGAAGTCGTCGGCGCCCTCGTTCAGCCGGTCGGAGCGGCGCAGCGCCGCGGCCGTCGCCCCGTCGGTGCCGGGCGCGCGGCCCAGGCCCAGATCGACCCGGCCCGGTGCGAGCGCCTCCACCGTGCCGAACTGCTCGGCTATCACCAGCGGGGCGTGGTTGGGCAGCATCACACCGCCCGAGCCGAGCCGGATGCGCTCGGTGTGCGCGGCGAGATGGGCGAGGATCACGGCCGGGGAGGACGAGGCGACGCCCGGCATGGAGTGGTGCTCGGCGACCCAGTGCCGGTGGTATCCCCTGCGCTCGGCGAGCTTCGCGAGCGCGACGCTCGTCCGGAGCGACCGGGTGGCCGTGGAACCGCTGCCCACGGTGACCAGGTCCAGTACCGAGAGGGGTACGGGTGCGGTGCCGTGCACCGTGCCCCTGATGCCGTCCGTCGTGCCTCGGCTCGCGTCGTCCACCGGTCAGACCCTCCTGCGTATCGAATACGTACGAAGGGCGAGAACGGGAGGGTCTCTCCGTTTATTCCCGGACCGGGACCGGGAATATTCCCGTATTCCGCGCTGTCAGCGCCGGACCTCGGCCTCGTACTCCCGGCCTTCGAACAGCTTCCCCAGCCGGTGCCCCCACGCCCTGCGCCCCGCGAGCCGCAGCCCCTCCCAGACCGTCACCTGGTTCGCGGTGAGGACGGGCTTGCCGAGGGTCTCCTCCAGCTCCGGCAGATACGCGATCGTGTGCAGGGCCGTGTCCGGGATAAGGACGATCTCCGCGTCCGGATGGTCGCCCGCGCGGGCCAGTTCGAGGACCTGGTCCCGCTCCCAGCTGCCGACCTCGGCCGCCGTGATGATGCCGGAGGCCCGGTCCGAGACGACCTCGATCTTCGCCGCCTTGAGGAAAGCGGCGAAGTACGCGGTGACATCCGCCGGATAGGTGGCGGCCACGGCGACCCGTTTGGCGCCCAGCGCGTGTACGGCGTGGGCGAAGGCGAACGAGGTGCTCGACGCCGGCAGCCCCGCGGCGGCGGCCAGGGCGCGCGTCTGCTTGTGGGCGCCCTCCCACCCGTAGACGAAGCTGCCGCTGGTACAGGCCCAGACCACGGACTCGGCACCGGCGAGGCGCAGCTCCCCCACCCCCTCGGCAAGCCGTTCGTCCGCCCCCATCCGGAGCAGCGCGTCGACGCGGTGGGCATCCTCGCCGATATCGGTATGGACGACGGGCAGCCGGATGTCGCTGCCGAACATCATTTCGATGCGGGGATAGTCGTCCTCGGCCGAATGCCCGGGGTAGAGGAGTCCGACGGTGGTCATGTCCATCCTTCCGTATCTTCCGGCAGCGGCTCCGCCGGCAGGGCGGCCTGCCCCGGCGGGGCTACCCCGACCGGGCCGACCGGCCCGATCGGTGCGGCCGGTGAGACGGGCGCGATCGGCGGCAGTGGCTCCACCGGCGGCATGGCCGGCACCGCGTGCGTCGACGGCCGATCGAGCAGCAGCGCCTGGTACGGACCGACGGCCTGTGCGCCGAGCCTGCGCAGAGCCGCCCACATCGTCACCTGGTTGGCGGACAGGACGGGCATCCGCAGCTCCGCCTCCAGCTGTGGAATCGCGTCGTACGTCGGCAGATTCGTACAGCTGATGAAGAGCGCGTCGGCCGCCCCTACGACGGCCTGCCGCGCCATGTCCACGACCGAGCGGTACGGCACCTTCCAGATGTGCCGGGTCAGTCCCAGAAAAGCGCGACCCGTCACAGTTACCCCGACCTCGCCCAGATAGTCCTCCAGCGATTGGGTGACCGACTCCGTATAGGGCGTGACCAGCGCGATACGGCCGGCGCCCAGCTCCTCCAGCGCCTCGGCGAGAGCTCCGGAGGTGGTGAGCGAGGGCACCTCACCCGCGCGGTTCATCGCCTCGCACATGGCACGCTCGCCGGCCGCGCCGCCGACGAAACTGCCGGAGGTGCAGGCATAGGCGATGACCTCGGGCTCCGAGGCGCCGAGCGCCCTGACCGCCTCGCCCAGCGTCTCGTGCTCGCTGACCAGCCGGGCCAGGTCGAGGGAGACCTCGACCGGCACGTACGGCGTACGCGTCACGCGCAGGGAAATATCGTCGGGCACCCACCGCCACAGTTCACGGTCGAGTGCGAAATCAAAGGGAGCGACCACGCCGACACCACGCTGCGGCTCGGGACCCCCCAGAAAGGAGACTTCCATTGCACGCTCCCTTATCAGGCTCTTGTTGACGACGGTAGGAGCCAGATGCGAGCGTGGTCAATCCGCCCATCTCAGACGTTGCACGGAATTTTCCCGAGGGAAATCCCGAGGGAATCCGCCCGGCCCGATCATCGGCAGACTTCCGCCTGGTAGACGGCGGATTCCCGCCCGGCGGACGGCGGCCCCGCCGACGGTCCGGCCCCGGCAGAAGGGCTCCTCCTCATGCCAGCACCCACCCTCCTCGTTCTGGAGGCGGACCCTCCGCCACGGCTGGGCCGGCTCACCGGAAAGGCGCGGATCCGCTCCGTCGACGAAGCCGGCCTCGCGGCCGAACTCCCGCACGCGGACGCCCTGCTGGTCTGGGACTTCACCTCCGACGCGGTACGGGACGCCTGGCCGGGCGAGGGGCCGCGGCCCGGCTGGGTGCACACCGCGAGCGCCGGGGTGGACCAGCTGCTCTGCTCCGAGCTGGTCGCCTCCGACACGGTCGTGACCAATGCCCGGGGCATCTTCGAGGCGCCGATCGCCGAGTATGTGGCCGGGCTGGTGCTCGCCATGGCGAAGGATCTCCCCGGCACGCTGGAGCTCCAGCGCCGGCGTCGCTGGCGCCACCGCGAGGGCCTTCAGGTCGCGGGCAGCCGGGCGGTCGTGATCGGCGCGGGCCCGATCGGCCGGGCCGTGGCCGGGACGCTGCGGGCGCTGGGCGTGACGGTGGCCGTCACCGGCCGTACGGCGCGCCCCGGCGTGCACGCCGCCGACCAGCTGGACCGGCTGCTGATCCGGGCCGACTGGGTGATCTCCGCGGCCCCTCTCACGGACGCGACACGCGGGATGTTCGACGAACGGCTCTTCGGCCTGATGCAGCCCTCCGCCCGGTTCATCAACGTGGGGCGCGGTCAGCTCGTGGTGGAGGACGATCTCGTCGCGGCGGTGTCCAAGCGGTGGATCGCGGGCGCGGCGCTCGATGTCTTCACACAGGAACCGCTGGACGCGCGCAGCAGGCTCTGGGACGTCCCCGGCCTGATCATCTCCCCGCACATGAGCGGGGACACGGTCGGCTGGCGCGACCGGCTGGGCGAACAGTTCGTGGATCTTTATGAACTTTGGGCAGCCGGAAAGCCCCTGCCGAACGTGGTGGACAAGAAACGTGGGTACGTCCCCATGCATGACTGATGACACGAGCTACCCCACGCGCCTCACCGACCTCACCGCGCGGCAGCTCCTGGCCGGCTACGAGAGGGGCGACTTCTCGCCGCTCGACGCGACCCGCGCCGTACTGGACCGGATCGAGGTGGTGCAGCCGCTGGTCAACGCCTTCGTACGGGTGGACGCCGAGGCCGCGCTCGCGCAGGCGGAGGCGTCCACCGCCCGCTGGCGCGGGAGGGAGCCGCGGGGGCTGCTCGACGGGGTGCCGGTCTCGGTGAAGGACATCTTCCTCCAGCGCGGCAGCCCCACCCTGCGCGGCTCCCGGACCGTACGGGCCGAGGGCGCCTGGGACGAGGACGCGCCGGCGGTGGCACGGCTGCGGGCACACGGCGCGGTCCTCGTCGGCAAGACCACCACGCCGGAGTTCGGCTGGAAGGGCGTCACCGACTCCCCGCTGAACGGCGTGACCCGCAATCCGTACGATCCGTCCCGGACGTCGGGCGGGTCCAGCGGCGGCAGCGCGGCGGCCGTGGCGCTGGGCGCGGGCCCGCTCTCCATCGGTACGGACGGCGGCGGCTCGGTCCGTATCCCGGCCTCCTTCTGCGGGATCTTCGGGTTCAAGCCGACGTACGGCCGGGTGCCGCTCTATCCGTCCAGCCCGTTCGGCACGCTCGCGCACGCCGGGCCGATGACCCGGGACGTGGCGGACGCCGCGCTGCTGATGGATGTGATCAGCGGCTCCGACTGGCGGGACTGGTCACAGCTCGCCCCGGCGCCGAGCCTCTCCGCCGCGCTGATGGAGGGCTCTGCGGGCGCGGGGAGCGTGGGGGGCTCGGCGGGCGCGAGCGGCGTCAAGGGGCTGCGGATCGCCTACTCCGCCACCTTCGGCAATCAGGTCGCGGTGCGCCCGGAGGTGGCCTCGGCCGTACGGCGCGCGGTGGGCCGGCTCGCCGAGCTGGGGGCGTATATCGAGGAGGCCGATCCGGACATCACGGATCCGGTGGAGGCCTTCCACACCCTGTGGTTCAGCGGCGCGGCCCGGCTGGTGCAGCCGTTCGGCGCGGAGCAGCGCGAGCTGCTCGATCCGGGGCTGCGGGAGATCGTCGCGGCCGGTGAGCGCTACAGCGCGCTGGACTATCTGGCCGCGGTCGACGCGCGGATGGAGCTGGGCCGGCGGTTCGGCCGGTTCCACGAGTCGTACGACCTGCTGGTCACGCCGACGCTGCCGATCACCGCGTTCGAGGCGGGCCGGGAGACGCCGCGGGGCTCGGGCCAGCGGCGCTGGACGGGGTGGACGCCGTTCACGTACCCGTTCAATCTGACGCAGCAGCCCGCCGCGAGCGTGCCGTGCGGGGTGGACGGGGACGGGCTGCCGATCGGCGTGCAGCTGGTCGCCGCCCGGCACGCGGACGCGCTGGTGCTGCGCGCCGCGCACGCGCTGTACGAGTCGGGCGCGGCGACCGGCCTTCCCGCGCCGGTGCCTACTCGCGCCGGAAGCTGAGCGTCTCGCCGACGGCGCCCGCGCGCCACAGGTCCTGACAGGCCTCGGCCATCCGGTCGAGGCCGTCCACCACCGTTCCCCAGACGATGCCGGGGATCCAGCCCATGTCCCCGTTGATCAGGAGATTGTTGCGCTCGTAGAAGAGGGCCAGGTCCACGACGGTGCGCCGGCCGCGCACCGCCTTCTCGTCGTAGCCGTACGACGACGTGCCCAGCTCCGTGTCGGAGAAGGTGAAGTAGCACAGATCCCCGGGGATGGGGGTCACGGTCGGATTCTCCAGTGGTGGTTCCTCGGCGGCGAAGGCCGGAAACAGCGCGTAGATCTCATTGCGCGCGTACTTGGCGTGATACACGTCCGAGCCCAGCGGCAGCGCCTCCCACACCGCCGCGCAGGTGACCGGAGCCCGGTCGTCCAGGAGTTTCGCGGTGCAGCGCACCCCGCGCTTGTCGAGCGACACAGTCACAAATCGGTCGGCCATGTCCTCATGGTCCTCATCTGATCCACCGAGTCAAGGGCACCCGACCGGGCGCGGGACGGTCTCAAGATCGGCTCAAATCGATGTGCATAACCCGTATGGAGTCGGGTAGCCGCGCGCCCATGGCTTCACCACCAGAGCACGACAAGGAAAGAACCGCAAAACGGCACAAAGGCTTCCGATCGCCGGGGCCGCGGCCCCTGGGCCGCCGGTCCCTTCTGCTGGGCACGGCGGCGTTTGGCGCCGCGGGGGCACTCGGCGCCGCGGGTTGCAGCAGGATTCCGTCCGGTGACACGCTCGCCCGGCTGAAATCGCAGCGCACGGTCCGGCTCGGTATCGCGGGCGAGGCACCGTACGGATTCATCGACGACCAGGGCGATTTCACCGGTGAGGCGGTGGAGCTGGCGAAGGTGATCTTCAAGCGGCTCGGTATCGGCGCCGTGCAGCCCGTGGCCACCGATTTCTCCTCGCTGATTCCCGGCCTCAACTCGCAGCAGTTCGATGTCGTCTCGGCCGGGATGTACATCAACAAGGAGCGCTGCGCGCAGGTCATCTTCGCCGATCCCGAGTACCAGATGCTCGACTCGTTCATCGTGCGCAAGGGCAACCCCAAAGGGCTGCACTCGTATCAGGACGTGGTGCGGACCAAGGCGAAGATCGCCACCGGCACCGGCTACGCGGAAATCGACTACGCGATATCCGCCGGAGTCCCGGAGAAGGAGCTCGTCATCCTCCAGGACCCCGTCGCGGGGCTGAACGCGGTCGAGTCCGGCCGGGTCGACGTATTCGCCGGTACCGCCCTCACCGGCCGCGACGTGGTGAAGAAGAGCAGCAAGGCCGAGACCACGAAGCCGTTCGCGCCGATCGTGGACGGCGAGAAGAAGATCGACGGCGGCGGATTCGCCTTCCGCCCCACCGATTCCGAACTCCGGGACGCCTTCAATGTCGAGATCCACAAAATGAAGAAGAGCGGTGAGCTGTTCCGCATCCTCAAGCCGTTCGGCTTCACGGAAGCGGAGATGACCACCCTGACCGCAGAGGAGCTGTGCGCATGACAGCCGGCCTCTGGACCCACTGGGTGCTGCCCGGTATCTGGATCACGATTCAGCTCACCCTGTACAGCGCCGCGCTCGCCGCCGTCGTGGCCTTCGCCGTCGGTACGGCCCGTACGCACAGCTCGCGCTTCGTCCGCTTCCTCGCGGGCCTCTACACCGAGATCTTCCGCGGCACCTCGGCGCTGGTGCTGATGTTCTGGCTGTTCTTCGTCATGCCGAGCCTGTTCGGCTGGGCCCTGGTGCCGATGTGGGCCGCCGTGCTGGCGCTGGGGCTGTCGTACGGGGCGTACGGCGCCGAGGTCGTACGCGGCGCCCTGAACTCCGTGGCACCCGCGCAGCGCGAGGCCGGCATCGCCCTGAACTTCTCCCCCTGGCAGCGCATGCGGCTGATCCTGCTGCCCCAGGCGATCCCGGAGATGATCCCGCCGTTCAGCAACCTCCTGATCGAGTTGCTGAAGGGCACCGCGCTGGTCTCCCTGCTCGGCGTCGCCGATGTGTCGTTCGCCGCCTATCTGGTGCGGCTGGCCACCCAGGAGAGCGCGCAGATCTACTCGGTGACGCTGGTGATCTATTTCGTGCTCGCGTTCGTCCTCGCCCGTGGAATGCGGGCGCTTGAGCGCAAAACCAAGGCCGGAATCGGCATCACGGCGACACCGGGAGGTACCCGATGAACAATTGGGACTGGTCCGCCGTCGCGGACTTCATGCCACGTTTCTGGGACGGCCTGCTCCTCACCCTTCAGGTGCTGGTGCTCGGCTCACTGCTCTCCTTCACGCTCGGTCTGGTCTGGGCGATCGGATTCCGGGCGCCGACACGTTTCGTCCGGTGGCCGGTCAATGTCATCACCGAGTTCATCAGAAACACCCCGCTGCTCGTTCAGCTGTTTTTCTTCTTCTTCGTCCTGCCCGAGTGGGGCGTGCAGTTCTCCGGGCTGACCACCGGCACGATCGCGATCGGTCTGCACTATTCGACCTACACCGCGCAGGTCTACCGGGCCGGTATCGACGCGGTGCCGGCCGGGCAGTGGGAGGCGGCCACCGCGCTCAGCCTGCCCGTCGGCCGTACGTGGCTGGTGGTGATCCTGCCGCAGGCGATCCGGCGGATCGTGCCCGCGCTGGGCAATTACGTCATCTCGATGCTGAAGGACACGCCCCTGCTCGCCGGAATCAGCGTGCTGGAAATGCTCCAGCAGTCCCGGCTGGAGAGCGCGACCACCTTCCAGTACACCGAACCGCTGACCGTGGTCGGTGTCGCCTTCATTCTCATCGCCTACCCGGCTTCTCTTCTCATGCGAGCCCTGGAGCGTCGTCTTGTCCGCTGACACCACCCCCGAAATCACCGATCCCGACACCACCGGTCGGGCGGGCGAGCTGATCCGTTTCGACAATGTCACCAAGCGGTTCGGCAAGAACACCGTGCTGGACAATCTCTGTTTCTCCGTGCGGCCCGGAAAGCATGTGACCCTGATCGGCCCGTCCGGCTCCGGGAAGACGACGATCCTGCGGCTGCTGATGACCCTGGTGAAACCGGACGAAGGCGTCATCACCATCAATGGCGACAGACTTTTCCCCGCCGACAACAAGCATGTCCGTGAAGTACGCAAGAACATCGGCATGGTCTTCCAGCAGTTCAATCTCTTCCCCAACATGAACGTGCTGCGCAATGTCACCGAGGCCCCGGTCAAGGTGCTGGGGCTGAGCAAGGACGAGGCGGAGGAGCGCGGCCGTGAGCTGCTCGATCTGGTCGGCCTCGGCGACCGCTGCGAGGCGAAGCCGACCCAGCTCTCGGGCGGCCAGCAGCAGCGGGTGGCGATCGCCCGCGCGCTCGCGATGCGCCCGAAGATCCTGCTGCTCGACGAGGTCACCTCGGCCCTCGACCCCGAGCTGGTCGCGGGCGTACTCGATGTGCTCCGGGACATCGCCCGCACCACGGACATCACGATGCTCTGTGTGACCCACGAGATGAACTTCGCCAGGGACATCTCCGACGACGTCCTGATGTTCGACGCCGGCAAGGTCATCGAATCGGGGCCGCCGGAGAAGATCTTCTCCGAGCCGGAGCACGAACGTACGCGCGAGTTCCTCGGCGCGGTGCTCTGACCTCACATCTCCCTGGGCAAGTATTCCTCTGGCATATGCCAGAGCGATACGTCCCAGCCCAGGGCGCCGACCCGTCCACTCCTTGTGAGCAACCGCCGCCCCGGCAAAGGCCCTTGACGGCTATCGTGGTGTGCGAGCTTGCGGTCACGACCTGCTGGGGGAACCGTGGTGCTGAAGCCGGAGCCGACCGCCCCGTTCCATTCGGTGCGGTACGTGCTGCGCGTCCTGGAGACCGTGTCCAAGTACGGCGGCGGGGTGACCGAGGCCCGGATAGCCCGGGAGAGCGGGCTGCCGGCCGGTCATCTGGCTCCCCTGCTCTCCATGCTGCGGCGCGAGGGATACGTGGAGCAGGTCACGGACGGCGCGTATGTGATCGGCGAGTCGCTGGCGCTGCTCGGCTCCGGCACGGCCCGGCAGCAGGCCCTGGAGGACAGGCTGCGGAGCGCGCTGGACGAGCTGCGCGACTCGGTCGGGGCGGCCGTCTACCTCAGCCGCTACATCGACGGTGAGATCAAGGTCACCCAGGTCGCCGACGGCCCGCTGACGCCCGCCGTCAATGAGTACGTGGACTTCCGCGCCACGGCCCACGCCAGCGCGATCGGCAAGTGTCTGCTGACCCAGCTGGACGGGGACGGCCGCCGGGACCATCTGGACCGCCACAAGATCGCCCGGTTCACCTCCCGGACGATCACCAGCGAGCGGCTGCTGTTCTCCCGGCTGGACAGCCAGGCGCCGACGGTGCCGGTGCTCGATCTCCAGGAATACGCGCTGGGGACCGTCTGCGCCGCGGTCCCGCTGACGGCGGGCTCCACGGTGGGCTGTCTGGCGCTGTCGCTCCCGGTCGAGCACGCCCACCGGCTGCGGATGGCGGCGGAGACCCTGAACCGCAGGGCGGCGCCGCTGGCCCTCTCGCTGACGATCTAGGGCCGGAGGGTGTCCCGCCGGTGGTCCCGAGCACCCCGGACCACCGGGTATTATTTTCGAGTCAGCAGGCGCCGCTAGCTCAGTTGGTTAGAGCAGCTGACTCTTAATCAGCGGGTCCGGGGTTCGAGTCCCTGGCGGCGCACTCGCGATCATGTCGCTGACTTGGGCGTTCTCGGTTTCCGGGAGCGCCCTTCAGCGTTGGTGATCGCACATGCGACGCCAGGTCGCTGTGGTGGCCGGTACCCACCGGCGCACGGTCCAGGAAAAGGTATGGGACTGCCAGGGAATCCACCGGGGCGCGATGCGGACGAGCGTGAGTTCGACGCCTTCTACACCGCGAGCGTCGGCCGCCTCATCGGCCAGCTGTACGCGATGACCGGCGACCTGGCGGAGTCACAGGACGTGGTGCAGGAAGCCTTCGCCCGCGCCTGGGAACGCCGGGCCGAGCTGGACCTGGACGGCGCGCCCGAGGCATGGGTGCGCACGGTCGCCTGGCGGCTGGCGGTCAGCCGGTGGAGGCGGGTACGGAGCGCGCTGGCCCTCGCCCGGAGGCAGGGCCCCGCCCCCGCCGTGCCGCCGCCGGAACCGCACCATGTGCTGCTGGTCGAGGCGCTGCGGCGGATTCCCGAAGCGCAACGACGGGCCGTGGTCCTGCATCATCTGTGTGATCTGTCGGTGGAACAGGTGGCCGCCGAGACGGGCTGTCCGGTCGGTACGGTCAAGGCGCACCTGAGTCGCGGGCGGGCGGCACTCGCACGTCTGCTGGCCGATACGGACCTGGATCCCCGAACGGACCGGCTGCCGGAGGCGAAGCATGGCTGACGAGACCGAGCTGGGGCGGAACCTCGCCGAACTCGCCGAGTCGGGCCGGCGCCAGGCCGTGCCGACCGCCGCGTACCGGGTGCGGGCCCGCGGCGAGCAGCGGCTGCGCCGCAGGCGGACAGCCCTGGCGTCCGGCGGTGCGTTGCTGGCCGCCACGCTCTTGGTGGGCGGACTGTCGCTGGCCCTGTCCGCCGGGGTACCGGAGCCGCCCGCGGTCACCCCGGTGCCGGCCCCTTCTCCCTTCGTACGACCGTCGCCCGCCCCGGGCGAGGAGTACGCCAGCGAACTGGGCCATGTCTACGGTGCGGTGGCCCAGGGCGACACCGTACGCGTCACCGTCCGGCAGCTCCGCGCGGTCCGGGGCACCGAGACGCCCACCGGCGTCGTGCACACGCTGACGCTGCCGCGCGCGACTCCGGTCGAAGCGCGCCGGCTCTCCGGGGGGCGTCCCGCGGACATTCAACTGGGCCAGTTGGTGGACCGGCTGGCCGGCGGTCCGCGGTGGATGTTCGAGATCGACTATGACGGCGAGGGGCGCGTGGTGTCCCTGCGGGAGGCCGGGTAGTCCACGGTGAGCTGTTACGGGTTCATGACATTCGAGGTGTAACCCACAGGGCGGGGTGGCGCGTAGAGGTCGTGTACCTCGACCGCACCCGATCCGACGGGACGCTGACCATGTTCATCTCTCGCCGCAGGGCCGCCGCCGCGGCTCCTGCTCTCGTCCTCACCGCCCTTTCCCTCACCGCCTGTTCCGGCGACGGTGACGGCGGGCAGCCGAACTCCTCCGTCTCCGCTCCGGCGTCCGCCTCGGCCTCCGTGTCGGCGCCCGCGTCTGCCTCCGCCTCTGCGTCGGCGCCCGCATCGGCGTCGGCATCGGCGTCGGCCTCCGCCCCGCCGTCCAGCCGGGCCCCCGTGACGAGCCCGGCCACCGCGTCGGCGGGCAGCACGGCACAGGTGAGCACGGCGCGGGGGAGCACATCCGCTCCCAGCAGCACGGCGGCGCCGGCCGGCGCGGCGCGCTGGGCCGGCAGCAAGCAGTTCGTGCAGATCCGCAGTGCGTGGCTCAGCAAGGGACGGACCTACCTGTCGGTACGAGCCGCCCGGAAGGAGGCCGCCACCGGTCCGATCGAGGCATGGGACATCACGCCCGGCCAGGGGCCCTACGCCACCGTACTCATGACCGCGGACAGCCGGATACTGCTGTCGGTCCCCCTGGGGGACGACTCCCGGCCCCAGCCCTACTCCCCGGACGAGTTCGTCGGGCGGTTGATGGCCGAGTCGCCGTCGGCCCGGCCGGCGCTGGGCTTCGACCTCAGTTTCGACGCGAACGGGCAGGTGACCAGGGTGCAGTCGCTGTACACCCCCTGATACGGGCGGTGGCGGAGCACACGATCCGGATCGTGTGCTCCGCCAGGGCACGCGCGGTGCCTTCCGGCTCGTCAGGGCTCGCGGCCGATGAAGGCGAGCAGGCGAGTCCGGACGTCGGCGCTCTCCGGCACCTCGACCCGCGGTCCGTACTGCCCGCTCGCCCGGAGCACGTCGTCGAGCGGCAGCATCCCGTCGAGCAACTGGGCGCATTTGGCGGGATCGAGGTGTTCGTCCTGACCGGTGGCCCGCGCCAGGTCCCAGGTGTGCATGAAGACATCGGTGGTGTGGAACCGGTCGACCGCCCGGTCCAGTGGGATCTCTCCGATATGCGGGTTCGTCAGCAGAGCGTGCGCGGTGGCCGGATCGTCGAGGAGGGCCTGCACCCCGTCGCGGTGCGCCGTCCAGGCGGCCACCGGGTCGTCGTCCACCGATGGGCCTTTCGGCAGTCCGACTCCGGCGCCGGCTTTCAGAAAGTCGGGGAACCACTCGACGAGGTGACGGACGACGTCCCGGGCGACACATACGTCCGCGCGGTACCGGGCTCGGGCCTGGTACCGCGCGGACGACGGGCGGCTGACGGTTTCAGGGCTTTGTGAATCGCCGCCCTGCGAGGGGCCGAAGAACGCGATCTCGGCGATGGCCACCTGCTTCTTCCCCCCGGTGTCGTAGGCGGTGCGGTGCCCAGGGTGAAGCTGGGTGTTGCAACGACCGCTGGAACCTGAGTTCCGCGAGGGGCCTTGCCCCTTTCAAGATCCTCAGGCCACAGACCTCGAACCGTCCACCATCGGGCTCACACCGAAGATGTCGACCGCGTGGTAGTACGTCCACGCCAGACCGTCGCAGGACGTCTTCGTGGCGCCGGAGTACTGCGAGCACACCCGCTTCAGGTCCGCGTAGAACGCGGAGTCCAGCCGCGCCTTGTTCGCCGCGAACTGACCGGCCGCCTTGTAGTTGCGGTACCCGAAGTCATGGCGGGCGCAGGCGGTCTGGAACGGGAAGCCGAAGGGGTTGTCCGGCGAGGACGAGCAGTAGTCCGTGGACCAGTCGAAGCCATAGGCCGACCACGCGCCCTGGTTCCCCCGGGCCGAGACCCAGGAGTTGTAGCTGGCGGCGGACTCCTGGGTCCAGCCGCTGAGGACCTGCGGCTTGTCGGCCGGGGCCGCGGCGGCCTGAGAGGCCGTCACCAGGGAGGCGGCGAGGGCGAGTACGGCTGAGGCGAGCGGAAGTGCCAGACGACGACGCATGACGGTGATCCTCCGGGCGAGGTATGGGGGGACATGGGGGGACAGGCGCTCCGCACCGGGTGGGCACGGAGCGTCCATAGAGTGAGCGGCGCGGCTGTCGCATGGGTCTACGCGCGATGACCGACGCGGGAATGGTCCCCCAAATCCCGGCGTCGGCAAACCCCTCGGGCGCCGAACTCCCTTCGGGCGGCGTCCAGTTGACGCATCCGTCCCCAGTTGACCGATCTGTGTCCGGCCGCCGGGACGCGCGACCTACTCGTCAACTCCCCTGGGCACGCAGGGCATCTCGACCCGCAGAACGGTCGGGCCTCCGGCCGGGCTGGACAGCGAGAGCCTGCCGTCCAGTACGGAGACGCGGTCGGCCAGTCCGATCAGCCCGCTTCCCGCGTCCGCGCGGGCGCCGCCGTCGCCGTCGTCCGCCACCTCCAGCACCAGCCGCCCGTCGCCGTACCGGCCGGAGACGGTGACGCGGCTCGCCCCGCTGTGCCTCCCCGCGTTCGCCAGCGCCTCGCACACCACGAAGTACGCGGTGGCCTCCACCGCGTCGGAGAACCGCCCCACCGTTTCTATTCGTACGTCCACCGGCAGCGCCGAGCGGTCCGCCACATCCGCGACGGCCGCCGCGAGTCCGTAGTCGGTGAGGACCTTGGGGTGGATGCCCCGGATCAGTTCGCGCAGCTCCGCCAGCGCCTCGCCGGCCTCCCGGTGCGCCGCGTCGATACGGTCGGCGACCGGTCCCGGCGAGGCGTCGAGCCGGGCCAGGCCGAGCGTCATGGTCAGCGCGACCAGTCGCTGCTGGGCGCCGTCGTGCAGATCCCGTTCGATCCGGCGGCGCTCCGCCTCGAAGGCGTCCACCAACCGCACCCGGGAGCGGCTCAGTTCGGTCACCCGCCGGCCCAGCGCGGTCTCCCGGGGCGCGATCAGGATCCGGGTCAGTTCGGCGCGCGCGCCGGCCAGCACGCCGAGCGCGTAGCAGCAGACCGCGAGGAAGAGCAGTCCGAGCACGGCGAACGCGCACGCCATGGGCCAGGAGGTGACCGTCCACACCCTGACGACCTTCACCTCCTCCCCCTCCCCCACGGTGGCCAGCAGGACCGGTGTGGCGACCATGGCGAGCGGCAGCAGCAGACAGAGCGTGACGGCGATCGCGTCGAGCGGCCAGAGCACCAGCGCGAAGAGCGCCGCGTACCCCAGTTCCCGCCAGGTCGACCGCTCCTGGAAGCGGGTCCGCAGCCAGGGCCACAGCCCCGGTTCGGCAGGGCGCCGGTGCGGATCGGCGGCGGGCCGCTCATCGATCAGCCGCGTCCTGAACCGCTCGAACCGGGCCACCGGCAGCCCGCCGAGCGCCGAGACGACAAGGAGCGGCAGCCCGACCAGTACGAGGGAGAGCACCCCGCCGACGGCGATGACGGCCACCGCCACCACCAGCACGGCGGCCCCGGCCGGTACGCCGCTGAGCAGATACGCCGCCGCGCGCCACGGCCAGGGCGAGAGCGGGAAGTCCGGCCGGGCCAGGGCCTGCCACACGGTACGGGAGCGGGAGCGCATGGGAGGACCGTAGAAGGCGAACCGGACGACGGGCCATCCACGCAGGCGGAGTGTCCGGGGTAGTGCCTGCCCCACCCCAGGACTAGGCCCTGTACTGGTGCGCCGCGCGGGGCGCGACGGTGGACTGATCCCATGACCCACGACGCATCCCGCAACGGGCACGGCGACACGCACGGCGAGGCTCACGGCGCGACGATTCAACTGCGCTCCGTAAGAAGGATCCATGGTTCGGGGGACGGTGCCGTCGCCGCCCTCGACGACGTCTCCCTCTCCTTCCCCCGCGCCACCTTCACCGCCGTGATGGGCCCCTCCGGCTCCGGCAAGTCGACCCTGCTCCAGTGCGCGGCCGGTCTCGACCGGCCCACCTCGGGGTCCGTGTCCATCGGCGGGACCGAACTGACGGAGCTGACCGAGCGAGGGCTGACCCTGCTGCGCCGCGACCGGGTCGGCTTCGTCTTCCAGTCCTTCAATCTGCTCCCCGCGCTGACGGCCGAGCAGAATGTGGCGCTGCCGCTGCGGCTCGCCGGGCGCCGGATTTCGCGGGCCCGGGTGCGGGACGTACTGGACCGGGTCGGTCTGGCCGACCGCGGGAGGCACCGGCCCACCGAGCTGTCGGGCGGCCAGCAGCAGCGGGTCGCACTCGCCCGCGCTCTGATCACCCGCCCCGAGGTGCTGTTCGCCGACGAGCCGACCGGGGCGCTGGACACAGGGACCGGCCGCGAGGTGCTGGCCATGCTGCGCTCCCTGGCCGACCGGGACGGCTCGACGATCGTGATGGTCACCCATGACCCGGTCGCCGCCTCGTACGCCGACCGCGTCGTGTTCCTGGTCGACGGACGGGTCGGCGGCGCGCTGTCGGCGCCGTCCGCCGAGAAGATCGCGGCCCGGATGACCACGCTGGAGGCCGTGCCGTGCTGAGCGTCGCCCTGCGTACGCTGCGCAGCCGCTGGACCACCTTCGCCGGCAGTTTCGTCGCGCTCTCCCTGGGGGTCGGGCTGATCGCCACCATGGGGCTCGCGCTGGCCGCGAGCCTGGACGCGCCCGCGCGCCACCCCGAGCGGTTCGCGGAGGCGTCGGTCGTGGTGAAGGGCGCCGACACCCTGCGCGTGCCGACCCGGATCGGGGACCGGGTCGCGAAGCTGGAGAGTCCGCGTCCCGTACCGCCTTCCCTGGCAAGGGAGTTGGCCGCGCTGGGCCGTACGGTCGAGGACCGTACGTTCGCGGTACGGGCCGAGGGCGGCCCGGCCGGGCTGGTGGGTCACCCCTGGTCCACGGCCGCTTTCGCGCCGTACCGCGTCGCATCGGGCCGGGCGCCGAGGGCGGCGGACGAGGCCGTGGCCACCGGCGACTGGACCGCGCCGGGCCGGCGGATACCTACCGACCGGGGGACGGTGACGATCGTCGGTACGGTCCGGGATCTCGGCTTCGAGCAGGCGCTCTTCCACACCGACGACCGGGCGGCCCGACTCTCCCCGCGTGTGGATCAGTTGGTGGTGGACGCCGATCCACGCGCGGTACGGAAGAAGGTGGCGGGCTCGGCGGACGCGGCGGGCGTGCGGGTGCTCACGGGCGCCGGCAGGAAGGACGCGGACGCCGATCCGGAGCGCGACAGCGAGGCGTTGGTCACGGTGAACGCGATGCTCGGCACGGCCGCCGGGGTCACCGGTTTCGTCTCGGTCTTCGTGGTCGCGTCGACCTTCGCCTTCGCGGTGGCACAGCGGCGCCGGGAGTTCGGGCTGCTGCGCACGGCGGGCGCCACCCCGGGCCAGATCCGGCGCATGGTGCTGGCCGAGGCGATGGTGGTGGGGGTGGGTGCCTCGGCGGCGGGCTGCGCGCTGGGCGCGCGGGGAGCGCCCGTGCTGGCGGCGTGGCTGGTGGACGACGGGCTCGCACCGCACTGGTTCGCCATCGGGACGTACACCTGGCCGTACCAACTGGCCTTCTGGACCGGGTTGTTCGTGGCGCTCTCGGGCGCGGTGGCCGCTTCCCGGCGGGCCGGGAGGACGGGGCCCGTGGAGGCGCTGCGTGACGCGGCGGTGGACACCGGGACCATGACCCGCGGCCGGTGGTTCTTCGGCGCGGGGCTGCTGCTGGCGGGGATCGGGCTGCCGGTCCACGCCCTGCTGACCGAGCCGGGCGGGCTGCTGGGCCGCAAGTCGTACACGAGCGGGCCGATGCCGCTGATCGTCGCGTGCGCGCTGCTCGCGCCGGTCCTGGTGCCCCCGCTCGCCCGGCTGCTCGCCTGGCTGCCCGCCCGGCTGCCGGGCGCGACCGGCCTGTTGGTACGGGAGAACACGGCGGCCGAGGTTCGGCGCACCGCGGCCGTCGCCGCGCCCGTGCTGGTGACGGTCGCGCTGACGGGCTCCCTGCTCGGGGCCACGGCGACGATCGACGGGGCGAAGGCCGGCGAGATCCGGCAGCGGACCACGGCGGATTTCGTGATCTCCGGGCCGGGCGGGGCGGGCGCGGCCGAGGAAGGATCGGGAGGATCGGGAGCGGGCGGACCGGGCTTCGACGCCGCGACGGTGGAGCGCATACGGCGGGTTCCCGGCGCCGTGGTCTCCCCCACCGCCGCGAGCGCCGTCCACGTACTGGAGGACGGGGTCGCGCTCATCCGGTCCGACGCCCGCGCGGCCGATCCGGCGGCGCTCGCCGCGACGGCCCGACTGCCGCTCGCCGCCGGCCGGGTGACCGATCTGGATGACCGCTCGATCATCGTCACCGAGGAGTGGGAGCGGCATACGGTCGGCGAGTCCGTGGACGTATGGCTGTCGGACGGTACGCGGACCTCGCTGCGGATCGCCGCCGTCATGCGCATCGGGACCGGCGGCAACGGGGTGTACGTGACGCCGCGCAACGCCCCGGGCGCGCCCGTCGACCGGATCGAGGTGAGTCTCGCGGAAGGCGCCGACGCGAGCGCCGTGGCGGCCGGTCTGCGCGCGGCGGCCGAACGCTCGGGCGGGCAGGTGTTCGCCAAGGACGCGTGGGTGTCGGCCAGTTACCCCGAGACCGACGGCAGAACGCGGACGGGGTTCCTGCTGGTCCTGGGCATCGCACTGCTCTACACCGGGATCTCCCTGGCGAACACCCTGGTCATGGCGGGTTCCGACCGGGTGCGGGAGCTGGCCGCCCTCCGGCTCGCGGGCGCCACCGCGCCCCAGGTGCTACGGCTTGTCGCGGCGGAGGCGCTGCTGGTCGTGGCGGTCGGGGCGGTGCTCGGCACGCTGGTCGCCGGGGTCGGACTGGCCGGGCTGTGGGGCGCGCTGGGCATCCTCCACGCGGGATCCACGCTCGTACTGCCGTGGGGCGCGCTCGGCGCGGCGGCGGGCGCGTGCGCGGTGCTCGCCACGGTCTCGGCGGTGGTCCCGGCCGCGCTCTCCCTGCGCCTGCGGCCGGTGGAGTTCGCGGGCACACGTGAGTGACGCCGGACCTCGGGGGTGAGACGGGCCGCGTGAGTGACACCGGCCTCGGGGGTGAGTCGAGCGTCGGGAGCCACTCGCCTCGGGGAGCGCGGACCGCACGGCGGCGGACCGGGAAGAGCCGCGCCCCCCGAGGTTCCTACTGTCGAGACATACCTCAGAACTGGACGTCGGAGCAGGCGTAGAACGCGTTCGACGTGTCAGCGATCGTCCATACAGCCACGATCAGGTGCCGGCCCGACTTCGAGGGCAACGTGCCCGAGTGCGACAGCGTCGCGGGCGGCTGCTGGTTGTTGTACGGCACCGTCAGGAACGGCTGGGAGTCGAGGGCCGCCCGGGTGACCGGTGCGTTCGAGTTCCATCCGTTCTTGGTGATGTAGTACTTGAAGTCGGTCGTGGCGTGCCGGGCGGTGAACTGCCAGCGGAAGTTGTAGCTCTGGCCGCTCGATACCTTCGTGGTGGGCCAGGCACCGCCGCGCGGGTCGTCGAGCTGCGCGAACTGGCCGAGGCCGCCGGAGCAGATCCTGCCGTCGGCGGGACCGCCGGCCGGGAAGCCCTTGGGCCCCTCGACGCTCTGCGGCTCCCACTGGATGTTGCCGCAGTTGGTCACTGTGCCGCTGGCACAGAGCTTCTGACGGCTGATGGGTGAGTCGGTGTAGCCGTGGCTGCTGGCGCTGCCGGTGGCGAGCAAGGAGACGCCCGCGACCGCGAGGCCGACCACGGCCGCGCCAATCTTCTTTCGCATGCTTCGCTCCAGAGAACGTGGGGAGTTCGGTGAGCCGTGCTGCGCGCGTGCAGGGTGAGCTAATCTGCGGTCTAGACCAAGTCCTAGAGTATGGACAGAACTTGACCGTGTCCATAACAAGTACGAACCAGGTCCAGACCAATCACCACCGACCGGTCACCATTTCTCCGTGGTCCCCTGACGACCCGTGTAGAACGCGACGGTGAGGTCCTTGACCAACGCCTTGCGCTCATAGTCGTCCAGCTCCACCAGTCCCCGCGAGGTGAGCCGGTTCACGGTGTCGTCCACCGCGTCGACCACCGAGGTCAGCACGGTGTCCCGGTGCTTGGCGTCGATCGCCGCGATCCGGCTGCGCTGCATCGCCGCCGCGATCTCCGGCGCGTACTCGATCCGGGTCGGCTGCGCCGAGAAGACCTCGACGCCGACCGGCCGGCACTCCGCCGACAGCATTCTGGTCAGAGAGTCGCCGACGGCCTCGGCGTTGCGCAGCGTCGGCGCCTCGTCGTGGAACGCGTCGGCCGGCAGCTGCGAGAGGACCCGCGCCATCGCGGCCTCCACCTGCTCGCGCAGATACTCCTCGTAGTCGGGGACGCCGAGCGCCGCGCGTACGGTGTCCCGCACCCGCCAGACCACCAGCACGACGACCCGCAGCGCGGTGCCGTTCGAGTCGACCGCGGGCATCGGCTCGCTGCGCCAGTGCCGCAGCCGTACGTCCACCCTGCGGCGGAGCAGCAGCGGGCTCACCCACAGCAGCCCCGTACGGCGCACGCTGCCCCGGTAGTCACCGAAGAGTGTCAGCACCCACGCCTGGCCGACCCGGCCCCGGCCGAGCCCGCCGAAGGCGAAGAGCGTGACCGTCACCCCCAGCACGAGCAGGGCCCACTGACCGAGTCCGATGCCCTGGTACGGGCGCCAGGGCAGCCCGAGAACCTTGGACACCTCGTCCGGTACGACTCCGGTCGACCACACCACCGCCGCGCAGGCGATGACCGTCAGGCCGCCGACGAGGGCGGCGGCCCAGCCGGGCAGCGCCGGCCCCGGCCGCTCGGCGAGCCTGGGGTCCACGGGCGGTGACGCGCGCGTCGGCACGACGGGCATGGGCGCGGGCCCCGGCACCCGGCCGACCCGGGGCTGCTCCCCGGTCCCCCACCGGCGTCCGACGACGGTGGGCCTGACGGGGTGTCCGGCGGGATGCCCGACGGGATGTCCGGCAGGGTGCCCGGTGGTTTCGAGCGCGTCGGCCTCGTCGCGGAAGAGCAGATGGACGGGGATCTCCTGGGTGCTCTCGCCCACGATGAGCGGGCTCCACCGGGGAACCCCCGCGGTACGTACGAACGGAGCGGCCCCCGCGCCGGGCGCCTGGGCACCGAAGGCGGCGAGGACCGGGCGGCCGGCGTGGGTGTCGTCGCCGACGACGGGACCAGCGGCGGGAGCGGGATCGCGGTGTACGGGATCATCCTTCCCGAAGAAGACCGGCTCCGGGCGGCGAGCGGGATCGCCGCCCGCGCCCGCACTCCCGCTGTCGCCTCCGGCGTCGTCGGGGGCCGGGGATGAGGACAGGGGCTCCGGTGCCTCCGGACCCCCTTCCTTACCTTCTCGCTTTCCCTCATCCCTTCCCTCTTCCCGTCGCGTCGCGCCCTCCGGTACGAGCTCCGCCGTGTCCTCGACCGTCGGATCGACCGTCGGTTCAGGGGCCCGGTCCGGCACCCGCTCGGACTCGGGCCTGGGACGGGGTCCGGGATCCGGCTGGTTCAGGTTCTGGGGTTCTGGCTCGGGCTCGGGCTCGGGGATGTGTTCCACCGGGGGCGGTGTGCGCCGTACCGTGAACACGCCCCTCAGCTCGTCCTCGTCGCCATTCGGCCGCCGCGTCGTCGTCATCCTTGCCTCCGTCATGCGAAGAGTCGCCGCCAGGTTTCCGGACCGGGGTAGCCGTTGGCCGCGCCGCCGCTCCAGCCCTGGGCGCGCTGGAACGCCTCGGTGTTGCGCCGGTCGGCCTCGGTCCAGACCCGGCCGGGACCCGAGGTGTAGTGCTTGCCGAAGCCCTTCCTCACCAGTTGCCCGCCGAGCTGCTGGACGTAGACGCTGGACCGGCCGGGCCGGAAGAACCCGGCGCCCGGGAAGGCCCCCGCCTTCCCCGTACCGCTCCCGTTCCCGCTCCCGTTCCCGCCACCGTCGGCGGAACCACCCCCGCCGACGGAGCCGCCGGGGCGCCCGCCCCCGGCCACCGCCGGGATGTTCTTGCCCAGGCCCTTCACCAGCAGGCGCCAGGTCCCGGGCCCCGGCCGGCCGTCCGCCTCCGCGCCGCGCCAGCCCTGCGCGAGCTGGAACGCCCGCGTGGCCCGCCGGTCCGCCTCGCCCCACTGGGGTCCCGGGCCATGGCTGTAGAACCGCTTGCCGCCCCGCTGGATCAGCAGCCGGCCGAGCCGGGTGACGTTCGCGTTGCGGGCGCCGGGCCCGAAGGAGCGCGCCCCCGGGTACGTCGCCGAGGCCCCGGCCCCGTTGCCCGTGGCCGAGTTCGCCCCCTTGCCTTCCGATACCTCGGTCAGTCCCTTGTAGCGGTACGGCACATAGCGGTCGGAGTTGCTCCAGTACCCCAGCGGCGTGGACCCCGTACGCGCATGCGGCTTGGTCTGCTCGTAGGCCACGTAGTAGGAGTGCGTGTAGTCGGTCCAGCCGCCGAAGAGCGTGACGTGCGACCCCTTGTTGGGATCGGCCGGATTATGGAAGAGCAGCATGTCCCCGGGCTCCAGCTCGTCCCGCGAGATCCGTACGCCGAACTCCGCCAGGCTGCCCGTCCACTCGTTGTCGAAGAGGTTCCAGGCCATCGACACATAGCCGGAGCAGTCCTGGCGGTACCCGTCCGACCAGTACTTCTCCATGCTGTACGGCACCTGCGACTGCACCCACCGCTTGGCGCGGTTGATGATGTCGGCCCGGGTGGTCGCGCGCAGCTCGCCCGGCGGCTTGCTCGACCCGGCGCCGGGCAGCGGCCGCCCGTGCAGGGGGCCGCTGCCGCCCTGGGGGCTGACCGGATTCGGATCGACGGAGGTTCCGTTCGCCATACCCGGTGGCGGGGCGGCCCGTGCCGTGCCGGCGGCCGCACCCGTCGCACCCAGCGCGACCCCCGCGGCGGTCACCAGCACCACCGCGCGCCGGGCACCGTGCGCGGCCGGATGACCACCGGCCCGTACCGCCAGCCCTCTGGCCAGATCGCGCCGGTGCTCGGCGCATCCCGCACAGGGGCAGTCGGAAGCGGGCTCGTACTCCTCGAAGACCGGGACGGTCATGCGATCCCCTCCACACTCATCAAGATCTTTGGGCGCGGCCGCACAAGCGCCGACGCGCCAACTGTCCGGACAAATCGCATTTTGACGGATCAACGGGAAGAAAGGACAATCCGACAGGCCGCAACACCCATCAAATGGTCGGGGCCACCCAAGCCGATCGGGTAGAGTTGGCCAGGTCAGCAGGCGCCGCTAGCTCAGTTGGTTAGAGCAGCTGACTCTTAATCAGCGGGTCCGGGGTTCGAGTCCCTGGCGGCGCACGCACAGTCGAGGCCCTCTCACTTCACGTGAGGGGGCCTCGCTCGTTGTTTCCCCCACCCATTGACGCGCCCTCTCGGGCGCCGCTTCCGCATGCGTCCACGCACCGGCGAATTCGGACTGGTGGCCGGTCAACTGCACAGTGTCTTCACGTCGCGCACCGCCGGACCCTCGGGACACGGGCACCCCACGAAGCAGTGGAGGAGCCGGTGAAGTACCGCCCGAGCTGCGAAGTTTCGCGAAACAATGCGGTGACACCCCCCGCCGCGCCGCTCACGATACGATTCCTCCGGGGCGGATGCCCCAGGGTTCTTCACACGATCAGACTGAGCTTGTGAACGCCAATGGGGCATGCGACCCGAACAGTTGGTCGCGGTACGAGGGGATGCCCCAGCGGTGGGTCCGGCGGGGGCGGGGGCCCCGTCCGTGCCCGGCGGCCGTGGCCGCCGTCACGCAACCGGACGGCCGCTGTTTCCCCTCCATGGGGACGGGGACCGCAATTCACGCGTCCGGGGCGATGGTCGAGGGGGACCATTCCGGATGAATCGATCGACCGATCACGCGACAAGCGTGCGTGCGGGGGGATGGCTCATGACGTCGACGCCAGACGGCGACCAGCGGAACGACGACGCTTCCCGGACCACCCAGCTCCGGATCCCCTCGCATCTCAGAAGGAGCGGAAACCGGCAACGGCAGAAGCAGGACGTCCTGCCGAAGTACGACTACGAGCACTACAGCCGGCTCGCCGGGCCCCTCACCAGGCCCGACCCGACCAAGCCGTACCGGGTCCAGTACCGTTCGCTGCTCTCCCAGGAGCCGCACCGTATCCGCGCCGCCCTGCTGCTCGGCGCGGCGCCGCTGCTCTCGCTCGGTCTCTTCGTCTGGCTGATGCAGCCGCAGCACTGGACGGAGCGTGACCCGAACCTCAAGAACGATCTCCTGCTCGTCCTCGACATCGTGATGCTCGTCTCGATCGGACTGATCGAGCTGTTCCGTACGATGAACGTCCTCTCGAACGCGCACGCGACGCTGGTGGCGCGCGACCCGGTCCCGGTCGTGCCCGAGGCCAATACCCGCGTGGCCTTCCTCACCTCCTTCGTACCGGGCAAGGAGCCCCTGGCGATGGTGACGAAGACGCTGGAGGCCGCCGTGAAGATCCGGCACCGCGGGCCGATGCACGTATGGCTGCTGGACGAGGGCGACGACCCGGCCGTCAAGGAGGTCTGCGCCCGCCTCGGCGTGTACCACTTCTCCCGCAAGGGCGTGGCGAAGTGGAACCAGGCCAAGGGCGCGCACCGCGCGAAGACCAAGCACGGCAACTACAACGCCTGGCTGGACGCGCACGGCGACGACTACGAGTTCTTCGCCTCCGTCGACACCGACCATGTACCGATGCCCAACTACCTGGAGCGGATGCTCGGTTACTTCCGCGACCCGGATGTCGGCTTCGTCATCGGCCCGCAGGTCTACGGCAACTACGACACGTTCGTCACCAAGGCCGCCGAGTCGCAGCAGTTCCTCTTCCACGCGCTGATCCAGCGCGCGGGCAACCGCTACGGCGCCCCCATGTTCGTCGGGACGAGCAACGCCGTCCGGATCAGGGCGCTCAAGCAGATCGGCGGTCTGTACGACTCGATCACCGAGGACATGGCGACGGGCTTCGAGATGCACCGCGCCAGGAATCCGCGGACCGGCAAGAAATGGCGCTCGGTCTACACGCCGGACGTACTGGCCGTGGGCGAGGGCCCGACCGCTTGGACCGACTTCTTCACCCAGCAGCTGCGCTGGTCCCGGGGTACGTACGAGACGATCCTCAAGCAGTACTGGCGCGGGTACGGCACGCTGCCGCCCGGCAAGCTCTTCAACTACACCATGATGATCATCTTCTACCCGATGTCGGCGCTCAACTGGATCCTGGCGGCGCTGAGTTGCGCGCTGTTCCTGGGGATGGGCGCCTCGGGTGTGCAGATCGACCCGGCGATCTGGATGATGCTGTACGGCAACGCCTCCGCCCTCCAGATCGGCCTCTACATCTGGAACCGCCGGCACAATGTCTCGCCGCACGAGCCCGAGGGCTCCGGCGGGCTGGCCGGTATGGCCATGTCCGCGATGTCCGCGCCGCTGTACGCCCGGTCCCTGATGGACGCGGTCCTGCGGCGCAAGAGCAGCTTCGTGGTGACGCCCAAGGGCGACTCGTCCAGCCCGGACACGCTCTTCGGCACGTTCCGGATCCATCTCTTCTTCATCCTGATCTTCGGCGGATCGCTGGTCTCCTCCTTCTTCTTCGGACATGACCATCCGGCGATGATCACCTGGGCGACGCTGGCCATGCTGATCACGGCGGCGCCGATCATCGCCTGGCGCTGCGGCATGCGCGAGGAGCAGAAGAAGCGACGGGGACAGCGGGGTGCGCACCGTGGTGGCGGCGGCCACGCGCGGCCGGCGGGCGAGGCGCCACCGGCCATGCCGCGGCCGACCGTGCCGCAGTGGGCCGTCACGCACCCGCCCGCTCCGGATCCGGCGCTCGGGCAGACCGCGGCCACCGATCAGACCGTACGGATTTCCCTTGGGGGACATCAGAAATGAGCGCGATTCCCGTCCGGCACAACCACCGCAAGAACCGTGCCCGTCGCATAGCGATAGGCGCCGCGGTGATCGTCGCGGTGGCTGGCTTCAACGGACCCGCGCTCTACCGTTTCGGCTCCGAGCAGTACCACGAGTACAAGATCAACCGCCCCGAGTACAAGGCGGAGAACGGCCACTGGGACTTCCTGGACGTACCGGCCGACTTCAAGATCAATTCGATCCACGCCTCCCTGCTGCACACCGGCAAGGTGCTGCTGATAGCGGGCTCCGGGAACAACCAGAAGAACTTCGACACGGGCAAGTTCGAGTCGGTGCTCTGGGACCCGGAGACCAACAAGTACAAGATGATCCCGACGCCCAAGGACATGTTCTGCTCCGGGCACACCCAGCTGCCCGACGGGAACCTGCTGGTGGCGGGCGGCACGAAGCGGTACGAGAAGCTCAAGGGCGATGTCACCAAGGCCGGCGGCCTGATGATCGTCCACAACGAGGACCCGGACAAGCCGATCACGCTGCCCGCCGGCACGGTCTTCACCGGCAAGGAGAACGGCAAGACGTTCGTCTCCAAGGACCCCGTCCTGGTCGAGAAGGCGACGAAGGTCTTCGACAAGGAGACGGGCGCGTTCCTGCGGACCGAGCCGGGTCTGGGCCGTATCTACGTCGAGGCGCGTGAATCCGGCAAGAAGTACGAGACCGGCACCGAGGACAACTACCGCGTGCACGGCATGAAGGGCTCCGACGCCCGCAATGTCTATGGCATCGCGCAGAAGCTCGCGCTCGACAAGAAGGACTTCCAGGGCATCAGGGAGGCGTTCGAGTTCGATCCGGTCGCGGAGAAGTACATCAAGGTCGACCCGATGAACGAGGCCCGCTGGTACCCGACGCTGACCACGCTCAAGGACGGCAAGGTGCTGGCGATGTCCGGCCTGGACGAGATCGGCCAGATCGTCCCGGGCAAGGACGAGATCTACGACCCGAAGACCAGGAGCTGGGAGTACACCGGGATCATCAGAAAGTTCCCCACCTACCCGGCGGTCTTCCTGATGGACAACGGCAAGCTCTTCTACAGCGGCTCCAACGCGGGTTACGGGCCGGCCGATGTCGGCCGCGCCCCCGGGATCTGGGATCTGGAGACGAACAAGTTCGACAAGATCCCGGGGCTGAGCGACCCGGACCGGATGGAGACCTCGGCGACGGTCATGCTGCCGCCCGCGCAGGACCAGAAGTTCATGGTCATCGGCGGTGGCGGGGTCGGTGAGTCCGACAAGTCCAGCGACAAGTCCCGGCTGGTCGATCTGAAGGACCCCGACCCCCGCTTCACGGACGGCCCGACGCTGGAGAAGGGCACCCGCTACCCGAGCGCCTCGCTGCTGCCCGACGACAGCGTGCTGGTCACCGGCGGTTCGGAGGACTACCGGGGGCGCGGCGGCTCGGACGTCCTCCAGGCCCGGATGTACGACCCGAAGTCGTCCACGTACACGCGGGTGGCCGACCCGGCGGTGGGCCGCAACTACCACTCGGGCTCGGTCCTGCTGCCCGACGGCCGCGTCATGATCTTCGGCTCGGACTCGCTCTACGCCGACAAGGCCAACACCAAGCCGGGCGTCTTCGAGCAGCGGATCGAGATCTACACCCCGCCGTACCTCTTCCGCGACTCACGTCCCACGCTCTCGGGCGGCCCCAAGACCGTCGAGCGCGGCGGCACGGCGGCCTTCAGGACGAAGGACCCGGCGTCGGTCAGGACGGCGAAACTGATGCGACCGAGCGCGGTCACCCATGTCACCGACGTCGAACAGCGGTCGGTGGCCCTGGACATGAAGAAGACGGCGGACGGTATCGAGGTCACGGTCCCGAAGAACAGCGCACTGGTCCCACCGGGCTGGTACATGCTGTTCGTCACGGACGAGGAGGGAACGCCGTCGGAGGGCGTGTGGGTGGAGATCCCGTAGGAGCCCGTCGGATCGACGTTGTCAGCGCGTGCCGCTGTTGCGCGCGAGATCCAGGGCGTAATCCGGGTACCAGTCCCCCGCCTTGGGGCCGCCCTTGCAGTCGCCGTCCGACTCTCCCGGGCGCTTGATCCACAGATATGCCTTGACCAGCGGGTCGCCGGTCTTGGTGGTCGGCTGTTCGCCGAGCGCCCGGCCGGGTGGGTTGCACCAGTTCTCGCCCGGATCGCCCTGCGTGTACGGGCCGTTGCCGTTGCGGCTGGTGTCGATCACGAAGGGCTTGTCGCCGACCTTCGCGGAGAGCCGCTTGCCGAAGTCCTTGCTCGCCTCGGTCGGGTAGAAGTTGGACACGTTGACCGAGAAACCGTCCGCCTCGGCGATACCCGCCCGCTGGAGCGGTTCGAAGAGCGCGTCGGGTGTCTGCCAGCCGGAGTTGCCCGCGTCCAGATAGACCGAGGCCGCGGGCTGCTGCTTGAGCCGCTGGATGGCGCCCCTGAGCAGGTCGTACCGCTCCTCGTGGAACTCGCCGGGCGTGCAGCCGTCCACCAGGTGCAGTACCGCGTCGGGCTCCAGGATCACGGTCGCCCGGCGGTCGCCGATGCCCTTCGCGACCTGGTCGACCCACGCGCGGTACGCGTCGCCGTCCGAGGCGCCGCCCTTGGAGAACTGGCCGCAGTCGCGGTGCGGGATGTTGTAGAGGACGAGCAGGGCGTCGCGGTCGGCCTCCGTCGCCGCTTCCGTGAAGCCCTTGGCCTGTTCCTCGGGGGTGTCGGGGCCGATCCACTCGGCGACCGGCTGTTCGGCGATCTTCCGGATCAGCGCGGCGTTCCCGGTGTCGCCCGCGCTGTCGTACTCCGCGGCCTGGCGGGCCGCCCTGCCGTCGGGGTTGACCCAGTACGGTGCGTCCGCCTTGGGCTGCTGGCTGATCGGCGCCGGCTTCGTACTGCCGCCGTCACCGCCATCACCGCCGTCACCTTCGCCGTCGGACGACGAACAGCCCGCGAGCAGCAGCACCGCTCCCGCCGCCGCCACACCGGCCCGTACGCGTCCGGCCCCGGCGCCACGGCCGCGGCCGGAATAACTGCCGTACATCCACTCCCCCTTGGTGCGCCGTCACTGTGTCCGGGGTCCGGGGCCGCCCTGCCCCGGCCGCCCCGACCGAGCTCGCCCGGTCGTCGCCAATCCTGGCATACCGGTACCGGGCCGGCCCGGTACCTGTCAGCTGTCACGCGGCTCGCTCACTCCCGTCAGGTACGCCGAGACCACCACATTCGCCGTGTAGGCGCCCGCCTGACGGTCGAAGGTCCCGCCGCAGGTGATCAGCCGCAGCTCCGCACGGGACTTCCTGTGCGGCCCATAGACCTTGTGCGCGTCGAAGCGGTCCCTGCCGAAGACCCGCACATCGTCGATGGTGAACTCGGCGGTCTTCCCGTCCGCCCTGGTCACCCGGATCTTCGCGCCGGGCCGGGCCGCGCTCAGCCCGTGGAACACCGCCGGTTTCGTCTCGGTGTCGGCGTGGCCGACGAAGAGCGCGGCGCCCTCCGCGCCCGGCTGGACCCCGCTGCCGTACCAGCCGACCGCGTGCGGTGTCCCGTACGGCGGCGGATCGATCGCGCCGGTGTCGTCGAGCCCGCGGGCCACGACCGGCGCGTCGATCCCTATCGACGGCACCTCCACCCGGCGCGGCTCCGCCGGGTCCAGCGGCGTATGGGCCGGTGGCCGCGACACCCCCGGCGGGCGGCCGACCGCCGCCACATCGCCGGTGGTGAGCGCGGACCACCCGCCGGGTCCTTCGCCGACGTCACGGCCCCAGAGCCAGAGGCCCAGCAGCAGGACGGCCCAGGCCACTCCGGCCAGCAGTCTGCCGATGCCCGGGGGCGCGCTCCGGCCGGACATATCAGTCCGAGTCCCGGTCGGAGTGGCGCGAGCGCCGTGCGCTCCTGAGGGCCACGGCGACCGCCGCGACGCCCGCCAGGACCAGGCCGATCACCGCGTGCGGGGTCCCGGGCCCGGTCGCCTCGGCGACCGTCCGCGTATCCGCATGCCCTTCCGTATGCCTATCGGAATGTACGTCACGAGGTACGTCACGCACGTCGCGTACCTCGTGTACGTCACGTACCGCGCGCACGTCTCCCCCGTCCGCGGCCAGGGGCGCCGTACCACCGCCGCCCGCCCTGACCGGTGCGACGGGACTGGCGTGGTGCTCGGGCCGGTCACGCCCGGCATGGGCGACGACCTCGAAGCTGCCCGCGCCCGCGTGACCATGGCCGTCACAGCGCACGTCGATCTCGTATCTGCCCTCCTTGGCGGAGGATCCGATCAACGCGCCGGCGACGCCCCCTCTCAGCTCCGCCCCGGTGACGAAGACCCGCGACGCGGCGGCTCCCGAGCCGCTCTTGCAGCCCTCGGCCCTGATCTCGATCTCACCGCCCGGGGCGACGGCGGACGGGGTGACCGTGACCCGTACGGAGTCATGGGCCCGCGCGGCGGCGGCGCCGAGGAGGGGTGTGGCCACCAGTACGGCGACCGCCCCCGCGGCACGGAGAGCGAGCAACCCTGAACGCATCGTGTACCTCCTGATACACGACAGGGTCACGCGCGCCGCGGGTTTTCGCATCCGCAGCGCGCGGTCACTCGCTCATACGCCGCACGGACACACTCAGACGCGGTCGATCAGATCGGCGATCGAGGCGACGATCTTCGACGGACGGAACGGATAGCGGTCCACGTCATCGGGGGTGGTCACGCCGGTCAGCACCAGGAAGGTCTCCATCCCGGCCTCCAGTCCGGCCAGTACGTCGGTGTCCATCCGGTCACCGATCATCGCGCTGGTCTCGGAGTGCGCCCCGATGGCGTTGAGCCCGGTCCGCATCATCAGGGGGTTGGGCTTGCCCGCGAAGTACGGAGCCTTGCCGGTGGCCTTGGTGATCAGCGCGGCGACGGCGCCGGTCGCGGGCAGCGGGCCCTCGGTCGAAGGGCCGGTCTCGTCGGGGTTGGTGCAGATGAACCGCGCTCCGCCGTTGATCAGCCGGATGGCCCGGGTCAGCGCCTCGAAGCTGTAGGTACGGGTCTCACCGAGCACCACATAGTCCGGCTCGTGGTCGGTGAGGATATAGCCGATGTCATGCAGGGCCGTGGTCATCCCGGCCTCGCCGATGACATACGCCGTACCGCCGGGCCGCTGGTCCTCCAGGAACTTGGCGGTGGCGAGCGCCGAGGTCCAGATGTTGTCCACGGGCACATCGAGCCCCATCCGGGCCAGCCGGGCCTGGAGATCGCGCGGGGTGTAGATCGAGTTGTTGGTGAGGACGAGGAACGGCCTGCCCGACTCCCGCAGTCGCTTGATGAACTCGGCGGCGCCGGGGATCGGGACCCCCTCGTGGATGAGGACGCCGTCCATGTCCGTGAGCCAGGACTCGATCGGCTTGCGCTCTGCCACTGGACTGTTCTCCGCTCTGCGGTGGCCAATAATGCACGGTCCGACACGCCCAGCCTAACCAGGGCGTGCGGTGGACGGCACGGGGTCCCGTCCACCGCGCTCCGGGGGCCGGTGGAGGCGGTCGGTCAACTGCCGGTGGCCGACTTCCAGGCGTCCACGTACGCGTCGAGGTTCTTCTGGGTCGAGCAGGTCCCTGGCCACGGGGCCGGTCATCACTCCGCCTCCGCCGCGGCGAGGGCGGCCGGCAGACCGGCGACCGACGCGAGGACATGCGTCGCGCCGTTCGCCTCCAGCGCGTCCCGGTCATGAGCACCGGTGAGCACGCCCGCGACGATCCGCGCGCCGGACCGTACCCCACTGAGCATGTCGTACGACGTGTCACCGGCGACCGCGATCTCCCGGACCCCGCCGGCCGCGCCGGTGCGCAGGAAGGCGGCGAGCACCATGTCCGGGTACGGACGTCCGCGCCCGCCCGCGTCGGCCGGGCAGAGGGTGAGTTCCACCAGGTCCCGCCAGCCCAGGGCGTCGAGGATCGCGTCCTGGGTGACGCGGGCGAAGCCCGTGGTCAGCACCACCGTCCGGCCGTCGGCGCGCAGTTCCTCGATGGCGTCGCGCGCACCGGGTACAGGCGCGATGTGCCCGGCGGCGACCAGCTCCCCGTACGCCGCCTCGAAGGCGGTGTTCGCCTGCCGGGCCTTCTGCTCGTCGCCGAAGAGATGCCGGAAGACAGAGATCTTGGACTCGCCCATGGTGGCGCGCACATGACCGAGCATCGACTCCGGCTCGGCGCCCATCCGGCGCACCGCCGCCGAGAACGCGCGCTCGACGAGTCCGCCGTCGGCGACCGTGGTGCCCGCCATGTCCAGCACGACCAGCTTGATCGCGCCCTTGGTGCTGCCGGTCGGCTTCTCCGTCCCGTTCGGTTCGTTCACCTTGCTCGCCTCACGCACCTTGCTCGCCTCACGCACCTCGTTCACCTCACGCACCTCGTTCACCTCACGCACCTTGCTCACCAGTCCAGTTCGTTCGCGGTCGTCTCGGCGATGGCGGGCGAGCAGGTCATCCCGCGCCCGCCCGGCCCCGTCACCAGCCACACCCCGTCCCGCACCCGCTGCCGGTGCACGACCCGGGTGGTGTCCGTGCACTGCGCGTACACCCCGGCCCAGCGGCGCCGGATCCTCGGCAGCGGCCGGCCGAGGAAGGACTCGACGACGGTGGAGAGATGCGCGTACGGGTCGTCCAGCAGGTCGAAGGCGAAGGGGTGCGCGTACTCATGGGTGTCGCCGATGGTCAGCCCGCCGTCCCCGCGCTGCACCATCAGCAGTTGCATCCGGTGCTCGGCGGCCACCGGGGCCTGTGCCTGACCGGAGTTGAGCGCGTCCAGCGCCGCGCTCGCGTAGGCCGGGTAGTAACGGAAGCTGTCGGCGTCCGCGATGGAGGTCGTGAGGTCCTCGCCGAGAGGATCGGTCTGCATCATCTGGAGGCGCACGCGGCGCACGGGGAGATCGGGCACCAGCTCGCGGACGAGCCCGCTCAGCGCGGCGCCCGTACAGAGGATGACGGCGTCGCCGGAGTGCGTCTCGCCGTGGTCGTCACGGACGGCGTGCTCACCGACGACCTCGCGGACCTCGCGCCCGCCGAGGTAGGTGTACCGCCCGGAGGCCAGCAGCTCCCGCTTGAGGGCGAGTTGGGCCGTACGCGGCTCGACGGCCGCGTCCCGCTCGCACCACAGCGCGGCCGTGAAGTCGCCCCGGAGCGCGGGGTTGACCTCCCGCGCCTCGGCGGCGGTGAGTAGTCGGTACCCGCGGGTGGCGGCGTCGGCGCGGGAGGCCGCCGACTCGGCGACGGCGAGCTCCAGTTCGGTACGTACAGGGGTCAGCGAACCGTTGGCCCGGAAGCCCAGGTCAGGGACGCGGCGACCGATGTCCTCCCACAGCTCGCGGGCCCGCAGCGCCGTCTCCAGCTCCTCACCGCCCGCGCGGCCGCTCACCCAAATCTGCCCGAAATTACGGAGAGAGGCCCCTCGCGCCTCGGTCTCGCGCTCGATCTGTACGACCTCGTGGCCGCGGTGCACTGCGTGCCAGGCGTGCATGGTTCCCACCACGCCGGCTCCTACGACGATGACTCTCACGGCGGCAACGCTCCTCGCGGGCAGTGGCCCGGAGCCGTCCGGTCGGCGACCGGGCGGTGAACGGGCTCTCAAGTTTGGACCAGACCCGTTATCTTTCCGTGATCGAGCGAGATATTCATGACCGCCGTGGCGGCTGGGCGCCAGTCGCGAGCCTTCAGTTGCGGCCGGGAGTCCCGGCCGTCAGTCCGGCCGTCAGTCCCGGGCCGTGCCCAGGTGGGTGGTGAAGCTGAAGCGGTCCCCGCGGAAGAGGGTGCGTACGCGTTCCAGCGGGGCGCCCTCCGTATCGCGGGAGACGCGGTGTATCAGCAGCATGGGCAGGGCCGGCGGAGTGCCGATCAGCAGCGCCTCGCGCGGGGTGGCGAGGACGGTCTCGATCCGTTCGTCCGCGTCGCCGAAGGAGACGCCGAGCCCGTCGCGGAGATAGGCGTAGAAGGACGAGTCGGGGTCGAAGTCCGTGGCCAGGGAAGGCGCTCGGGCGACGGAGACATACGTGCTCTCCAGGCCGACCCGCTCGTCGTCGGCCAGCAGCACCCGCTCCATGTGCCAGACCTGCTCGCCGCGCGCCACCCCCGTCTCGGCGGCCAGCGCGGGCGGGCAGGGGAAGCGGTCGAGGGAGATGAGGCTACGGCCCGGACGGCGGCCCTGCCTCCGTACGCCCTCGGTGTAGCTGGCGAGCGAGAGCGGCTGCTCCAGCTTGGGGCCCGCGACGACCGTTCCCCGGCCCTGTCTGCGCAGCCGTCCCTCCAGCAGGAGTTCACGCAGGGCCTGGCGCACGGTCTCGCGCGAGACCTCGTACCGTACGGCGAGATCGCGTTCGGTGGGGAGCAGCCCCCCTTCGCCCAACTCCTCGACCAGGACGGCGACCCGCGCCTTGACCGCGTAGTACTTGGGGATGCGGCCGTGCTCCGGGATGCCGGAGCGCACGGGGGAGCCGGGTGGCTGGTCGTTCGGGTAGTCCACGGGGGGATATTCGCACGGGGCGGGCGAGCCCGGCCGGTCAGGGCCGTCCGGTCCGAAGCCGCCGTACGCCGACGACCAGCACGACCCCGGCGGCGAGCAGGGCCACGGCGGCGGCGATACGGCCGATGAGGTCGCCGCCGGTTCCGGTGCCGGCGAGTGCGGGCGGCTCGGGAGGTACGGACGGCTCGGAGGGTTCGGGTGGTTCGCGGAAGCCGGGGGTGGTGGTGGACGGGGGTATGAGGCCGGGCGGGCGGATCACGCCGGTGCCGTAGTCGGGGTCCGGCGCCGGGTCAGGGGCCTGGACCGAGTCCGGGTCGGGGTCCGTGCTCGCCTTCGGGTGCGCCCTCGCGCCCGTCCTCTTCTCCTTGTCGCCACGCACTCCGCCTGCGCCGACGGCGAAGTCGTACGCGTTGGACTCTCCCACCCAGTCACTGTCACCACCCCGGCGCTGCACGGTCGCGGCGCTCATCAGGACCCTGTTCGGGCGCGTGTCGGCGGCGAACGCGAGCCGCGCGCTGACGGTCACGGTCCGGCCCTCCGGAACGACGAAGCCCGGGAAGCCGTCGTTCAGGACACCGACGATCTCGTCCTCGTCGGTCTTCTCCAGCGACAGCGTGCGCCACCGTCCTCCGTCGCCGGACGTCGCCGGCCTGATCTGGAGCGTGACCTGGGAGACGGCGAGTGTCCGGTCCTGGTCGGCGAGGACGACCACGGGATGGATGTGCCGGCAGTCCGCGTCGGTGGTGTTGGTCAGATCGAGATACCAGGCCCCGGGACCGCCGCCGGGCCGGAAACCGGCGGGCCCGCCATGGATACGGACCTCGATCGGAAAGTCACGATCGGACACATCGCCGCATCTCGGCTCACGCGTCGACTCACGCGCGGCGCCTGCGGCCGCCAGGACAGCCGTCGCCCGCGCCGCCCGCGCTTCCGACGTGAGCGCGGGCAGCACGGGCAGCACAGGCACGGCGGTCGGCGCGATCGCGGTGGCCGCGGTGACGCCGAGGGTGAGGGCGCGACGGAGCCGTACGGCTCGGGCGAGGCGGTTGGATCGCGAGGAGAACGAGGGTCGCATGGGACGCACACCCTTTGCTGATCGCGTGACGGTCGGGGCAGCTGCCTGGCCGGCCGGTCGGCCGCCTTGGGGCCCGCATCCCCGACGCTGCCATGTGCCGGAGGCCCGGCCCTCGCGCTGTACCCCCAAATGGCTGACTTATCGGACAAATGAACTCGATCAGCCCAGCTCCGCGCTTCGGCGGTGCCGGAACACCGGCGCCAGAACCAGCTGCGCGGCCCCCTCGGCGACCGGGTGCGCGCCTCCTTCGGCCGCCGCTACGGAGATGCCCGCGCCCCGGGCGCGTTCGGCGACGGCGGCGGCCACTCCCCGTACGAAGCACTCCTCGTGCGCGGCGATCGTCCGGCCGCCGAGCAGTACGCGGTCGATGTCGAGGAGCCCCACCAGGTTCGCCGCCCCGGCGCCGAGCACCCGCGCGGCCTCCGCCAGATCGCCGCGGGCCACCGCCGCCAGACAGAGCGCCTCGATACAGCCGCGGTTTCCGCACTCGCACAGGGGCCCGTCGAGCTGGATGACCTGGTGGCCGAACTCGCCCGCGCCGGTGCGCGCGCCACGGTGGAGCGTGCCGCCGAGGACGAGTCCGGCCCCCAGGCCCGTACCGAGATGGAGATACGCGAACGAGTCGCCGGGCCCGCGCAGCGCGAGTCCGAGGGCGGCGGCGTTGGTGTCCTTGTCGAGGACGACGGGCAGCTGGAGGCGGGCGGCCAGGGCCTCGCGCAGCGGGAAACCGTCCCACTGCGGAAAGCCGGTGACGCGCCGGGGTACGCCGGTGGTGTGATCGAGCGGGCCGGGCATCGCGACCCCGACACCGAGCAGCTCTCCGACACCGAGCAGCTCTCCGACACCGTGCGGTCCGCCGACACCGTGCGGTCCCGCGACACCGTGCGGTCCGCCGAAGCCTGCTCCAGCGCCCGTCCGTACGGAATCCACGCGCACGCCGCCGACGGCCCCGCCCCCGACGCGCCGGGCCTCGCCCCGTACCGCCTCGTCCCGTACCGCCCCGGGCCCTACCGCCTCGCCCCGGACCGCGTCCGCCCGAACCGCGCGGACCGCGTCCGCCCGGACCGCGCGGACCGCGTCCGCCCGGACCGCGTCCACCTGTACCGCCGCCGCCTCGATCACCCGCTCCGCCCCCGTGCCGAGGTCGAGTGGGACCCTGCGTACCGCCACCGGCGTACCGGCCAGGTCGACCAGGACCGCCGTCAGTTCGTCGCGGTCCAGATGCAGCCCCACGGCGTGCGCGGCCGAGGGGACGAGCCGCAGTACGGTCCGGGGCTTGCCGCCCGTGGAGGCCCGGCGTCCGGCCTCCGCCGCCATGCCCTCGGTACGCAGCCTGGCGGTGATCTTGCTGACCGCCTGCGGGGTGAGGCCGGTGCGCTCGGCCAGTTCCAGCCGGCTGATCCCGCCCTCGCCCGCCGTACGCAGCAGGTCGAGCACCAGCGCCGCGTTGTGCCCGCGCAGCGTCGGAAGATTCGCTCCCGCGTTCCCTCTGTTCACATCCGTCACGTCTGCCATTGTCTCTCCTGCTTGCACTTTGGAAACACCGTTGCTTAAGTGGGACGCATGACTGGTACCGGCACCCCTCTGCGCGTCGGACTCGTGGGCTACGGCCTCGCGGGCTCCGTCTTCCACGCCCCGCTGATCGCCGCCACCGACGGGCTCGTACTCGACACGGTCGTCACCTCCAGCCCGGAGCGCAGGGAGCAGGCAAGCGCCGAGTTCCCCGGCGTACGGTTCGCGGCCTCGTCGGACGAACTGTGGCAGCGGGCGGACAGCCTCGACCTCATCGTCATCGCCTCTCCCAACAAGACCCACGTCCCGATCGCGACGGCCGCGCTCAAGGCCGGTCTGCCGGTCGTCGTGGACAAGCCGGTCGCGGGCAGCGCGGCCGAGGCACGCGAGCTGGCCGCGCTCGCCGAGGAGCGCGGGCTGCTGCTCTCCGTCTTCCAGAACCGCCGCTGGGACAACGACTTCCTCACGCTCGTCCGGCTCATCGCGGCCGGCGAGCTGGGCGACGTACAGCGCTTCGAGTCCCGCTTCGAGCGGTGGCGTCCACAGCTCAAGGGCGGCTGGCGCGAGTCGGGCGCGGCGGAAGAGATCGGAGGTCTGCTGTACGACCTCGGGAGTCATGTCGTCGATCAGGCGCTGGTGCTGTTCGGCCCGGCGGTACGGGTGTACGCGGAGGCGGACGTACGCCGTCCCGGCGCCGAGGCCGACGACGACACCTTCATCGCGATCACGCACGCCAACGGCGTGCGCTCGCATCTCTACGCCAGCGCCACCACCGCCCAACTGGGCCCGCGCTTCCGGGTGCTGGGCTCGGCGGCCGGCTATGTGAAACACGGACTCGACCCCCAGGAGGCGGATCTGCGCGAGGGCAGGCGGCCGGGCAGGGGTCCCGGCTGGGGCGTGGAGCCCGAGTCGCTGTGGGGCCGGATCGGGGCCGGGGAGTCGGCGCTGACCTGCGGGGGCCACCCCGTGGAGACCGAACCGGGCGACTATCCGGCGTACTACGCGGGGATCGCCACCGCGCTGCGCGAGGGCACCCCGCCGCCGGTGACGGCGTACGAGGCCGCGGCGGCGCTCGACGTACTGGAAGCGGCGCGGCGCTCGGCCCGCGAGGGCACCGTGGTCACGCTGGAGGTCCGGTCATGAGCGACACCGTTCCCACTCCCGACGTCCCCATTCCCACGACCCCCACCGTGGCCGAACTCGAAGCGCAGGAAGCCCGGCTGATCCTGCCTCACTTCACCCACGACGACGCGTGGACGCTGGGCGGTCTGCTGGTCGAGCTGGCGCGCGAGCAGAGCGCGCCGGTGGCGATCGACATCCGCCGGGGCGCGCAGCAGCTGTTCCACTACGCCCTGCCGGGCTCGACGGCGGACAACGACGCGTGGATCGACCGCAAGCGCCGGGTCGTGGAGCGGTACGGCGCCGGCTCGTTCCTCGTGGGCACGCGGTTCCGCGCCAAGGGCACCACCTTCGAGGACTCCTCCCGCCTCGACCCGGACCGGTACGCGGCGCACGGCGGCTCGTTCCCGATCGCGGTGAAGGGCGCGGGCGTCATCGGTACCGTGACGGTCTCGGGTCTGCCGCAGGCGGAGGACCACGCCATGGTGGTGCGGGCGCTGGAGCGACTGCGCGGCTGAGGAGTTGGAGCGGACAGGCGGGTACGCGGGTACGGAACGGGCGGCCGTTCCGTACCCCGACCGCCTCGTTTCCGTACTCCGGCCGCCTCGCGTCACGCGTCCCGGAACTCCTGGCGCTGCCGCCCCAGTCCCTCGATCTCCAGCTCCACCACATCACCCGCGCGCAGATACGGCTTGGGCTCCGGCTTGCCCAGCGCCACCCCGGCCGGTGTCCCGGTGTTGATGACATCGCCCGGGTAGAGCGTCATGAACTGGCTGACGTACCGCACGACTTCGCCCACCCCGAAGATCTGCTCGGCGGTCGTCCCGTCCTGCTTCAGCTCGCCGTTGACATGGAGCCTGAGCGCCAGGGCCTGCGGGTCGGGCACCTCGTCCGTGGTCACCAGCCAGGGGCCCAGCGGGTTGAACGTCTCGCAGTTCTTGCCCTTGTCCCAGGTGCCGCCGCGCTCGATCTGGAACTCGCGCTCGGAGACATCGTTCGAGACGGCGTACCCGGCGACATGCGCGAGCCCGTCCTCCACGGAGTCCAGATAGCGGGCGGTACGGCCGATGACGACCGCGAGTTCGACCTCCCAGTCGGTCTTGACGCTCCCCCGGGGCACGAGGACGGTGTCGTCGGGGCCGACCACGGTGTCCGGCGCCTTGAAGAAGATGATCGGCTCGGCCGGAATCTCCGCTCCGGTCTCCGCCGCGTGGTCGTGGTAGTTCAGCCCGATGCACACGATTTTGCCGATCCGGGCGAGCGGAGGCCCGATGCGCTGCCCGGATCCGTCGAGCACGGGCAGCTCGCCCGACGCGGCGGCCGCCCGGATCCGGTCGAGCGCGGCGTCATCGGCGAGCAGCGCGCCGTCGATGTCCGTGACCAGCGCGGACAGGTCCCTGAGGGTCGTCCCGTCCTGGTCAAGCAGCGCGGGGCGCTCGGCCCCGGCCGTACCGACACGCAGCAGCTTCATGTCTGTCTCCTCTGGTCGAACATGACCCGGCCGATGGTTGCGGCCACCGGAGGGGATTGGCCGATCCTCCAAGACATCCGATCACAGTTCAAGACCCTGTTCACAGCCTGGACCCCCCGGCCGCCCTGCCGAGGGTGCCTTGTCGCCCCGCCAAGGGGGGCCTTGTCGCCCCGCCAAGGGGGCCTTGTCAGGGGGCGGCGGCGGCCAGCGCGCCCGCCGGATACATGTCCCGGTAGAGGAAGTAGCGTTCGGCCGCCGTCCATGTCGTACTCGTCACCACGTACAGCGCGGCGGCCAGCGGCACCACGGCGACGGTGAAGAGCGTCGCGAAGGACAGCAGGGGCATCATCTTCGTCATCGCGCCCATGCCGGGCACCTGCTGCCCGTCGGGCCCCGCCGGCATCGCGGGAGCGTGCGCCATCTGGATCTTCATCCGGCGGAAGTTGAAGGTGGCGACCCCGGCGACGATCGCGAAGAGGCCCAGGTACAGCAGCCCGGCGCCGCCCAGCACCCCGCCGTGCGCGAGCGCGTCCGTCCAGCGGTCACCGAGCGGCGCGGCGAAGAGGGAGTGGCCGAGCAGTTCGTTCCGCTCGCCGCCGATCGTCCGGTTGGAGAAGAGGTGGTACATGAGGAAGAACGCGGGCATCTGGAGCAGGCTCGGCAGGCAGCCCGAGAGCGGCGACACCTTCTCCTTGGCGTGCAGTTCCATGAGCGCCTTCTGCATGCGCTCGGGGTTCTTGCCGTGCTTCTTGCGCAGTTCGGCGATCTGCGGGGCGAGTTTGGTGCGTGCCTTCTGGCCGCGGGCCGCCGCGCGGGAGAGCGGGTGGATCGCCAGCCGGACGCAGGCGGTGAAGAGGATGATCGCCGCGGCGGCGGCGCCCGCGCTGAACAGCGGCTGGAGCAGATCGGCGAGATGTCCGACCAGATTGGCGAAAACGGACATGGTGAGCCCTCCGTGGGTCTCGTCGTGCCGGATGAGAAACAGCTCGGCATGACGACCCGCGTGGGGGTGGTGTGGAGAGGGCGGCTGTCCTGCGTACCCCTGCTCCGCGTACCCCTGCTACGCGGCCGTCGGAAGAAGACGGCCGGGTGCTCGGGGCCGGGTGCGGCCCGAGGCGTCGGGGTCCCGTTGGGGCAGGAAGGCGGTACGTTGCTCGCGGTCGCGGATGGCCGTGCGTACCCGGTGTCGCGGGTGAGCGGGTACGGAGCGCGCGCTGATCAGGGCGCAGACGACGAGGGCGGAGCCCGCGGCGGCCGTGGCGGTGGCGGCGAGCGCGACGGCGGCGGAGAGGCCGCCGGCGTCGAGGAGCAGGACTTCGGCGACGAGGAAGAGCAGCAGCCCCGCGGGGCGCAGCAGCCGGAGCTCGCTGCGGACCATGGCCTGCCCCTCTCGTTCCGGGTGTCGGAAGCGTTCGTACGACAAACGCCGCTTCAGCCGTTATACACGATCGGTCTCCAGTGGCTGAAGCAGCCGACGGGGCCGGAGCAGGGCCCGGCGTACCGGATCCCGCGGGTCCGGATCGAGCCCGGCGCCCGGCAGCATCTCGACGTCCGCCGGTGGTACGGGCACGCCACAGGCCGGGCATTCGCCGTACGCGCCCAGTTCCGTACCGCAGGCGGCGTGCGTGAAGACCCGCAGCGGCTTCGCGACGTCCGTGCCGTTGGTCTCCGTGCCGTTGGTCTCCGTGCCGTTGGTCTCCGTGCCGTTGGTCTCCGTGCCGTTGGTCTCCGTGCCGTTGGTCTCCGTGCCGTTGGTCTCGTCCGTACCGTCGGCCCCGTCCGCCTGCCCGGCGCCCCAGACGCCGAGTGAGCGCAGGACCGGCCAGAGAGCGATGCCACGGTCGGTCAGTACGTACTCGTCGCGCGGCGGGGAGTGCTGGTAACGCCGCTTCTCCAGCACACCGGCCCGCTCCAGCGACTGGAGGCGGGAGGCGAGGACGGCGCGGGGCAGACCGAGGTGGACGAGGAAGTCGTTGTAGCGGCGCACTCCATAGAAGGCGTCGCGGACGACGAGAAGGGTCCAGCGTTCGCCGACGATCTCCAGCGCGCGAGCGATCGAGCACTGCTGTGTCGCGTAGTCCTTTCCCAGAGCCATGGGAATCACCTTAACAAAACTTGGGTTCAATGAATGAACCTACCCTGCTAGGGTGGTCCGCGCACGGCAGGTTCATTCACCGAATCTACCGCGTGGAACCGAGCCGTCAACGAAACGAGGGGACGACATCGCCATGGCCCAGCCACCAGCACGTACCGACGTGGGCGGCCGACGCGCGCAACGGACCGCCGAGGCGCCCGTCCCCACCCCTGCCCGGCCCCCGCGCGCTGCGGCCACCCTCGCCGTGACCAGCGCCGCCACCACCGTGGCGCTGATGAACTACACGACCCCGCTGCTCACCCTCCCGAGCATGACCGCCGACTTCGGCACCCCGCTCTCCGCGCAGGCCTGGCTGCTGAACGGCACCCCGCTCGGCCTCGCCGTCGTCCTGCTGATCGCGGGCAGCCTCGCGGACGACTACGGCCGGCGCCGGGTCTTCCTCCTGGGCACCATCGCGCTCGGTGTCACCATCGCTCTCGGCGGCCTCGCCGACACCACGCTCCTCTTCACCCTCGCGCGGGTCGCCCAGGGCGCGGCGAGCGCCGCGATCATCGCGAGCAGTCTCGGTCTGCTCGTGCACGCGTTCCCCACCGGGCTCGGCAGGATCAGGGCGACCGGCATATGGGGCGCGTTCGTCAGCGCCGGGATCGCCCTGGGGCCGCTGCTGTCCGGCGGGCTGAACAGTTTCGGCTGGCGGCTGACGTACGCCGTCCTCGCCGTGGCCGCGCTCGTCGCCGCCGGCTTCGCCGCCCGCGTACTGACCGAATCGCGCGCCCCGCGCCGGGCCGGACCCGATCTGCCGGGCGCGCTGGCCCTCGGTCTCGCGCTGACCGCGCTGCTGAGCGCGCTCACGCTGGGGCGCGACGGCTGGCTGCGTACGCCCGTCCTGCTTCTGCTGCTCGCCACGGTGGCGCTGACCTGGGGCTTCGCCGTCATCGAGCGGCGCGCCGCCGCGCCGCTGATCGATCTGGGGCTGCTGCGGAGGCCGCTGTTCCTGGCCGCGTCGACGGGCGGCCTGTTCACCGGGCTCGCGGTGATCGGCTTCATGAGCTATCTGCCCGCGCTGCTCCAGCAGACCCTGCGCATCTCGGTGATCGGCGCGGCGTGGCTGTTCCTCCTCTGGTCGGGTACGTCGTTCCTGGTCGCCCTCCAGGCCAGGCGCCTCGCGGGCCGGGTGGCCGCCCGCCACCAGCTGGCCCTGGGGTTCGCACTGCACGCCGCGGGCGCCCTGGGGATGCTCGGCGCGCTGGACGCCGGGTCCTGGGCGCGGCTGGTACCGGGCCTGTTCGTGGCGGGGGTGGGCAGCGGTCTGCTGAACGCCGCGCTGCCGCGCCTCTCGGTGGAGTCCGTCCCGACGCAACGCGCGGCGATGGGCTCGGGCGCCAACAACACGGCCCGTTACATCGGTTCGTCGGCCGGTGTCGTGCTGATCATCGCGGTGGCCACCTCCGTGGCCGACCCGGCGCACGGCGCGGACCTGGCGATCCTGGTGTCGGCGGGGCTCACGGTACTGGGCGCGGCGGCGGTGCTGGCGCTGCGGGAGCGCCGTCCGAAGCCGTAACCGCGAAGGACCGGAGACCGTCGCGAGCACCGCCGTCAGGGCGCCGAGCCAGGGCCGTCCGAAGCGCCCGAGGCCGACCGTCCCGACCATGAGGACGCCGAAGATCGTTGTGGCAGCCACGTGGTGGCAGCCACGAGACCACGGACGGCACCCCGAGGATCACGGATGCCACCCGGTTCACCCAGGGCGGCGCCACCAGGAACAGCACGAAGGGGACCCAGCGGCCAGAGCAGATGAGGACGGTGTCGGTGCACGTCAGGACCTTGGACGAGGCACGACCGGCCACCGCTCTCCGCTCCCGCCCCACACGGCAGTACGGTGTCCGTCATGCGCCCCGACATGCCTGCCGACCACACCACGGAAGCCGAGCGCCTGCTGCGCACCGCTGCCCAGTACCCCGAGGATCACGAGCCCCTGCTCCTCCGTGCAGCGGCCCATCTGGAACTGGCCGGCGACCGCGACCGCGCGACCGGCCTCTACGACACCCTCCTCGCGGCCTCCCCCGACCACCCCCATCTGGTGAAGGCGCTCCAGGCCGCCAACCTCTGGGAGTACGGCCACGAGGCGGAGGCCCGCGCGATCATCGACGGCCTGCGCACCGCGGCCCCGCTGGACCCGGGCCCCTGGGAGATCGTCGCCGAGACCCTGGAGTCCCACGACGAACTCGAAGCGGCCCACGACACCTTCACGTCGGCGCTCAACACGCTGCTCACCCCCGGCGAAGAGGTCCCCTACCCGGTCCACAACCTGCTGATCGGCCGCCACCGCGTCCGCCGCCTGCTGGCCCTGGACCACGACGACTGGGACGGCCTGGCGGACCGTGTCAACCCCGCCTCGGTCACCCTCGACGAACTCCACGACCCCAAGCGCCTCTGGTCCCTGGGCTCCGACAACCCCGCCGAACTCCAGGCCGAGATCACCCGCCTCCGCGCCGAACTCGGCTCGTACCGCACGGCCCTGTCCCGCCCGTTCCCGGTGGCGATGCTCCACTGGCCGGCCCCGGAATTGGCCGAGCTCCTCGCCGCGTACCCGACCCTGGCCACCGAGTACCCCTCGCACGAGGCCCACCTGTCCCACCTCGAAGCCTCCCTCCGCGACCTCGCCGCCACCGGCACCCCCAACCTGGGCATCGTCACGGCCACGGTCCCGTCGTACGAGGCGTTCGCGGCCTCGGAACAGTCGTCCCCGTCCAACACGGACCTGCTCCCCCAATACGCCACCATCCTCGCAACCCGAGGCCGAGCCACCCCCTGGCCCCCCGCCCGCAACGCCCCCTGCTGGTGCGGCTCGACAAAGGCGTACAGGGACTGCCACGGCGCCGCGTCCTCTTGACCTGTCCGACGCAAAGCGCTCGCCGACCATTTCCCGCCCCGTCCCAGGCCTGCTGGAGCCATGAACACAGCGAAACCCTCGTCCGCCAGCGTCTCCAGCCGCATGAGTCGTCAGGCACGCCGGGACACCGCGCCTGAAGTAGCGGTCCGGAAAATGCTCTATGCGTCCGGCTACCGCTACCGCCTCAACGTTCGGGTGCCGGACATACCTCGACGGACGATCGACATCGTCTTCCCCAAGGCGAAGATCGCGGTCTTCATGGACGGCTGTTTCTGGCACGGCTGCCCGAAACACGCCACCCGCCCCAAGGCGAACGCGGCGTGGTGGCGCGAGAAGCTCGATCGGAACATGGCTCGGGACAGAGAGACGACGGAGCACCTGACCGAGCTCGGCTGGGTAGTCCTACGGTTCTGGGAACACGAGGCACCCGGGGTGGTCGCCGATCAGGTCGCGGCGGCCGTGATCCGGGGCCGGGCCCGATGACGATCACCGACCTGAAAGGGGCATGCCGTGAAGAGACTGAGATCCGTGGATGTGTGCGCGGGGGCCGGCGGATTGGCACTGGGGCTGGAACAGGCGGGATTCGATCCTGTGCTGGTATTGGACAACAAGCCTGTCGCGTGCGAGACGCTGCGAAAGAACAGAAGCTCGTGGAACGTCCTGGAGATGGACCTCCTCGATTTCGACCCCGTTGAGCACCAGGAGAGCTACGACGTCGATCTGCTGTCCGCCGGGCTGCCCAGGGTGAAATCCGTGGCGACCCGTGGCCGGACGGAGTTAGGGGTCGAGCTCCGCCTGCTGAGAGCCACCGTTCTCCTCGTACACGCCGTGCAGCCACGGGCTCTCCTCATCGAGAACGTTCCGGGCCTGGTGGACGCGCCCGAGTTCGCCGACGTCAGGGACTTCATACAGAAGGAACTCGTCCACCTGGGGTACGAGTTCAGCTGGTTCGTCGTCAACGCGGCCGACTTCGGGGTCCCGCAGGACCGTAAGCAGGGCGTACTGGTGGCGCTGAAGGACAACGGGACGACGAGTTACCGCCCCCCGGTGCCCTGTGTCGCACGTCATGTCACCGCTGGTGAGGCTCTGCACGCCTCGATGTCGGCACGCGGCTGGACCGAGGCCGACACATGGGCGTCCAGGGCCGACAGCGTCGCTCCGACACTGGTCGGAGGATCCGAGAATCGTGGGGGCGCCGATCTCGGACTGAGTGGCAGCAAGAAGGCGTGGGCCAGGATGGGGATCAACGGGAACGCCCTGAGTGACGAGGTACCCGGCCCGGACGGCGTCCAAGAGTCCGACACCTCCGGGTCCCCGCTGAAGAAGATCACCGTGGCACAGACGGCGATCCTCCAGGCGTTCCCCTCCGACTGGCAGTTCGCCGGATTGAAGACGGCCCGCGCCCGACAGATCGGCCACGCGTCTCCACCTCCGGTCGGGCGAGCTCTGGGAAAATCCATCGCAGAGGCTCTGGATGTCTGACCTCGTGAAGCTACCCGCTTCGAGGCAGAACTCCAGGTCACAGCAGTGGTCTTCCCGTTCGAGCACGCTGCCCGCCTCCTTGGGTCCACTCAGTCACCACGCCGGCTACACTGCGATCCCATGAGCACCCCCTCTTCACGAAAATCACCATCTGCACCAATTAAGGTAATTGATCTCTTTGCCGGTTGCGGGGGGTTCTCTGCCGGATTTCGCTCATACGAACCGAATGGTCCCGGTAGTTCACCTTTCGTCTCTGTTGCTGCTGTCGAGTTCGACAAGGCCGCAGCATCGACCTATGCCGCAAATTTCGGCTCATCACATGTCCATGCCGACGACATCGCGATCTTCGACCCCACCCCCTTCGAGCGCGGCGCGGACATCATCATGGGAGGGCCGCCCTGCCAGGGTTTCTCCGGGCTGGGCAAGGAAGATCCGACCGACCCCCGTAACGAACTGTGGCGCGAGTACATCCGAGTCGTCACGACTGTGCAACCCAAGATCTTTGTGATCGAGAACGTCGACCGCTTCTTGAAATCGAGCCAATTCGCTGAACTCGAAGCCGACATCAAAAAGCCCGATGGAAAACTGCGCAACTATTGGATGCAGGTCGAAGTCCTCAACGCAGCCGATTACGGGGTCCCCCAGGCGCGGCGCCGCGTCATTGTAATCTGCACCCGGAAGGATCTCGGCGTTGCATTGAAGCACCCGAGAGCGACCCACAGCAAGAAGGGTGTTGTCCCGGACGTGGACCAGGGCGCCTTCTTCGCCGCCGACGCCCTGCCCCCGGAAAGTCGCCCCCCGCTTCGCTGGGAATCGGTCGCCTCACTGGTGTTCGAACGTACCGAAAGCGTTCCACTCCTCGGGCCGGGTCTCCCGGAACCGAGCGGCATTCCGTCACCGTTCGACCCGAATATCCCGGGCCATTACGTGACGACCGATCTCCATATTCGCCGGACAGCCACAGAGCTCTCCCAGGCTCGATACCGCGCAATCCCTCCCCGCGGAAATCGCATGGACCTACGTGGAAGGTTCTATCGTGTCGACAGGAAGGGAAGAATTCGCCTGTCCAGGACAGCCGGCTACAACAGGCTCAAATCTCCGCAGCACTATCTTTCGACCGCAAGCTGGGACCGCCACGACAAGGGCTCCGGTGACGTCATGGGTCGACTCCGCGCGGATGAGCCCTCGGTGACCATTCGCACCGAGTTCTTCAAGCCCGAGAAAGGAAGGTATCTGCACCCCACTGCCAATCGGCCGATCACGCATCTCGAAGCAGCTCTGATCCAGGGCTTTCCGGAAGAGTTCAAGTGGTACGGAACGAAGACCGAGATCGCACGCCAGATCGGTAACGCCGTACCGGTGGGCCTGGGGAGAGCTCTCGCCGCGGCCATCCATCGGCACCTGCAGAGATACGCCGACACTGATCACTCTTGAAGAGTGTCCCGCCCACGAACAAGGGCGTCGCGGAACAGCTCGTGGAAGCGTTCCACCAGAACATCCACCGCTTTCTCCGGCACCGGCCCGTCCGCGGGCCCCTCCGGCAGGAATCGTCGCGACACCGGGGGAGCCGTCTCCGCACCGGCGAGCCATTCGTCCAGCGCATCGCCATATCCGTCGTCGTCCTCCGCCAGTAGGTCGTAAAACAGCGTGCTGGCAGCCGCGTTCACCACGACCGCCAATCCGTTGACCTCACGTCCCGTACTCGCCAACCCCTGCTCCACCAGCCTCATCAGTGCCTGAGCCGTGGGCCGATGGTCTATGACGTCGAGCCGCAGCACCGTGTTGAGAACATCCTGATTCCCGCATGCCACCACGGCCGGCCGGTAGTCGGACCCGTTTCTGAACAGCTCCGCCGCCCACCAGAGTCGCGAGAACGCCTGGGTGTAGTGGGCACCGCGGAATCTGTTCGTCGAGACCATCGGCGGGAGGCCGTCCTTCCCCTGGGCCGGCAGATGACGCCACAAGACGTAGTCGGGGGCGAGCGCCAGGGCGAGGTGGTTCCACAACCCCTCGTCGGCGGCCTCCCGGCGGGTCAGCCTCAGCGTGGCGTGCAGGCGGGGGGCAAGCCACGCGTCCGCCTTGGTGGGCTTGTCGTCCCGGAAGAGATGCATGACATCTTCGATCAGATCCCGGACCGGTTCGCCGCGCAGCCGCCGCCCGTCGCCGGGCAGCGGCGCGACGCTCCGCGCCAGCTCGATGTACGGAGGGCTCTCACGCCCGGACCGCACACCCGTGGTGATGTACTTGACCGCGTTGAGGTCGGAGAGCAGCGCCAACCGGTCCGGGAGGGGCTCGGGCTTCTCAGTCGTCATGCCTTGCTCGCCTTCTGGGACGTGTCGATCACGCGAATGGCGGTGCCGAGGTTCCTGGCGACCCGAGCCCTCCGGGTGGCTGCGTAGTTGATACGCGGCTGAAGTTCGTTCCAACCGGACGCCTCCCGGCGACGAGCATGGATCTCGCTCAAGGCGTCCGCACCCGACAGTCCTGGCAGCACGTCGGAAAGCATCCCCCGCAGTACCGCGTCCCGCCATCCACCAGGCCATTGTGGATTGCCTTCGGCGTCCAGTTCCAAATCGCTGACGGCGGAATGGAAAACCGCTGTCCACACGTCGGTAGCGATCTGGGCGGCCACCATGTCCCTGACTGCCCGCTCCAGCGGCGTTCCGCCGGAATTGAGCAGCTCAGAGATGCCCTCGAATCCTGTATTGATGTGCACCGTCGGCAGCTCACCCGAGGTCTCCACCAGCCATGGCGCGTCCCGAAAGGATCTGAGCCATTCGTGCGGTCCATCGCCGAAGTCCACTTCGTCGACGTGAAGTTCACGCCGACGTACCGGCGCTCGGGCCGTGAGGTCGATCAACCAATTCGCCTCGGACTCCCCGATGACGCGGCCCGGCACATCGTCTACCGTCGCGACGACACTCACGGAAAGTTCCGCCTGGCTACGGTGGGCATTCCTCCAGAGCCTGATGCGCCCCGTCCACCGTGCGCCGCCGCTCACCTCCCGCTGCAGCAGAGCGGTCGAGCGCACGTTGGTCGCCTTCTCCGTCAATACGGCCACCACCGCTACGTCCTGCCAGGGTCCCTCGAGTTCGTTGACGGGCAAGGTGGCGGCGACGTCGACCCTGGAACACGTCCAGTCGTCCCGTTCCACCTGGTGCAGAGCGACAACGCGCTCGTCGCTGGAGAACACAGAGGTATCGAGTCTCTTCTGATCCTGCTTCACCGCCGTCACCTGAAGAGCGACCTCACCCGCCAGAGTCCGGTACGGAAAGACCCTCATTCGGAAGCCCCCTTCGACTTCTGTAGATCGACGACCAAGCCCGCCAAGGCCGAGCGGACGGGATGCGTCGACACATCCGTGGTCGCGCTGAAGGAAGCCGTACGCGCTCCGGGCCTGAAGTGGAGCGCACCATCGACGAACCGACAGTTCTCCCCGGCCACAATCCTCGACCAGGCGACCGAAGGCCGGCCTCCCGAGCGGACGTCGAACCGGGCTACCGGGCTCATCACCCAAGGGTCCTGCCGAACGGGGAGCTTGACCTCGGCCTCCACCTGCCACGCCCCCGCGGCGTCGATGAACGCGTCGACATCGATGATCGTCGGGAAACCACCGCTCTTCACGCCGCCTGCGGGTCCACCGTCCAGCCGCAGCAGGTCCCGGAGCACCTTGGGGCCGTCCTGGTTCCGTTCCCTGCGCTGTGCCACGAGCTCCCGTACTGCGTTGTTCGCCACCCTGGTGAATTCGGAGATACGACGATGGGCTGTAGGCGAGTAGGTGGCGCGCAGCTCCTCTGTCTGCCCCCACTTGTCGTGCTCGGGCGGCTCGGATGCCCGCAGGAACGCCTCGGCGCGGTCGGCTTCGACAGCATCGCGGCCTGCCGCGTGCCCGGCCAGGAGCACCGCTTGGAACGAGCTGGTGCCGAGCGGAAGCTCGGGTACCCGTATGGACTTCACTCGCATCCTGTTGCCGCGCATGCTGACGATGTGGTTGGGCTTGCCGTCTGCGTCCTCGGCAGCGGTCACCAGCAACACGGCCTCGTGCTCGGCCGCCTTTCCACGCCCCCGCACGGTAGGCACCTTCAGCGGGACCTTGACCATGGCCACCTGACCGACCTCGGTGAGTCGGTCCACCGTGTCGCCGTCGAAATAAGCCCTGAGAGCCCTGGTACGCGAGGGCTGAGCGACGCGGGGATCGACGCGCTGTTCCTTGACGACGACACCGTTGCGAAGAGTTCGAACCGAGGCTTCGAGCAGCGGGGCCGTTGTGGCTCCGGACGTCATGGCGGCCCAGAAGTTGTCTGCGAGCGCATGCACCAACTTCTTGTGCATCCCTTGCACGGACTCGTCGTCGTCGCTGTCTTCGTCGGTGGCGTCGTTCGGTCGACTGGCCACATCGTGGGCACCGACGATGAGGAAGGACGTTCCGGGCTCGTTGCTCTCCCGCGTGAGATGGAGACGCTCGACCGTCTCCTCATCCGCCCACCAGGAACGCGCCACGTCCTCACTGCCTGGCGCCGTGTCCGGCTCGCCGAACCAGGCCGGCCCCGCCCACGGTTCACCGTTGACCACGCGCCACGGCAGGTCGAGTCGCCCGATGAGACGCCGCTCCGTCCGTCCCTCGTGCGGTACGGACAAGGTCGAGTTGATCAGAACGAGCCCGAGCCTGCTGGTGGCCCACAGGGTGGCCTTGCCCAGACCGTAGGAGCCACCGGCGCCGTCATCGGATTTATGGCTGTCCAGTTGGCGACGGACGACGGCGGCGAACCGTCCGTCCTCGTAGTCATCCCCTGTCAGTCCCGATGCGTTGTAGTCGTCGACCTTCAGGAGCACGAGTCGGTCACGCTCGTTCATGTCACGCAGACCGTCGGCGATGACCCTGCCGACCTTCTGTTCCTGGGCAGCGGCCGCATCATAGTGGGGGCGCAGGGCATCCCAACCGAGCGCTTCCTTGAACCGTGCCAACAGCTCACCGGTCAACTCGTGGAGGGTGTAACGAACTCGAACAGGTCGAGCGCGATCCAGGCGTTCGTCCAGACTGTTCTGCGTGGCTTCGCGGGCGAGGATCTCGATGTCCGCCTCAAAGGCGAAGGCTGCGGCGTTACCGAATTCCCGCCCACCGTCCGCGTAGGCAGGACGGTGGTACCAAGAAGTGGGCCGGGCGGTGACGGCATCCGTGGTACGCGTGTGGACAGTGCCCGGATCGGTACCGATTGCCTCCGCGATGAGGCGCATCGTGTCTTCTCTCGGCACCGCCCGACCGGTGATCCATGCCGAGACCGCTGCACGGGTCAGACCCACGCGCTCGGCCAACTCCGCCTGACTGATGCCCAGTCGACGCAGCTGCCGCGCGAGCCAGGGGCCGAAATCCTCACCAACATCCACCGTCATAACTCCTCAGCCCACGCCTGCGCCGCCCGGCAGGAGGCACTACAGTAACACTGTATTTGACGAGTGCGACCCCCGACAATTTCGTTTGACGGAGCACACGGGACCGCTCGGGCAGTTCATCGACGCAGTCAAAAAAACAGCAAACACACCTTCCACCCCGACTCATAATTAATTCACCCAATTTGCAACTTATGCCCGTTTCGATCGCGTCCACCATCGCCCATGCGGGCCGAAACGGCGGACGCCATTCCGTTTCCACGAAGCGAACACACTTGCGTCAACCGGAACATCAGGTCTAATGTCTTGGGACGGAGAATTCAGGGCGCCGCGCTCAAGTAAAGATGAGCGAATGCCCTGATTTGCTATGCCCTCCCCATGAATAGTCGCGGATTACCCCACTCCGGTACACGCCTCACGTCCCGAGTGGATGGTACGAAAATCCTCTGGCAAACATCTTGCCAAGAGGGGTCGGGGCAGGTTTGATTTAAACCTGACGCCCCATCAGTCGACGACCAGGCCACAAGAATTCACTTACCCATGATTCGGCCGCTTTGCACGTGCGCCACTTCTTCACCATGCCCAAATACCACAACCAGCACGCAAGCGGAGGACATTGATGTCCGGAGAATTTGATATTGTCGCACAGTACGACGCGCACGAGGACCCTTACCTCAAGTCCGAGTTCCTCGACGCGATGGGCATGACGCGCGCCGATATCAACAACGCTCGCCGTCTGCGCGACGCTGCCGAAAAGGCAGCCCGGAAGGCAGCAGCCGAGCCGCGGAACGTGTCCCCGGCTCCGCCCGACACCGGTCGTCCCTCCCGGCGCAGCCCTCGTACCCCTCGTCGCTCTCGGGTAGCCATGACCCGGCCGCGCAACAGGAACGTCCTGCGCCCGCGCCGTAGGGTCCGGCGTTCCCCCCTTCCGCTAGTGGTGGTCCTCATCCTCAAGCGGCCCTGACTCTGACACCACGTAAAAAATGCTGTCATATTGTTCACTTGTGAGCTGGCCGTGTACCCCCCGCTGCGGCCGGCGCCCGGCTCTCCTCGTTGCAAAGCCTCGGCCATGAAATGGATTCCCAGTGAACCACCAAGCCGCTACGGACAGTTCGAACACTTCGCCCGTCATCCGGAAGATCCTCGAACAGTCCGATCGAGTGCTGGAGACATACCGCGTCGACCCGGGCCTGATTCTGGAGCACGCCAACGGTGAGCGCCGTATCACTCAAGGCGGTTACGGGGACCGCCAGTTGTTCGAGCTGGTGCAGAACGCCGCCGACGAGATCGCCGACGCCCCCGGCGGAAAAGTGCATGTGGTTCTCACGGCATCCCACCTGTACTGCGCGAACGAGGGCACAGAGGTCACGCCCGAGGGCGCGGAGACCATTCTCCGCATGAGCGTGTCAAAGAAGCGCGGTGGCCAGATCGGTCGATTCGGCGTGGGCGTGAAGTCGGTCCTCGCCGTCACCGACACACCGCAGTTCTTCAGCACTTCGGGATCCTTCGGATTCGACCGATCCTGGTCGTACGAGAGGATCAGAGAAGCGCGAGGAGCCACGTCCGACGAAGAGTTCGAGGCACCCGTCCTACGGATGGCCCGTCCTCTCGACGCCGCCAAGGAACGAATGGCGGATCCCGTGCTCGACAAGCTCCTCGGTTGGGCGACCACCGTGGTACGACTGCCGCTCGTCGAGGGCGCCGCCGAGCTACTCGGTCGCGATATGCACAGTGCGGAGAAGGACAAGGATCTCGAACGCAGGGAGTTCCCGGCCCGGTTCCAGCTCTTCTCGCACCACGTCGGGACGGTGGTGCTCGAGGACCACCGAACCATGCCTCCAATCCGTCGTGAGATCACTGTCGAGCATGACGGATTCCGGCACACCATCAACGAGCAGCGGACCCAAAATCCTGCGCAGACAACCGCATGGAAGGTGTTCACACACGCTCACCGGCCTACCGAGCACGCCCGCAGCGGCGCCGGCGAGATGCATGACCGCGGGACCATCGACATCGCCTGGGCCGTTCCGGAATACACCGGTGACACCGTACGGGTGGCGCCCAGGGGACGTGGTGAATTCTGGTCCTTCTTCCCGACCAAGTACCCCATGACTCTGAGCGGTGCCCTCAACGGAGCGTGGAAGACCAACGAGGACCGCCAGAACCTCCTGGACGCCAGCCCCTTCAACCAGGAGATCATCCAGGTTGCCGCCCGTCTTGTCGTCGACTCCCTGCCGCATCTGGTCCCGGCCGAGGACCCCGGGGCCTACCTCCCGCTGCTCCCGGGGCGCCCCAGGGAATCGGAAACGCTCAACTGGGCGGACAGATATCTGACCGAACGGATCTGGAAGTTGACGGCACAGCGTCCCTCGCTGCCGGATCAGGACGGTGTCCTTCGGATTCCTCGGGACCTACGGCTGCACCCGACCATGGGCAACCGCGGAAGCCTGAAGCTGGAGTGGCTCAAGATGTGGAACGCCTGTCCGGGGCGCCCCTCGAACTGGATCCACCCGTCGGTGGAGGCCGCCGAGATCCGCGCGGGCAAGGTCGAGCACGTACTCCACGAGACCAAGCAACAGCGTGCGACAGTTCGCGAGTGGTTAGAAGCCCTGGTCACCGACGGCAGTGCCGATGCATCGGCTGTCGCGATCCGTATTCTCTCCGAAATGATCAGCGCCTCCTCGCCCTTTGCCGTAGAGGCTCGCAAGGCAAAGATCGTCCTCACCGAAGAGGACGGCATGGTTGCCCCGGTACCGGGCAAGGTCTTCCGCCGACCGGTTCAGGACGGTCTCAAGGATGATCTGGTGTATGTCGATCCCCGGATTTCGGAGGATCCCTCCCTGACTGCGGTGCTGAACGAAATCGGAATCCGGGAAGCGGACGCCCGTGGCCGTTTCGTGGGAGTCCTGGATCAGGGCTTCGACAGTTACGCCCCCCAGGACTGGAACCGCTTCTGGGAGCTGTTCCACAGCGCCGGTGGCAGTCACGTCAGTATGGAGGTGCGCACCCAGGTCCCCTCACCCCTGTCGACACTCTTCGTCCGCACCGTGGACGGTCGCTTCCACCGCATGAGGGACTGTCTGCTTCCCGGCCCGGTGGTACCGGCCGACAAGTCCCGGGACGCGTCAATCGCGGTGGACCCGGTCTTCCACTCCGACGACCTGGCGGTGTTCAGGGAGTTCGGCCTGCGTGACCGGCCGACCAGGGGGCAACAACCGGCCGAGGACGACGCCTGGTTCGTGGAGTACCGGTCGGCCATATACAAGAGCTACTGCAAGACCTTGGGAAGTCAGGACAGTCGGCCCACGCTCCAACGTCTCAAGGTGGAGGGGGCAGCCACCGGCGGGCCGCTGCATCTCCTGCCTCACCTCTCCGACGAAGGGAAAGCTGCCTTCGTCAGGGCTTTGCCGGACGACAGCGTCATCCACTCCTGGACGATGCAGATCGGGGTACAGGCCGCGACCCGTAAGGCGATCATTTCCCCTCTTCGGTGGATGCTCCTCCACCACGGTATGGTCCCCACCTCTCAGGGCGTCGTCCCGCTCGGCGATGCTGTGGGACCGCAACTGCACGCATACGAAGACGTCCTGCCGGTGGCCGACATCAGCGCGGAGAAAGCACGCAAGCTTGAGCTCCCGGTCGTTGTGGACAAGGTCCCGTCGAGGCAGTGGGACAAACTGCTGGAAGAACTCGGTCGCAGCGAGAACGACGCCTTTGTCGGACGTACCTACGTGATGCTGACGCGCCTCGGCGTCGATTTCCCTGCGGACAGCCTCACGCGCTGCCGGATCGGCGCAGAGTGGGACACCCGCGAGGACGCGGAAATCGCGGTGGCGGCCACTCCCGAGGAGTACAAGGCGCTGCGTGCGGAACAACTCCCCGCCCTGTTCGCAGGCAGTCCTGCCGACGCCGACCTGTTGATCAGTTCCTGGGGGATGCTGCGGTACACCGACGTCATCAGCAAGGAAACCCGCCATGTCAGCGAGGGCGAGCCCATCCTTCTGCGGGACGAGTTCCCGACCCTGCGCCAACGTCTCGGCAACAGCATCAACAATTACAGCCTTCTACACTGCTCCGAGTTGGAGGAAGTGACCCGCACGCCCCAGGGCGCACGGCCGACCTCTCTGGCCAGTGCTCTCCAAGGCACCACCGTGCTCGTCCTCGCCCCGAAGTCACGACTCGACTCGCTCCTGGCTGCCGATCGTGAACTCCGCTGGGGACTGAACGAGGAAGGGTGCCGAGCGGTGCTCGAAGCCCAGAAGCGACAGGAGGCTGATCGACAACTCCAGGATTCCCTTCGTAAGGTACGTGAGGCGGAGACCGTCGAGGAGAAGCTGGAGCTGCTCATCGGCCCGACCGCACTGCGTGCCGGGCTGCCGCCAGGCCTACTGGAGAGCGAGAGCGTGGACCTGGGCGGCGACGATCCGTCCCCCCGACGGATCGCGCGCATGGCGTACAACGCACACGGAGACGGTGTGCTCCAGATGCACACGAGGGATCTCGTCGCGGCCTATCCCAGCCATGCGCCTTCGTCCTTCACCGGCTCCTCCCCCGCGGTGAAGTTCGTGGCCGAATTCGGCTTCCCCGCTTCCTTCGCCGGTGCCAAGACTCCTTCGTTGCAACCGAGGATCAACGTTTCCGGGCCCACCGAGTTTCCCCGACTGCACGACTACCAGGACCGGCTCGCGGCCAACGTATTCGCGATGCTGGACCGGGTCAGCCCGCAGCGCGGGATGCTGTCCCTACCGACCGGTGCGGGCAAGACTCGGGTCGCCGCGGAGGCGGTCATCCGTTGGATCAAGCAGATGGGGCAGCTGGACGGCCCCGTCCTCTGGATCGCGCAGACCGAGGAACTCTGCGAACAGGCCGTCCAGAGCTGGAGCTTCGTCTGGTCGAAAGTAGGTGCGGAGAGTCCCCTGGCGATCAGTCGACTCTGGTCGTCCAACGAGGCGGGCCCAGTGAACGACCGTCCGCACCTCGTCGTGGCAACGGATGCCAAGCTCAGCATCTGTCTGGGTACGAACAGCTACGCGTGGCTGCGTTCCGCCTCCCTCGTCATTGTCGACGAGGCCCATGGAGCCATCGCGAAGCAATACACGGAGATCCTCACGCATCTGGGGCTGACCTCTCGGGAGACAACACGCCATCTGCTCGGGCTGACCGCCACCCCCTTCCGTAACACCAACGACGAGGAGACACGTCGGCTGATCCAGCGCTTCGGTTCCCGGCGCCTCGACGAGGGCATCTTCCCCTCGGGTAAGGCGTACGAGGAACTCCAGAGTTTGGGCATGCTGGCGCAGGTCACACATCGGGAGCTCACCGGCGGCACGATCGAACTCACCAGTGACGAGAAGGAACGGGCCGATCAACTGAGCCTTCTGTCGAAGGCGGCCGAACAACGGCTCGCCGACGACCACGACCGCAACCACCGCATTGTGGAAGAGATCCGGAACATGCCCGCGGACTGGCCGGTGCTGGTCTTCGCCACGTCCGTGGGGCACGCCAAGTACCTGGCCGCGCGCCTCAACGACCTGGACATCAACGCGGCCGCCGTGGACTCTGCGACATCCACGGCGAATCGCAAGAATCGCATCGACGCGTTCCGCAGCGGCGGTATTCGCGTCCTCACCAACTACGGTGTCCTGACCCAAGGATTCGACGCTCCCGCCACCCGTGCCGTCGTGGTCGCCCGCCCCACGTACAGCCCGAACGTCTACCAGCAGATGATCGGTCGCGGTCTGCGCGGACCGCGCAACGGCGGTAAGGAGACCTGCCTGATCCTCAACGTCAGGGACAACATCACCAATTACGGCAAGGCCTTGGCCTTCACGCAGTTCGAGCACCTCTGGACGGCGAAGTGAGTGACGCGTATCTCGACAGTCCGCCGCTGACGAAGGAGCAGCAGGCCGTCGTCGACCAACCGTGGGACACACGGCTCCTGGTCGCCGCGGGCGCCGGCGCGGGCAAGACCCACACCCTCGTTCGCAGGCTTGACGCGCTCATGAACGCCGAGGAGAACGGGGCGGAAGCTCTCGAAGCAGGGGAGATCCTGGTTCTCAGCTTCTCCCGGGCTGCGGTGCGGGAATTGCGGGAGCGCATCGCCTTGCACGCGCGAGAGGCCCGCCGTGTCAGGGTCCAGACCTTCGATTCCTGGGCGTACGCCCTGCTGAGAAGCGCTCACCCGGATCACGACTGGGGCGCTCTCCGTTTCGACGAGCGAATTCGGGAGGCCACGGATGCCATCCTGCGCGGAGCGGTCGAGTCCGGAGAGCTGGGGGCGCCGGCGCATGTCGTGATCGACGAGGTTCAGGACTTGGTGGGTGACCGCCGGGACATGGTGGAAACGCTCCTCGATCATTTCCAGGACAACTGCGGCTTCACCGTCGTGGGCGACGGAGCCCAGGCGATCTTCGGTTTCCAGGTGTCGGACGAGGATGCGCGAGCGGCGGAGACCAACTACTTCTTCGACTGGTTGCGGGCGTCGTACGCGGACGATCTCGTCGAGCTGCACCTGTCCGGCAATTTCCGCGCCCGTACCGATGAAGCCCGTACGGCGCTGTCCCTCGGTCCCGCGCTCCAGCGTCTTCCCTTCGAAGTCGAAGCGTCCGACGCCGCAGGCGAGGACCTTCATCGCAAGCTGCACGAACTACTTCGCTCATGCCCGGATTTCGGAGCCATCGACGATTCCTTCACCCTCAGCTCGCTCCGGGATTTCCCCGGTACCTGCGCGATTCTGTGTCGGGACAACCGGCAGGCCCTCGTGCTCTCGGACACGCTGTTCGCCTTGGAGGTGCCGCACCGAATGCAACGGCCCCTGCAGGACCGCCCTGTGGCGCCCTGGGTCGCATCCGTGCTCCGCGCCACCGGATCCACCACCCTCACCGAGGAGCGATTCCGAGAACTCCTCGCCGACGGTCCACTGCCACCCATCGGCGATCACGGCAGGCTCTGGCGCTCGATGCGCGGCGCCGCACGGGCACCACGAGGTCTTCTGGATGTCGCCGCGGTGCGGAGACTGATCGCCGAAGGGCGTTCCCCCGACGACCTCGCCGCCGCAGAGCCGGCCGATCTGGTGGTGTCGACGGTCCACCGTGCCAAGGGTCTCGAATTCGACCGGGTGATCGTGGTGGAACCCACGACAATGACGGAACTCCGTAAGCAGCACACCCATGTCGACCCGGCGGCGGAAGCTCGCGCTCTGTACGTCGCGATGACCCGCCCCAGGGACGACCTTTTTCGCCTCGCCGCGCCCGATACGGCACGTATCCGCAAGGACAGGGCCACCGACCGCTGGTACATCGGAGGATGGAAGGCATACATCCGTGACGGGATCGCGGCCTCTGGTCGGGACATCTCGCGCGAGCATCCCCCCGGTACGGAGGGTTTCGAGGACGCCCCACAGGCTGTGCAGGAGTATCTGGCCGCCGCGGTGTGCCCCGGTGACGAACTGGTGCTCCGTCTCCAGCACGAGATACCGATGGCCGCGGATCAGAGCCCCCCGTATTCGGTCTTCCACGGGGACAGGCCGATCGGAGTGGTGTCGGAGCAATTCCGCCATGACCTCCACTCCTCCTTGAAGATCAACAAGAGCTGGACCATCACATGGCCGACGGAGATCGTCGGCTTCCGTGTGGACTGTCTGGAAAGCGTCGCCGGCAGCGCCGCATCCGGTGCACGCGCCGGACTGGGCGACCACGGAGTCTGGCTCCTGCCCCGTATGTCAGGGCTCGGTAGATACAACAGGCGAGGCACGTTCCACCCCGAGGAGGAGCACAGCAGATGACCGCGAGCCGACATACCGCGCACTACACGATGCGTGAGGAGTTGGTCGAACAGCTCCGCAATGATCTTCTCGGTCCGAGGTCCGACGACGAGGTCCTGACGCAGGATCCGCCGATCACGACGTATCCGATCGGTGTGCTGTTCCCCCGTCCGGCGAATGAAGCGGCAGAGGAGGAACTGGCCACCGGGGCTGCCGAGAACGACGGGCTCGACGACGTCCCGGTCCTCCGTGGCAGGAAGGACATCGAGGACGCCGCCCCCGATCTGGGTGTCTCGTCGGCCAACGATCGTCGACCGTCCTCCATGGGGCTCACCTTCGCCGTCGACCCCGCCGTCTCGTCAACGATCGTCGTCACGACCGGAGCTGCCGTCTACGACCCGATCGATCCGCACGGCAGGCCAATCACAGCGAAACACGCGGAGGCCCGCAGCACCTCGGAGCAGTCCGAGCATTGGCGCCGTCGCGCGTTGACGCTCCGCTCCGTCACGATCGACGTGACGAAACCGGGCATGCAGCGGCCCGACCCCATCGACGTGGACATCAAGATCCGGGCTCTCGTCCGCCGCCCGTCGGAACCGAGTGGCACCGTCACCGTGACCGTCACCCTGATCAATGACAAACGGGTCGGTGAACGAGCTCTGCACGATGCTTTCTGCCTCTACCAGCCTCGCCTCACTGTGACCGCCCCCTCAGGCGTGCGGGCTTTCGTGGAACGCCCCGCCACTCAGGGTGCGACCGACCTGGAACAGGACGTGAGCAGGCTGCTCCACCGACACGCCCCGACCTTCGCCATGGGCCACGGCTGCGCCGCCGACTGGGACTGGGAGCCGCCCCCCGTCGGTGCGCCGCCCGCGGAGCGGGCGGCCGTCGCAGAGGTGCGGACCGAGTTCGTACCGAGCCATGAGGTGCTTCTGACGGACTCCAACCCGGAGATCGACGACTCCGCCCTCACCATGCACGGCCTGGCCACCCGGCGCGAGAGCGAGGTACTCGCAGCACTCAAAGATCTGGCGGCGGGATACGAAACCTGGATCGACCGCAAGGAGGCCGAGGCAGAAGCACTCGCTGGAACGGTGCATGAGGCCCCGGCCCGTGAGCAGACCGAACAGTGCCGCATCGCTCTCGGTCGTATGCGCCACGGGATCCACGTACTAGGCACGGAACCGGATGCCATGATGGCGTTTCGTCTTGCCAATCTGGCAATGGCCCGGCAGCGGGCCCGCAGCGTATGGGCGAAGAGCGGACGTGTCGGGGAACCGGACGAGTCGGCCGGCCGATGGCGCCCTTTCCAGGTGTCCTTCATCCTCCTGTGCCTCGCAGGCATCGTGGATCCCAATCACGAGGACCGCGGTACCGCAGACCTGCTCTGGTTCCCGACCGGTGGTGGCAAGACGGAGGCTTACCTGGGCCTGATCGCCTTCACCACGTTCCTACGGCGTATACGGCTGAGGGAACAGGGGGCGGGTGTCACCGTGCTGATGCGCTACACGCTTCGGCTTCTCACCCTTCAGCAGTTCGAGCGTGCCGCCACCCTGATCTGCGCCATGGAACGCCTCCGTCTCGACGACGAGAAGTCCCTGGGCAGCGAGCCCATCTCCATCGGTATGTGGGTAGGCCAGTCAGCGACGCCGAACACACTGTCGGTGGCGGAGGACAGCCTTGCCGAGCTGCGCAAGGGCAAGACGCTCCAGGAGAAGAACCCCGTACAGCTCCATGCCTGCCCTTGGTGCGGTACACGGCTCGACGCGTTCCAGTACGAGGTCGACGACAGTGCGCAGCGGATGCATGTCCGATGCCCTGACCTGGACTGTGACTTTCGGGGCGGACTTCCCGTTCATTTGATCGACGAGGCGGTGTACGACGCCCGTCCGACGCTGGTGATCGCAACGGTGGACAAGTTCGCCGCGATGCCGTGGCGGGAGCGTACGGCGGCGCTCTTCAACCGGGACCGCTCGGACGGCACTCCGCCTCCCGAGCTGATCGTCCAGGACGAGCTGCATCTCATCTCGGGTCCGCTCGGTACCCTCACCGGTCTGTACGAGACGGCCGTGGATCTGCTGGCCGATCGCCCCAAGGTGATCGCCTCGACAGCCACCATCCGTAGAGCGGCGGACCAGGGAAAAGCGCTGTTCGATCGTAAGGTCTCCCAGTTCCCGCCGGCCGGGCTCGACGCCCGGGACTCCTGGTTCGCGGTGGAGACCCCTCGGGAGGTGAAGGCCAGCCGCATGTACATCGGGTTGCTCACCCCGAGCACAAGCCAGTCCACGCTGCTCATCCGCACATACGCGACACTGCTCCACCAAGCGATGCGGGCCGACACCGGCCAGGAGGTACGTGACGCCTACTGGACGCTCGTCGGCTACTTCAACAGCCTCCGACTGCTGGCTGCTGCTGAGCTCCAGGTCCATGACGACGTCGAGGCGTACCTGGAGTATCTCGCCGAACGGGACAACTGCGAGAAGCGAGGTGTCCAGGAACAGACCGAGTTGACCAGCCGGGCCAACTCCAGCGAGGTTCCGGCTCGTCTCAAGCAGATCGAGCGGCGGCTCCCTCACCCCGAGACTGTGGATGTCCTGCTCGCCACCAACATGATCTCCGTCGGCGTGGACATCGACCGGTTGGGCCTGATGGCGGTCATGGGGCAACCGCAGACCACCGCGGAGTACATCCAGGCGACCAGTCGTGTCGGCCGAAGTCACCCAGGTCTGGTGGCCGTCATGCTCAATTCGTCCCGTTCCCGCGACCGTTCCCACTACGAGAACTTCCTCCATTTCCACTCGGCCCTGTATCGGGAGGTCGAGTCGACCAGCGTGACGCCCTTCTCCTCCCGCGCAAGGGAGCGTGGGTTGCACGCGGTCATCGTCGCCTTGGCCCGCATTCTGATCCCTGCGGCCCGTCCCAATGAGGGCGCGGGGAGTATCGAAGAGTTCCGGGAGGAGCTCGACGAGGTGGTCAGGACCGCACTCCTGGCCCGGGTCGCCGCTGTTGACGAACACGAGTGCAGAGGGACGGCAGAGGCGTTCGACGAGTTCGTCAATTGGTGGGCGGACGAAGCAGAGATTCACGGCGGTCTCACGTACGAACCGAAGAGAGGGAAGAAAACCCCCTCGCTGCTGTGTGCCTTCGACGACGAGAAGAACGACGAAGCTTGGCCCACTCTGTGGAGTCTGCGTGATGTGGATGCGGAGTCCGCCCTTTTCATGGAGGCATCCCGATGACCCCTCCCCCCGGCCGACGCCGCCGCGGCGGTGTACCCGAGCGCAGCCTTCCTCGACGGGGTTCGGTGCGTCGCTCCCAGATGATCACCACGTACGGTGTCGGGTCCTTGATCGCCGTCGACAACGAGTCGTTCATCGTCTCCGGCACCGACTCCTGGAACATGACCGAAGCACCGACCATCGACGAGCACCGGCTGGCACGGATCCTCGACGTGAAATCCTTCCGCCTTCCTCCCGCGTCGGACGACACCAGCAAGGACGGCGTACGCGTCCGACGCTTCCCGCTCTGGCATTCGTGCCCTACGTGCAACGCGCTTCAACACGTGCGCGGCTTCAACTCCCCGCCGGGAAAGAACGAGTGCGGGGACTGTGGAGAAGAATTGGTCCCCTCCCGCTTCGTAATGGCCTGCGCGCACGGGCACATCGATGACTTCCCGTACTGGAAATGGGCACACCGTAACAACCGCAAGGAGGGGGAGACCGGTTTTTGCGGTGGTGAGATGGGTCTTCGCTCCAGCGGAAAGACCGCGTCGCTGCGCTCGATCCTGATCTCGTGCACCTGTGGCATCCCCGAAGTTTCCATGGAGGGCGCATTCCGCACAAGCGCGCTCTCGGAAATCAAGGTCCGCTGTGCCGGCAAGCGTCCGTGGCTCAAGGACGCCCCTGACGAATCGTGCTCCGAGGCACCGCGAACTCTCCAGCGAGGTTCGTCGGTTGTGTGGCAGGCGATCGTGAAGTCCTCATTGTCGATTCCACCGTGGAGCGGTGGTCTCGCGGCTCGTCTGACGGACCACTGGGACAATCTGCGCGATCGAAGTCGTTCCGAGGTCGAGCTGTATCTCAAGGGCGCAACGGCCAATCAGAGTTATGAATTCCCTCTGGACCAGGTCATGGAGCTCCTGGAGGCAGAGAAGCAGGAAGACACAGACTCTGAGGAGGAGCAGAACAAGGGCAGTGCCTATGTCGCCCTGCGTAAGCAGGAGTATCGACGGCTGAGCGAGGGAAACCCGGAGACCTCGGCGGACCGTGACGAGCAGTTCATCTGTGAGCCACCGAGAACCTCCGCCTCGTCGCTGCATTCGTACGGCGTGACAAACCCCATGCTGGTCAAGCGACTTCGCGAGGTCCGCGCACTCAAGGCATTCTCTCGCGTCGACACCCCGGACACTCATGCCGACGTACACGAAGCAGATTTGTCCCTGCCGAAGATGGACTGGTTGCCCGCCATGGAGGTCCAGGGTGAAGGGGTCTTCCTTCGGCTGAACGAGCAGCGGCTCGACGAGTGGGCACGGAACGATGCTGTCGCCGCTCGCGCGGAACGGATCAGACACAACCACCTCCGACAGCTACGGGAGCGTGCCAAAGATCCGAAATCGGTCCCCGCCTCACCCGCTACCCCGCGCATGGTGCTGCTGCACACTCTGGCGCACCTACTCATCAACGAGTGGAGCTTGGACGGCGGCTACCCGGCCGCTTCCCTCCGGGAACGGCTGTACGCCGACGACGACATGGCCGGCCTCCTTGTCTACACAGCAACCAGTGACTCAGCGGGGAGCCTCGGCGGATTGGTCGCCCAGGGCGAACCGGACCGTCTGGCTCCTGCTCTCGGCTCCGCTCTCCAACGCGCCCAGTGGTGCTCCTCGGACCCGCTCTGCATCGAGTCCGAGGCGAGCGGTGCGGGCAGCGTCAACCTCGCCGCCTGCCATGCCTGTGTCCTGCTGCCGGAGACCAGTTGCGAACAGAACAACGGCCTGCTCGACCGAGCGCTGCTGGTGGGGACACCGGAGGATCCGTCAATAGGGTTCTTCCACAACGTGCTGGAACTCTGAATTCGACTCAGCTCGCCGCGTCCAACTCCGCCTCGAAGTGCGTCTGGGCGCGGTCCAGCGCCTCGTCCGGGTCGCAGCCGTGGGCGCGGAGCCAATGGAGGAGGTCGGTGATCACGTCGATCGTCACCTCCTCCGCCACCGCTACCGAGAGCGGGCTGTTCGCCTCGGCGTCCAAGGGGCGTCTTGCGACGTAGGACGCCAGCAGCGCTTCGCTTCTATCCACGCGTGGGCCTCCCGCATGGCCAAACGGGGAGGTCAGGGTCGTGGCGAGTTCGCACCATACGACCTTCACGTCCGGGAGGAGCGCAACTCCCCATCGGTCCGCCAGTTCGTCCACCAGCAGCATGCCGCGTCCCGATTCCGCGTCGTCAGGAGGAGCGAGCACGGTGGGGAGGGCACGGGTGTCCGGGTCGCGGATTTCAATGCGGACGTGGGTGCCTTGTATCGAGACCGCCAGCGTTGTCGGCGTCCCCTCGCCCACGTGCCGAATGACGTTGGTGACCATCTCACTGACGCAGACCTGAGCCGGGACGATGACTTCCGGCAACCCCCAGAACCCCATGTACATGTGGAGCACCCGACGCAGGCCAGCAACCTCTCTCGGTTCTGCCAGGAAGGGAACCTCCCAAGGCTTTCTCTGCATGCAGCCGTGATGGTCAGTGGACATGAGCCTCACCCTCCGCCGCTCTGTATACGCACAGTTATGTATTACGCGGAAATGGTGACATCTACACGTCCCGCCATGCAATGTGCATAGGAGGATTCCCTCCAACGAGTGATTGGCGCATCACTCCCTTTCGGATGGGATGGAACCTCCCCCGTCTCATGAGGAGTTGAAATGGCCGGATCACCTACTGCACGACGTCGTCGGCTGGCGATCGAGCTGAAGAAGTTGCGTGACGAGAACGCGCTGACCTGCAATCAAGTCGGCAAGGCGCTCGACTGGAGCGGCTCCAAAGTCAACCGACTCGAGACGGGGCAGGGGCGGGTGCAGCCATCGGATGTCGATGCCTTGTGCCGGTTCTACGGCACGTCGGACGAGCTGCGTGAGCTGCTGAAGTCTCTCGCCAAGCAGTCGAAGATCAAGGGTTGGTGGCATGCACACGGCGACGCCGTTCCCGCCTGGTTCTCTGTATACGTAGGGCTCGAACAGGCTGCCGCCAATCTGCGCACGTTCCAGACAGAGATCATTCCTGGGCTCCTACAGACGGCCGAGTACGCGACCGAGTTGACCCGTGTCGCTCCCGATCAGGCCCCTGGCGACATCCAGCGTCTCGTGGACGTGCGCATGCGACGCCAGGAACTTCTCTCCTCGGTGAGTCCGCCCGAGTTTTGGGCCGTGGTGCACCAGAGCGCCCTCATGCACGTGGTCGGCAACCGGAAGGTGATGGTTGGGCAGCTCAAGCATGTGCTGGACATGGCGAAGTTGCGGAATGTGACGGTACAAGTCCTGCCGCACGACGCCGGCGCATACCCGATCACCGGCGCCTTCACCATGCTGAGTTTTCCGGAGCAGGAGGATCCTGACATGGTGTACCGGGAAGGCCTGACGGACTCGGTCTATCTCGAACTCCCAACGGAAGTAAGCCTTTACACCAAAGCCTTTGATCACCTCAGAGCGCTCGCCTTGAGCCCCCAGAGATCAGCGACGCTGATCCATTCAGTCATGGAGGACCACTCCCGATGACCCTGCATCGCTCCGCCTCCCTGTGGCGCAAGAGCAGCTACAGCAACAGCACTGGTGGTGAGTGCATAGAGGTGGCCTGTCTCGGCGTGGCCACTGTCGGTGTCCGCGACTCGAAGATGCCTCAGGGCCCTCACGTAGTCGTGCAGCTCGGTGCGTGGGATCTGTTCGTCAGCGCCCTGCGTGCACCCAGTACGCGCCGGCGGCTCGGGGCGTGAGCTTCGAGTCTCGGAGGGTGTTCCTGTGACTCACCGAGCCGGGGGCTTGGGGGTGGAGTGTGGGCCCGGGGCTCAAGTCTCGCGCTTCGAGCCTTGTTTGTAAGGATCGGTTGGTTCTTCTTTCCCACCCACCCTCCCTACCCCGGAGGTTGACCTCCCGCGATCGGCTTGCCACTCAGGGTCACCACGGTTTAGCGTGCCAACAGACGCAGTAGACAAAACAGCCTCCGCCTGGTGTTCGCAGCACCGGACGGAGGCCTGACCAACAAGATCGAAACGAGCGATCCCCATGGCTGACAGGCAGTTTAGTGATGCGCCGCGCCGCGCGCACACCGCTCCCCATCCGATGGCCAATCCCGGTTACGGCAAGCGTTCGGCAGTCGGTCAACCGGCCCCTACCGCAGACGACTTCGTGCTCCTTCCGGACCGCGAGGCGGCCGTTGCCTCGTTCATCGACCGGTTGCCGGACGGCGCGGACGTTTCCGTGAAGGCCCTGGCCAAGGTGATGGAGTACGGCCAGTGCGCCTTGCGTACCGCCCTGAATTTCCTTCAGCGGGCCGGGTATCTCTTCCGGAAGCGTGAGTTCCTCGTGGGGCCGGCCGGTGCCCGATGGGTCACTCGTACGTGGTTCTCCCGGGCGGCCCGGGACGACGCCTCGTGGGCTGCGTACGCCTCCGGTGGCGAGGTGCCGGGCCATGTGTCGCAAGCCGATACAGCCCCAGCCCCGGCTCCCCCGGCCGCGAGCCGTCCGGCGAGGCTGCCGGATCGCTCGCGGGCCTATGCCGTGCTCGCCTCCGTCGGCCGCAGGAACCCCGCCGTGTCGCTGTCCGCCGCCGACTGCGCGGCCCTGGAGTCCCTGGCCGCCGAGTGGTTCGTACGGGGAGCTACCGAGGAGGACGTCTTACGCGCCCTCACCGACGGGCTTCCCTTGCCGGTTCATCATCCGGCCGGACTCGTCCGCGCGCGGCTCGCGGCCAAGCTGCCGCCCGTGCCCCTGTCTTCGGCACGGCCGTCGGGGCCGGTCGTTGAGTGCGCGACGTGCCGTGCGCCCGGTCGTCCCGAAGCCCTTCGTGACGGGGAGTGCGGCTCCTGCCGGGGTGAGCCCGCGCCCGTACGCCATCCCGCCGCGCTGCCACCAGACCGGGTGCGGGCACTCGCCGCCGAAGCCCGCAGCGCCGCCTCCACCTTGTAGGCGTGGATGCCGCGTCAACGCGAGGCCGGAGCGGTCAGCCGGCACGCCGTGGGACTCCCCGTACACGCCGCCCGGTACACACCCCTGGTGTTGTCCTACGTCTCGGTACGCTCAACAGCGTCCGGACGACACGACGGACATGACGGCGAAAGGTGGCAGCCATGGCGACAGCGGCAGCGAGTGCGACAGCGAGGATTCCGGCGGCGGCCGTGGCGGCGGGTGGGCTCGTCGGCGGTTACGGGGTCGCCCGGTTGACGAAGAAGCGGCCGCTCGGCGGGGTCGCCCTCGCCGCCGCCGGCACCGTGGCGGCGCGGCAGTGGCATCGGACCGGCGGGACCAAGGCGGCGATCGGGCTGAGCGCCGCGTATGTCGCCGCCTTCGCCGGGTCGCATCCCCTCGCCAAGAAGATCGGCGCCTGGCCCGCCGTCTTCACCGTCGCGGGTGGCGTCGCCGTCGCGTCCTGGGCCGTCACCCGCCGCGCGGGTGGGTGAGCGAGCTGCTGCGCGGGTGGGTGGCCGGCTGACTGACTGACTGGGTAGGTGAGGAAGGCACTTCCCGGTTCCGTTGAACGGTCCCGTCCCACCCTCCGTACTCAAGAACAACTCCCCCATGGTGGCTGGGCGCGTGAACGGACGACAGGGTCCCGGTCACGCGCCCAGCGCTTCGTCACGCGCCCAGCAAGTGGGACACCGTATAGATGAGCAGGCCCGCCAGCGCACCCACCACCGTGCCGTTGATCCGGATGAACTGGAGGTCGCGGCCGATATGCGCCTCGATCTTCTTGGAGGTGTCGGCGGCGTCCCAGCTCGCGACCGTGTCCGAGATCAGGGAGGTGATCTCACCGCGGTACGTGGTGACGACATACGCCGCCGCGTCCTCGATCCACCCGTCCAGCTTCCCCTGGAGCCGGGCGTCCGTCGCCAGCCGCGAGCCCAGGGAGAGCAGCGAGGCGCGCGCCCGCAGGCGCAGTTCGCTCCGGTCGTCCTCCGCGGCCGACATGATCATGGCCCGTACGGAGGCCCAGGCCGAGGCGATGATGTCCTGCACCTCGGGGCGCGCCAGCAGCTCCGACTTCAGCCGCTCGACCCGGGCCCGGGTGTCCGTGTCCGACTGGAGGTCCGCTGCGAAGTCCCGCAGGAAGCGGTCGATGGCGCCGCGCGCCGGGTGGGCCGGCATGTCGCGCATCTCGGTGATGAAGCGCAGCAGTTCCTTGTAGACGCGGTCGCCGATCCTGCGGTCCACGAAGCGCGGCGTCCAGCCCGGCGCCCCGCCCTGGACCGCGTCCATGACCGAGTCCCCGTGCTCCACCAGCCAGTCGTGCGCGCGGGCGCAGATCAGATCGACCGCGCGGTGGTGGGCGCCGTCGGCGACGACCGTGTCCAGGGTCTTGCCGAGCCCCGGCGCGATCTCGACCGCGTCCGCGCGCCGGGTGATCGCCTCGCCGACGACCGCTTGTACGTCCGAGTCCCGTAGGACGGTCAGCGCGCCGCGCAGCGCCGTGGACAGCTCGGCGGTGACCCGGTCGGCGTGGTCCGGTTCCGCGAGCCAGGCACCGAGCCTGCGGCCGATGCCGAGAGCGCTCAGCCGGTTCCGTACGACCTCGGCCGAGAGGAAGTTCTCCCCGACGAACGCGCCGAGCGAGGCGCCCAGCTGGTCCTTCTTGTTCGGGATGATCGCGGTGTGCCGGATGGGCAGACCGAGCGGATGCCGGAACAGCGCCGTCACCGCGAACCAGTCGGCCAGCGCGCCCACCATGCCCGCCTCGGCCGCCGCGGCGACGAAGCCGGCCCAGCCGCCCAGGCCGGAGTTCTTCGCCCACGTGGCCAGCACATAGACGAGGGCCACCAGCAGCAGCAGACCGGTGGCGGTGGTCTTCATCCGGCGGACGCCGCGCAGCTTCTCCTCGTCGGCGGCCGTGTACGTGAAGGCGGGGAGCGCCGAACGCTTTCCGGTCCCGGACGGCCGAGGCGCGCCGGGCACACCGGACCGGCCGGGCGCACCGGGCACACCGGACCGGCCGGGCGCACCGGGCGCACCGGGCGCACCGGAACCGCCCGACGCCCCTGATCCCCCCGGTGCGCCGGACCCGACGGGAAGGCCCGCGTTACCGCCGATGCCCCCGCCGCTGCTCCCGCTGCCCTCGCCGCCCTCCACCGCTCTCTCCGGATCTGTACGTTCCATCCGCTCCACCCGATCCACCCGTCCGCGTAAGCGCCATGCTCATCGCACTCTGCTCAACGCTCCATGCTCCCGTTCTCGTGCCCGGCACACCGCCGCACCGCCGCACCGCCGCATTGCCGCACCACCGGGCTGCCGCATCACCGCACCGCCCCTACCGCATTGTCCCTGCCCGAGGTACTCCCAGGGCGCACGCCGAGTTCCCGCGCGATGTCGGATGATGTGTTCCGTACGTAGTTCTGTACGGGGTGATGAGGGAGACACGGGGGGACTCGGGGGCTATGACCAGACATCGCGGATTTGCCCTGCTCGGGGCGCTGGTCGCGGTGGTGGCGCTGGTGTGTGGCGTCATCATCACCGGGTACGGGCTGCTGGACAGCGGCGGCTCGCGCGCGGACGCGGGCGGCTCCGGGGGCCCCTCCGAGGACTCCGGTACCCGCGGCCGCACCCCTGTGGGTACGGCCGCGCCCGCCTCCGCCGACAACTGGACCGGTACCTGGGCCGCCGCTCCGTCGGGCGCCGAGCCGGGGTCACCGGTCGGCCATCCCGGGCGTTCCATCCGTAACGTCGTGCACACCAGCATCGGCGGCACCAGCGTCCGGATCACCCTCTCCAACCTCTACAGCCCCACCCCGCTGCTGATAGGCGGTGCCTCGGTCGCGGTCGGCCAGGGCGGGGGCGGTCCCGAGGCGGTCGCCGGGACCATGCGGCAGCTGACCTTCGGCCGCCGGCCGGCCGTGACCGTTCCGCCCCACGGGCAGCTCGTCAGCGATCCCGTGGCGCTGCGGGTCCCGTACGCCGGCGATCTGCTGGTCACGCTCCACACCCCGCGCGCCGGCGGGCCCGTCACGTACCACCGGCACGCGCTCCAGACCTCGTATCTCGCCGACGGCGACCGTACGCGGGACCTCGGCGCGGGGGCGTACACCCCCTCGCGCAGGGTCTGGCGCTATCTCACCGCCGTCGATGTCCTCAACCGCGAGGCGCCGGGCGCGGTCGTCGCCTTCGGTGACTCGATCACCGACGGGGTCGGCTCCGGCTACGACGCGAACCGCCGCTGGCCCGATGCGCTCGCCGCGCGCCTGCGCGACCGGCACATCGGCGTACTCAATGAGGGCATCGGCGGAAACCGGGTCCTGAGTGACGCGTCGGCACTGCGTAACGGCGCGAGCGGGCTCGACCGCTTCCAGCGTGACGTTCTCGACCGGGCGGGTGCCAAGGTCGTCGTCATCGACCTCGGCATCAACGACATCCTGCGGGGCCGCGAGACCGACCCGGCCAGGATCACCGCCGGGCTGCGCGAACTCGCCCAGCGGGCGAGGGCACGCGGGCTGCGCGTGATCGGGTCGACGCTGACGCCGTTCGGCGCGCACCGCTGGCACAACGCCACCACCGAGTCCGTACGCGACCGGGTCAACGAGGAGATCCGCGCGGGCCGGGTCTTCGACGAGGTCGTGGACTTCGACAAGGCGGTACGCGATCCGTACGCGCCCGACCGGATCAGGCCGGTGTACGACTCGGGCGACGGGCTGCACCCGAGCGAGGCCGGATACCGGGTGATGGCCCGTTACCTGAGCCCCCGGCTACTGGCAGAGCGGGCCCCGGCCCTGCTGTGAGCGTGAGGCCGTGGCGGCGGTGACGGCCGCCGCGGTCAGTCCAGGACCGTCAGTCCAGAACGGTCCGGAGCCGTCAGTCCAGAACGGTCCGGGGCGTCCCGGAACGTCGGTCCAAGGCCGTCGGTCCAGGGCCGTCAGTCCAGTTCCTTGCGGTCCGCCTTCTTCTCCAGTTTCTGACGCCTGCGCTCCTCCTTGAGCCGGCGCTTCTCCGACTCCCGCACCTTGCGCTCCACCCCGACCCCGCCCATCAGCGCGAAGCCCGTGACGATCACCCGAGGCGACCCCGGGCTCGCCTCGCCCTCGCCCGTCTCGCCGAAGCCGCCCATCAGCCCGAAGCCTCTGACCTCGACGTCCAGGTCCGGCGGTACGGTGACATGCACCCCGCCCATGATCGTGACGCAGCGGATCACCACATCGCGGTCCTCGAACCGCGCCTCGCGCAGATCGATCTCACCGCCCGCCATCAAGACGACGGCCGTGAACTTGCGGCCCACCGTCCACGTCCCCTTACGGCCGAAGCCGCCCCAGAACGCGAAGGCACCCTTCGAGGTGGCCGGCTCCCGGCCGATCCGGCTCCGCCACTTGCTCACATCTCCCGTGCCACCCGGGCCGCTCGCACCGCGCGCGGCGACGGACGTATCGGATGCGAGCGCCACGTCCGTCGTCGTCCCCGGCGCGGGGAGGTCCCGTACCAGCGGGGCCAACTCGCCATGGGTGCGGGCCTTGAAGGCCGCCTCCAGGCGCTCGTCGAACTCCTCCATATCGAGCCGGCCCTCGGTCATGGCCTCGCGCAGCCGCTCCGCGACCCGCTCCCGTTCGGCGTCGGAGGCGCGCGTATCGGGGCCTGGGTAGGGCGGCGGGTCAGGCCGGTCACTCGTCATGCGAGCAGACTAGTCAACGGTGCGGCTCACGTCACACAGCTGATCGATCGGCATACATCTTGGCGATGACCGCCTCGATGTCCGGCTCCCGCACCGACAGATCCACCAGCGGATACTCCGCGGCGATCCGCGCGACGAGCGGCGCCGCGGACTCGGCGGCGGGGAAGGCCAGCCACTGCCGCGGCCCGTCCACCCGCACCACCCGCGCCCCGGGCACCTCGATCGGCGGAAGCTCACGCTCCAGGTCGACGACGAGCGTCCGCTCGCTCTCCCCCGCCTCGTGCAGTCCGGCCAGCCCGCCGTCGTAGAGCAGCCGGCCGTGGTCGATGACCATCACCCGCTTGCAGAGCTGCTCGATATCGGTCAGATCGTGGGTGGTCAGCAGCACGGTGGTACCGCGTTCCGCGTTCAGATCCCGCAGGAACTCCCTGACCTTGGCCTTGGAGATCACATCGAGACCGATCGTCGGCTCGTCCAGATACAGGACCTCCGGGTCGTGCAGCAGCGCCGCCGCGACATCGCCGCGCATCCGCTGGCCGAGCGAGAGCTGCCGTACGGGTACGTCCAGCAGCTCGGCCAGATCGAGGAGTTCGACGCAGCGCTCCAGATTGACCCGGAACCGCGCGTCCGGCACCCGGTACATCCGGTGCATCAGCCGGTACGAGTCGATCAGCGGCAGATCCCACCACAGCGTGGTCCGCTGCCCGAAGACCACGCCGATGCGCTGCGCCAGCCTCGTACGCTCCCGCGACGGATCGATGCCCGCGACCCGCAGCCGGCCGCCGCTCGGCGTCAGAATGCCCGTCAGCATCTTGATGGTGGTGGACTTGCCCGCGCCGTTCGGGCCGATGTAGCCGACCATCTCGCCGCGCGGCACGCGGAAGCTGATGCCGTCGACCGCCCGCACCTGATGCTTCTCGCGGCGCAGCAGACCGGCCTTGCGGCGTACGTCGAAGACCTTCTCGACGCCGTCCAGTTCGATGAAGCCCGTGCCGTCGGTACCACCAGTACCACCGGTGCCATCCGTACTCATGAACGCTCCGCCCCGACTCTCTCTGTACGACCTGTACGCCCCATACGACCTGCACGACTCGCACAACCTGCACGACTCGTACGATCCGCACGATCTGCAGGCCTGCTGCCCACTCCGACTAGCTCCCCGTACTCCGGTACGCCCGCAGCCCCGCCCGCCACGCCACCCCCGCCAGCGCACAGCACACCACCGCCACCAGCGGCGGCAGGAACGCGGCCAGATCCGGCAGCCCCAACGGGTCCTCCCTGCCCAGGACATACAGCGCCGGGATCCAGTTGACGAAGGCCAGCGGCACCACGAACGTCACCCCGCGCACCAGATCCTTCGCGAAGACCGTCGGCGGGTACTGCAACAGCGTCGTCCCGCCGTAGGTGAACGAGTTCTGCACCTCGGAGGCGTCCTGCGCCCAGAACTGGAAGGCTGCGCCCGCCACGAACACCGCCGCGAAGATCGCCGCCCCGCTCAGCACCATCAGCGGAAGCATCAGCGCCCGCGTCACCGTCCAGTCGATGTCGAGCGTCAGCAGCGCATAGCCCAGCACCAGCAGCCCCTGGGCGACCCGGCCGAGGCGGCGCAGCGCGAACCGGTCGGCCGCCACCTGCGCCAGTACGGGCACGGGCCGCAGCAGCAGCGTGTCGAGCGTGCCGTCCCGCACCCTGCGCCCCAGCCGGTCCATGGAGCCGAGTGCCAGATCGGAGAGGCCGAAGGCCGTGGCGGACGTCCCGTACAGGAAGGCCACCTCGGGCAGCGAGTAGCCGCCCAGCGCGTCCACATGGGCGAACATCAGCAGGATCGCGACGAAGTCGAAGGCGGTGGCCGCGAAGTTCCCGAACGCCGTCATCACGAAGGACGCGCGGTACGCCATCGTGGACCGCATCCACATCGCCACGATCAGTCCGTACGCCCGCAGCCCGTCGCGCAGGGCGGCCCGCCGCGACAGCCGCGGAATCCACGCCTCCACGGGCGCGTCCGCAGACACTCCCGCGGACGCGCCCGCGCCCGCCACCACCGTCCCGCTCGCGGCGATCTCGTCAGCCACCCTGGACCACCACCCTCCGTGTCGCGACGGTCTGGAGCAGCCGCCCCGTCGCCAGCAGGGCCAGCGCCCAGCCGGCCTGGAACGCGTACGCCCCGGCCAGGTCCCACCCGGTGTGCTTGCCGAGGAGGACATCCGCCGGGACCTGGAGCAGCGACGACCAGGGCAGCGCCCGCGCCACCTCCCCCAGCACCCCCGGGAAGAGATTCAGCGGCAGCAGCAGCCCGGAGAAGAACATCCCCGCCAGCATCGCCATCTGCGCCGCGCCCGCACCGTCCATCAGCCAGAACGCGGAGAGCGCGACCAGGAAGCGGATCGCGAAACTGACGACCACCCCGAGCACCACGGCGAACAGGAACGCCAGCCAGGTCAGCGGATCCACCGGCAGCGCCAGTTCGAAGGCGAACCCGCCGAGCACCATCGGTACGATCCCGCGCCCCAGCAGATGGAACGCCGCCCGGCCCAGATCCCCGGCCATCCACCACAGCTGGAGATCGGCCGGCCGGTAGAGGTCGACGGCGATGTCCCCCGTGCGGATTCGCTCGATCAGTTCGTCTTCGAAACCGCCGCCCATCATGGCGCAGGTCATCAACAGCGCCTGGCCGAGCCACACATACGTGACGGCCTGGGAGAGGTCGTAGCCACCGAGGTGAGGCCGCTCGTCCCAGAGGGCTGTATAGGTGTACGCCATGATGAAGCCGAAGACGGTGTTGGTGAACACACCCGCGAAGGTGGCCACCCGGTACGTCGCATAGCGGCGGAACCCACCTGCGGCCACTACTGCGTACAGCCGCACTACAGCCCCCTCCCCCATGCCATTTCCCTCACCCCATCAGCGCGTCGTCGGCCTCCTGGCACCAAAGCGAACGACCCTAGCCCACGGGACCGGCCCACCGCGACCGGTTATCCGGCTGTCGTTACTCCCTCGTTCTGTCCGCGTTTCATAGGAGTAGGCAGCGTTTCCCGGAAATGCGCATCGTTTCCTGGGATTGCACCGCGAATCGCCTGATACGACACCTTTACGCCGGTAAGTGAACCGCCGGCCACGGCCGAGGAGTCACCACTGATATGAGCGACGAGCCACAGAAGTACGGTTGGGCCCCCCGGGACCCCTCGGCCCCCCGCACCGCCCCGGGCAGGCCACCTGGCCAGGCCGGGCGTCCCTCGCCCCCACGCACCGGTCGGCGCAGAGCCCTCCCGACCTGGCGCACACTGTTCGGCGGGCTCCTGATCTTCGCGCTCGTCGTCATGGGCGGCTTCGTAGTGGGCTACAAGCTGGTCACCATCCCGCCCGCCAACGCCGCCGCCACCGCCCAGTCCAATGTGTACCTGTACGCGGACGGCACCCACCTCGCCCGCGACGGCGAGGTCAACCGCGAGAACGTCAGGCTCACGCAGGTGCCCAAACACCTGCGGCTGGCCGTACTGGCAGCCGAGGACCGCGGCTTCTACAACGAGCCCGCCGTCGACCCGCAGGGCATGGTCCGCGCCGCCTGGAACACCCTCAGCGGCAAGGGCACCCAGGGCGGCTCCACCATCACCCAGCAGTACGTCAAGAACTACTACCTCGGCCAGGAACAGACGATCATCCGCAAGGCCAAGGAATTCTTCATCGCGATCAAGCTCAACCGCGAGGCGACCAAGGCGCAGATCCTCCGGGGCTATCTCAACACCAGCTACTTCGGCCGCAACGCGTACGGCGTCCAGGCAGCCGCGCAGGCGTACTACGGCAAGGACGTGGAGGACATCAACACGGCGGAGAGCGCCTATCTGGCCTCCCTGCTCAACGCCCCCAGCGAGTTCGACATCGTCGTCCACCCCGAGAACAAGCCGGCCGCCCTCGCCCGCTGGAACTACGTCCTCGACGGCATGGTCAAGGAGGACTGGCTCAGCCCCAAAAAACGCCACGCGATGAAGTTCCCGATGCCCGGCCAGATCAGACACTCCAGCAGCGGGCTCGTCGGGCAGCGCGGCTATATCGTCCAGGCCGTCGAGGACCATCTCACCACCAACAACATCATCGACGAGAAGACCCTGGCCGCCGGCGGCTACCGGATCACCACCACGCTCGACCGCAAGAAGCAGGACGCCTTCACCGACACCGTCAACAAGCAGGTCACCTCGCAGCTCAAAGCCGACCGCAAGCCCGACCGCAACGTCCGTGTCGGCGGTGCCTCCATCGACCCGCGGACCGGCAAGGTCGTCGCCATGTACGGCGGTGTCGACTACACCAAGCAGTACGTCAACAACGCGACCCGCCGTGACTACCAGGTCGGCTCGACCTTCAAGCCGTTCGTCTTCGCCGCCGCCGTCGAGAACGGCTCCGAGACCCAGTACGGCGAACCGATCACCCCGTACACCGTCTACGACGGCGACAACGAGCACATGGTCGAGGGCCCCGACGGCCCCACCGGCTACGACCCGGCGAATGAGGACGACATCGACTACGGGCCCATCTCCGTGCGGAAGGCCACCGGCTACTCCGTCAACGCCGTCTACGCGCAGATGGCCCAGGACGTCGGTCCCGCCATGGTCAGGAAGACCGCCGTCGCCCTCGGTCTCCCCGGGAACACCCCCGACCTGACCGCGACGCCCTCCATCGCACTCGGCCCGGCCACCGCCTCCGTACTGGACATGGCGAAGGCGTACGCGACCCTCGCGAACCACGGCAAACGCAGCATGTACACGCTGGTCGACAAGATCACCAAGAACGGTGCGGACGTCACCCTGCCCAAGCGCGACTTCCGGCAGGTCATCAGCCGCCACGCCGCCGACACCACCACCTCCATGCTGCGGGGCGTCGTCGACGAGGGCACCGGCACCGCCGCCCAGTCCGCGGACCGCCCCGCCGCGGGCAAGACCGGCACGGCGGAGGAGGACAAGGCCGCCTGGTTCGCCGGCTTCACGCCGGAGCTGGCGACGGTCGTCGCGGTCATGGGCGCCGACCCGGTGACCGCCGCGCAGCGGCCGCTGTACGGAGCCCTCGGCCAGAAGCGCGTCAACGGCGGCGGCGTACCGACCGAGATCTGGGGCGGGTACACGGCCGCCGCTCTCCGCAACAGCGAACCCCGGGGCTTCGATCTGCGGCTGGGGGACAGCTCCGATGAGGAGTCGTCCACCGACGAGGAGCAGGCGGGCCCGCCCGGCACGCCGAACGGGCCACACCGGCCCGGCGCCAAGGACGCGGCACAGGAGCAGGACGAGGGCGGGACGCACGGTCAGCCCGAGGACCGACCGGGTGCGGGCGACGCGAAAGGCGGCCCGGCCCATGACCGGACGCAAGGGTCCGGTCACGGCGGGAGCCAGAGACAGTCGGCGGGACAGACGGCCGGCCGGCCGCCGGGACAGTCCGACGACGGCGCGGCCGAAGGTGCCGGCGCCGGTGGAAGGACGGCCACCGGCGGTGCGGGCGGCGGGGGCGGCGGAACGGGAGACGCGGACGGCGATCCGGGCGCCCGCACCTCCCTGTTCGACAGCTTCACCAAGCCCGGCCCCTGACAACGGGCTGCCCGGCAGCCGGTTTCAGTGGCCCGACGTCGCCTTCAGCCCCACCACGGCGACCAGCAGCAGACAGACGAAGAAGATCCGGGCGGCGGTCGCCGGCTCCCCGAGCACCACCATGCCGAGCACCGCCGCACCGGCCGCGCCGATACCGACCCACACGCCGTACGCCGTACCGATCGGCAGCGTCTTCGCCGCCCGCGACAGCAACAGCATGCTCGCGACGATCCCGGCGCCCGTGAACACGCTCGGCCACAGCCGGGTGAACCCCTCGGTGTACTTCATCCCGATCGACCAGCCGACCTCGAGCAGACCGGCGACGATCAACAGAACCCAGGCCATGACGGCACCTCCGGCACGAAAGACACGGACAACAGGTGCGTCGTCTTTCGTTTGGCCCGGTACGGCGCGTCTCGTCGGGGTCCCTCCAAGGTAGCAAAGCGGTGGAGACCCCTGCCGCGGACGACTGCTGTGGACGACTGCAGTGGACGGCTGGCGCGGAGGGCTACAGATAGAGCCCGGTGGAGTCCTCGGAGCCCTCGAACCGGTCCGCCGCGACGGCGTGCAGATCACGCTCGCGCATCAGTACGTACGCCACCCCGCGCACCTCGACCTCGGCGCGGTCCTCGGGGTCGTACAGCACCCGGTCCCCCGGCGTCACCGTCCGTACGTTCTGCCCCACGGCCACCACCTCGGCCCAGGCCAGCCGCCGGCCGACCTCCGCCGTCGCGGGGATGAGGATGCCGCCGGACGAACGCCGCTCGCCCTCCGGGATGTCCGTCCTGACCAGCACGCGGTCATGGAGCATCCGGATGGGCAGTTTGTCGTGTTGGTCGTGGGTGTTCTCGCTCACGACCCCGAACCTACCTGCCCGCGCCGCCGGCGCACGCCACAGGGGCGGATCAAAGCCTGCGGCGCCTCGTCGACACCACCAGCAGCCCCACGATCCCGACCGCCACCAGCGCCACCGGCACCAGCCGCTCCAGCCTCGGCGCGCCGTCGTCCTTGACGAATGGCGCCCGTACCCCCGCCAGCGTCCTGTTCACGGCCACGAACGCGCGCCCGGCCGTCTGGTCCACCGTGGAGACCACCCTGGCCTTGGCGTCGCCGACGATCGTCTTCGGGTGCACCCGCACCCCGATCTCGTCGAGCGTCTCGGCGAGCTGCCCGCGCCTGCGGACGATGTCCGCCTCGATCTGCGCCGGGGTCCTGGAATCCGACACCGCGCTGCCTCCGTCGTCGTGTCCGGTAGTCCTTCGCGGACAGTCTGTCAGCTTCGCCGTCACCGCACCCGGCGGCACCCCCGATTACGCTCGGCGGCGTACAGCACGACGTCCACCCCGCTCCACCGAGGAGAACCATGAGCGAGCGCCTCCAGCCCGGCGACACCGCCCCCGCCTTCACCCTGACCGACGCCGACGGCAACGACGTATCGCTCGCCGACCACAAGGGGCGCAAGGTCATCGTCTACTTCTACCCGGCGGCGCTCACCCCCGGCTGCACCAAGCAGGCGTGCGACTTCACGGACAACCTCGACCTGCTGGCCGGCGCGGGCTACGACGTCATCGGCGTGTCCCCCGACAAGCCGGAGAAGCTCGCGAAGTTCCGCGACAAGGAGAACCTCGAGGTCACTCTGGTCGGCGACCCCTCCAAGGCCGTCCTGGAGACGTACGGGGCCTTCGGCGAGAAGAAGATGTACGGCAAGACCGTGACCGGCGTGATCCGCTCGACGATCATCGTGGACGAGGACGGCAAGGTCGAGCAGGCCCTCTACAACGTGCGGGCCACCGGCCATGTGGCGAAGATCATCAAGGATCTCGGCATCTGAGGATCCCGGCATCCGACAGTTCGCCGTGACCGAGGTCCCGCTTCGGTGGGACCTCGGTTCGCGATCGCCACGACCGCGCAGAAGGTTCCCTTGGACTGACTCACCCGAGGAAAGGACCACGCCATGGCCGGCCAGGAGCACGATCGGACGGCCGACCCCGCCGCGGTCAAGCGCCACCCGGCCCTCTTCCGCACCATCAGGCAGCGCAAGAATCCCAAGCTGCGGCGGTCCGACATCACCATCACCGACGAGGCGGCGGTCAAGCGCGCGGTGAAGGCGGCCTCTCTGGGCAACGCCATGGAGTGGTTCGACTTCGGCATCTACAGCTATCTCGCCGTCACCCTCGGGCATGTCTTCTTCCCGTCGGGGAACTCCACGGTCGAGCTGCTGTCCTCCTTCGCGACCTTCGCCGTGGCCTTTCTCGTACGGCCACTCGGCGGCCTGTTCTTCGGCCCGATGGGTGACAGGATCGGCCGGAAAAAGGTGCTCGCGCTGACCATGATCATGATGGCGATCGGCACCTTCGCCATCGGGCTGATCCCGTCGTACGACTCGATCGGGTTCTGGGCCCCGGTCCTGCTGATCTTCTTCCGGCTGGTCCAGGGCTTCTCCACCGGCGGCGAGTACGGCGGCGCGTCCACGTTCATCGCGGAGTACGCCCCCGACAAGCGCCGGGGATTCTTCGGCAGCTTCCTGGAGTTCGGCACCCTCGCCGGATACATCGGCGCCGCGGGTCTGGTCACCGCGCTGACCGCGGCGCTCGGCCCCGACAGTATGGAGGCCTGGGGCTGGCGCGTCCCGTTCCTGGTGGCGGGGCCGCTGGGGCTGGTCGGCCTGTATCTGCGGCTGCGGCTCGACGAGACGCCCGCGTTCCGGAAACTGGAGTCGGACACCGCGCGCGCCTCCGAGGCGGCGGACTCGGTGGAGATCACCACGAAGGAGGACCTGACCAAGATCTTCCGGCAGTACTGGCCCTCACTGATCCTGTGCGTCGCGCTGGTCGGCGCGTACAACGTCACGGACTACATGCTGCTGTCGTACATGCCGACGTATCTCTCCGACGAGCTGGGCTACAGCGAGACACACGGACTGCTCATCCTGCTGGCCGTGATGGCCTTCCTGCTGCTGATCATCAATCAGGTCGGCAGGCTCAACGACCGCTTCGGCCGCAAGCCGCTGCTGATGGCGGGCATGCTCGGCTTCTTCTTCCTCTCGCTGCCCGCGTTCCTCCTGATCGGGCAGGGCGGCATCCCGGCGATCACGGCGGGCGTCCTGATGCTGGGGCTGTCCCTGGTCTGCCTTCTGGGCACCATGTCGGCCGCGCTCCCCGCGCTGTTCCCGACGGAGGTCAGGTACGGCTCGCTCTCGGTGGGCTACAACCTCTCCGCGTCCCTCTTCGGCGGCACGACCCCTCTGGTGATCACCGGCCTGATCGGTCTGACCGGCAACACCCTGATGCCCGCGTACTACTCGATGGCGGCGGCGCTGGTGGGCGTGATCGCGGTGGCCCGCATGAAGGAAACCGCCCAGCGCCCGCTGGACGGCTCGCCGCCGTCGGTCGCGACCAAGGCGGAAGCGGTGGCACTGGTGGAGTCGCAGTCCCCGGAGCCCAGGTTCTGACGCCCTGCCATCGACATGACTTTCTGACGCGGGGTTCGTTAGTCTGCCCGGTACGATGGCACGCGGCCCGGCGGCGGTGGCGCAGTGGCGACGCAGCAGACTTAGGATCTGTGGCCCCTGATAGGGCTTGAGGGTTCGAATCCCTTCCGCCGCACACTAACGGCCTGCGAATCGAAAGATTGATGCGCAGGCCGTTTTTCGTGCTCCAGTGCGTCAGCCCAGGAGCTCCCGTACGACGGGGACCAGCGCGCGGAACGCCTTGCCCCGGTGGCTGATCGCGTTCTTCTCCGCCGGGGACAGCTCCGCGCAGGTGCGGGTTTCGCCGGACGGCTGGAGGATCGGGTCGTAGCCGAAGCCGCCCGTGCCGGACGGGGACTCTCGGAGGGTGCCCAGGAGGCGGCCTTCGACCACGCGTTCCGTACCGTCCGGGAGGGCCAGGGCCGCGGCGCAGGCGAAGTGGGCGGCGCGGTGGCGTGGGGCGATGTCGGAGAGCTGCGCCAGGAGCAGGTTCAGGTTGGCGGTGTCGTCGCCGTGGGTGCCGGCCCAGCGGGCGGAGAAGATGCCGGGGGCGCCGCCGAGGACGTCGACGCACAGGCCGGAGTCGTCGGCCACGGCGGGGAGGCCGGTGGCGTCGGCGAGGGCGTGGGCCTTGAGGAGCGCGTTCTCGGCGAAGGTGACGCCGGTCTCCTTGACGTCGGGGATGTCGGGGTAGGCGTCCGCGCCGACGAGGTCGTGAGGCAGACCTGCGTCGGCGAGGATGGCCTGGAGTTCGGTGAGCTTCCCGGCGTTACGGGTGGCGAGGATCAGGCGGGTCATGCCCCCCAGTATCGGACCGGGGCGTCTGACCGGGCCCGTAGGGGCCCCCGGTCAGGGGGTGCAGATCTTGCCGATTTCGGACGCGGCGTCGGTGAGGGGCGTGAGGTCGGGGGCGTTGTCGCCGTTCTTGACGGACGTACGGACGTTGTCGACGCCCTTGCCCAGGTTGTCGACCGCCTTGCCGAGGTCCGCGTTGTCGGTCTGGTCGGCGAGGCTGTCGAGCTTGTTGTCGATCTCGTTGAGCGTCTCGTCGATCTGGAGCGGGTTGTCCCCGGCGTTGGAGACGGCCTGCTGGAGGTCGTTGACGCTGCCCGCGATGGCGTCGGCGGTCTTGACGCAGTCCAGCGCCTTGTCGAGGGCGCCGCAGCCTGCGGTCAGGGGCAGGGCGAGTATGGCGGTGGCGGCGAGTGCCAGGGTGATGCGGCGTCGGCGTTTCGGCGCGGCGGACATGGCGCGGTTCCTCCCCGAGATGTGGACGGGCGCACGGTTCGGTCCGTGCGCCCGTGCGGGTGGAGACGCTCCGGGGGTCTTCTTGGTTGCTTCTTTACCCAGGGGGCCCGGCCTGAGGTCCTGACCATGGGGCCCGATGAGAGGTCCGGCTCAGAGGGTCTGGTCGAGCGCCGTGTGCTGGAGCGCGGCGAGGTCGGCGCAGCCGCCGGTGGCGAGGTCGAGGAGCGCGTTCAGTTCCTTGCGGTCGAAGGGCTCGGCCTCGGCGGTGCCCTGGACCTCGACGAAGCGGCCGTCGCCGGTGCAGACGACGTTCATGTCGGTCTCGGCACGGACGTCTTCCTCGTAGCAGAGGTCGAGGAGGGGGGTGCCGTCGACGATGCCGACGCTGACGGCGGCGACGGTGCCGGTCAGCGGCCGACGGCCGGCCTTGACGATCTTCTTGCCCTGCGCCCAGGCGACGGCGTCGGCGAGGGCGACATAGGCGCCGGTGATGGCGGCGGTGCGGGTGCCGCCGTCCGCCTGGAGGACATCGCAGTCGAGGACGATGGTGTTCTCGCCGAGCGCCTTGTAGTCGATGACGGCGCGCAGGGACCGGCCGATGAGGCGGCTGATCTCGTGGGTACGGCCGCCGATCTTGCCGCGTACGGATTCACGGTCGCCGCGGGTGTTGGTCGAACGCGGCAGCATCGAGTATTCGGCGGTGACCCAGCCTTCGCCGCTGCCCTTGCGCCAGCGGGGGACGCCTTCGGTGACGGAGGCGGTGCAGAAGACCTTGGTGTCACCGAAGGAGATGAGGACGGAGCCCTCGGCGTGCTTGCTCCATCCGCGTTCGATGGTGACGGGACGGAGCTGTTCGGGGGTTCGGCCGTCGATACGAGACATGGGCTTGAGCCTATAGGGACCTGCGCGAAGGGCCTGTTCCGGTGGTCCGGATCAGGCCCTCGGGTGGTTCTCGTGGCTGTCAGCGCTTCACATCATGTCTTCGATCTCACTGGCGATGGGGTCGGCGTCGGTGCCGATGACGACCTGGATCGCGGTGCCGATCTTCACGACACCGTGGGCACCCGCGGCCTTCAGGGCGGTCTCGTCGACGAGGTCCGGGTCGACGACCTCGGTGCGCAGGCGGGTGATGCAGCCCTCGACCTCTTCGATGTTGTCGAGTCCGCCGAGCCCGGCGACGATCTTCTCAGCCTTGGTGGCCATGTCTTTCTCCCTGACTGTCGAACTGACTGTCGACAAGCGCTGTACCGGCCCGGTCTGGGCCTGTTCCGCCTGTTCCTTCTGGACCGTTCGCCAAGGTAACGCACGGTTGGACCATCTTCACGGGCGCGCGTTCACCACGTACCCAATGATGACGATCAACGGCGCCCCGCCCGCGACCGGCCCCCGGGAGCCTATCGCAACTGGTCTACACCAGTCGGGAACGACGGGAGAGCGCGATGAGCTCCGACAGCGCGGCAGCGCCGCGGCGGAGGCCGGCGAGGCCGGTGAAGAGCTGGTGGAACGGACTGTTCCGGGGGCTTCAGAAAATCGGCCGCAGCCTCCAGCTCCCGGTGGCCGTACTGCCCGCGGCGGGACTGCTGGTCAGCCTCGGGAACCTTTTCGCCGCTTACCTGCACGGTCCGTTCTGGGACAAGACGGCGAAGGTGCTCAGCCTCGGCGGCGGCGCCATTCTGGACGGCGCGTTCGGGCTGCCGCTGCTCTTCTGCATCGGGGTCGCGATCGGCTTCGCCAAGAAGGCGGACGGCTCCACCGCGCTCGCGGCGGTCGCCGGCTTCCTCGTCTACCACGGCGTACTGGCCGCCTTTCCGGTCGCCGGTTCGGTGACGAAGGCGACGCCCGACGGCACCCCGCAGAACCCCGGTGTGCTCGGCGGCATTCTGATCGGGCTGCTCACGGCGGTCGTCTGGCAGCGGTTCCACCGTACGAAACTGGTCGACTGGCTCGGCTTCTTCAACGGCCGCCGCCTGGTCCCGATCCTGATGGCCTTCATCTGCGCCCTCCTCGGCGTGGCCTTCGGGCTGCTGTGGCAGCCGGTCGGGGACGCGCTGACCGCGTTCGCCAAACAGCTGATCGATCTGGGCGCGTGGGGTGCGGGCATCTTCGGGGTCGCCAACCGGCTGCTCATCCCCATCGGCCTGCATCAGTTCCTGAACACCTTCTTCTGGTTCCAGGCCGGTGAGTACACCAAGCCGGACGGCACCGTCGTGACGGGCGACCTGACCCGGTTCTTCGCCGGGGACCCCTCGGCGGGCCAGTTCATGTCCGGGTTCTTCCCGATCATGATGTTCGGCCTGCCGGCCGCCGCCCTCGCCATCGCGCACAGCGCGCGCCCCGAGCACCGCAAGAGGGTGACGGGCCTGATGGCCTCCGTCGCGCTGACCTCGTTCGTCACGGGCGTGACCGAGCCGCTGGAGTTCTCCTTCATGTTCGCGGCGCCCCTGCTGTACGGCGCTCACGCGCTGCTGACCGGGGCCTCGATGGCGATCACCTGGGCGCTGGGCGTGCACGCGGGCTTCAGCTTCTCGGCCGGTTTGATCGACTACGTGGTCAACTGGCACCTCGACACCAAGCCCTGGCTGATCATTCCGATCGGACTCTGCTTCGCGGTCGTGTACTACGTGGTGTTCCGTGTCGCGATCAGGGCGTTCGACTTCCCGACCCCGGGGCGTGAACCCGAGGAGCTGGAAGAGGCCGTCGAAAAGCAGAACACCCAGCCGTAGACAAGTCCGACGGCGGCGTGACTATGGCCCAGGCCACAGATTTCGCAGGTTCCTTATATGAATCACACCGTGCTACAACTGGTCTACACCACTGATGGTGTAGACCACGCGGTCGCGTGCCGCGTTCCCCCTGGAGGAAGTTGATGTCCACGGCCAGCGCCACCGCTTCGGCGGACAAGAAGCCATCGGCGGGCAAGAGCAAGGGCAGCGGCGCGATGGCCGTGATGCAACGCATCGGCCGAAGCCTGATGCTCCCTGTCGCCGTCCTGCCCGCCGGCGCCCTGCTGGTGCGCCTCGGCAATACCGACATGCTCGGCCGTGACTCGTTCCCGGCGTTCATCACCAAGATCGCCTCGTTCATGGCCGCGGGCGGCAACGCCATCCTGGACAACATGCCGCTGCTGTTCGCCGTCGGCATCGCGATCGGCTTCGCCAAGAAGGCGGACGGCTCCACCGCGCTCGCCGCCGTCACCGGCTACCTGGTCTTCAAGAACGTGCTGGCCACCTTCACCGACTCGAATCTGCCCAAGGTCGCGTCGGTGGTCGACGGCAAAATAGTCATGAACAGCGCCCCTGTTGACGCGAAAGTCCTCGGCGGTGTCGTCATGGGCGTCGTGGTCGCGCTGCTCTACCAGAAGTTCTACCGGACGAAGCTGCCGGACTGGGCGGGCTTCTTCGGCGGCCGACGCCTCGTACCGATCCTCTCCGCCTTCGCGGGCCTGGTCATCGGCATCGTCTTCGGCTACGTCTGGCCGGTCCTGGGCGCGGGTCTGCACAACTTCGGTGAGTGGCTGGTCGGTTCCGGCGCCGTGGGCGCGGGCATCTTCGGTGTCGCCAACCGCGCGCTGATTCCCGTGGGCATGCACCACCTGCTGAACTCGTTCCCGTGGTTCCAGGCCGGCACGTTCGAGGGCAAGAGCGGCGACATCAACCGCTTCCTGGCGGGCGACCCGACGGCCGGACAGTTCATGACCGGCTTCTTCCCGATCATGATGTTCGCCCTCCCTGCCGCCTGTCTGGCGATCGTCCACTGCGCCCGTCCCGAGCGCCGCAAGGTCGTCGGCGGCATGATGCTGTCGCTCGCGCTCACCGCGTTCGTCACGGGCGTGACGGAGCCGATCGAGTTCACCTTCATGTTCATCGCCCCGGCGCTGTACGCGGTGCACGCCGTGCTGACCGGTGTCTCCATGGCGCTGACCTGGGCCCTCGGCATGAAGGACGGCTTCGGCTTCTCGGCCGGCGCGGTGGACTTCACCCTCAACCTGGGCATCGCGACCAACCCATGGGGGCTGGCGCTGGTCGGCCTCTGCTTCGCGGCGCTCTACTACGTGATCTTCCGTTTCGCGATCACCAAGTTCAATATCCCGACACCTGGCCGCGAGAGCGACGAGGAACTCGCCGAGTTGCAGAAGGCGGAGGCGAAGTAGCCTCTCCGCACGCTCCGTGGGCCCGGCCGTTGTCAGGAACGGCCGGGCCCACGGCTGTGCGCGGTCCGGCTGCCGACCGGTCAGATCTCGTACACCGTGCCGGGAACGGCCAGCTCCGCCGGGCCCGCGTACACATCACGCGCGTCGGCCAGGTTCCGCTCGGCGTCCGTCCAGGGCGGGATATGCGTGAGCACCAGCCTGCGCGCCCGCGCCCGCGCGGCATGGGCGCCGGCCTCACGGCCATTCAGATGGAGCCCGACGACATCCTCCTTGCCGTGCGTGAAGGCCGCCTCGCAGAGGAACAGATCCGTGTCCTCGGCCAGTTCCACCAGCGGCTCGCAGATACCGGTGTCCCCTGAGTACGTGAGCGACCGGCCGCCGTGCTCGACCCGGATACCGAAGGTGTCGACGGGGTGCGCGACCTTCTCCGTCCGTACCGAGAAGGGGCCGATGTCGAAGGAGCCCGGCTTGAGCGTGTGGAAGTCGAAGACCTCGCTCATGGACTTGTCCGAGGGGGTGTCGGCGTACGCCGTGGTAAGACGCTGCTCGGTGCCCTCGGGGCCGTAGACGGGGATGGCGTCGCAGCGGCCACCGTCGAACCGGTAGTAACGGGCCACGAAGTAGCCGCACATGTCGATGCAGTGGTCGGCGTGGAGATGGCTGAGAAAAATGGCGTCGAGGTCATAGAGACCAACATGGCGCTGCAGCTCGCCAAGGGCGCCGTTACCCATGTCGAGGAGCAGCCGGAAGCCGTCGGCCTCTACGAGGTAGCTGGAGCAGGCCGATCCCGCGGAGGGGAACGAACCCGAACAGCCGACGACGGTGAGCTTCATGGAGCGGGAACCTCCGTGGCATGGAAGGGGGGCGACGGGGGTCGTGCGGTTCGTCGAGCGTAAGGCGCGAAAGGGTGGGTCGCTCCTCCACAGTGGGCCGTTGTGGGGGAACTCACCTGGCCTGTCACCGGTTCGGATGGGGTTCGCCGTCCGGCGGGGGTG